>DRBO01000072.1 GCA_011039385.1 Chloroflexota bacterium | reverse complement strand
TTATTGGATATATCTATTCTCCTCATGCTAACTCAATTCTTGGAGGTTTCCTTGAATTAATTTCTTCCTTTTTAAGGAATTGAAGCACTGCAACTTGCTATGAGATCACCCGAATCTTTATCAAGTAGTTCACTATTATGCCAGATCTCGCAACTCACCATGCAATCGGAGGTCTGACTGACCATAATCGAGGATGAAGGAGGATTACCTCTGCTAAGTCTTTCGTTTATCCCTTTTGGAGTAGGGCAGTCATTAGGATAGGAAACGCTAAGACGTTCGCGGCAAGTAGTTGAGACTCCGAGATCGGTCATCCACTGATAAGTAACACCTGAGCAATCTTTTCCTCGAGAGTCAAATTTAAACATTACGATTTCATATTCAATTGGCTTGCTCGGTTTGTTGGAAGAACAACCGATTGTTAGAAATAAAGTTAAGAATAAAGCACCTATTACTTTTTGGTACCGCGAAATTTCATCGATATTTTTGCAATAAGCCATAATCTCTCCTTGAAGACAACAACCTACTTCCTAATCGAAATTATAGATCTTATAGAATTTGAGTTATTTCTCATTTCATTATTTCATCTAGGCTATGGACCTCATAGCGTTTCTTTTACTGATTGGTAGATTGCTCTGGCTTCTGTTTCTGCGTAAGCCCTTCTCATAATATGCCAAATTGTTGAACCCTCTTTAAACTTAAATTTTGGTGATGAAAGAATATTTGCGACTGCGCCAAATAGTGAAAAACCCCTAATAAACCGAGCTCGTCTTCCAGCTCTCAATCCTTTTTGATAAACATCGATCATTGAGAAATCTTGATCAAGCAATTTTTCATCAGAAGCCCGTAGTAAAACCAATGCTGTTCCCATCAAGACTTCATCATTTGTGTAATCATACTTGGATGTATCATTACTTAATGCCCCCGCAAGAACCTGCTCCATCTCATCAGCTTGTTCTTCATATGCACCTAGCATCCAATATAGGCAACACCCAGCTGTATTGCTAGTCCATTCTTCCTTAGTTCCCTCTTCAAAGTATTTTACAAAATTAACGATTGCCCCTGGTCTTCTGTTGATACTTAAAGGGTAATTCTTCTTATCTTTATCGGATAAATCCTTGAATTGGATCAATAGTTCCTCAATTCTCTTTTCTAGGATGGCATAATAATCATTGTTGGTCTTTTGTGCGGTTGTATCCTTCTCAAGATTACCCTTGCAATATCTGCACAGAATCGCCTCGTCTTGAATTTCCTCTGCACAGTAGGGACATTTCTTCATTGAATACCTCTCCACTTATTTTGGCTTTTGTCCTTGTATACGGTTTTGGTTCAAGAAAGCATAACAAATAACGTACACTAGTAATGAGTATAGCATGAGGTTGAAGAGGATTTATCCATGCTAACAATCCTGAAAAGACTATGAATGGCCTGCTCAGAAGTCATTTATAATGTGAATGTATGAACACTTTATTATTAGGATTGAACGAGGAGTTTCTATCAACGCAAAGATGATGGAGAGGCTAATGAGGAAGGTCTTATTTATTTTATTTTCAATAAGTATTCTTACGGGTTGTGGTAGTCCATATCCTTTCGACACGTACAATGAAGGATACGAATTGCAACATGAGGTGGATGAGTTAGAAATCGAAGGAGAGATGTACGATACGTATAAGGAAGCATTGTACGATTCGTATAGCGAAACAGCGTCAGCAGAGCTTCAAGAATTCGATGATGATTATGGGAATTCTAACTATTCAAGCTCGTCAAGCGGTTGCCCAAATGGTTGCACTTATCATAAAGATGGATGTGACATTAAGGGCAATATTTCGATCAATACAGGCGAGAGGATCTACCACATACCTTGGCAAGAATTCTATAGTGTGACAAAAATAAGTCCTGACTACGGTGAACGTTGGTTTTGTACTGAGGAAGAAGCGAGACAGAACGGATGGAGGAAATCTAAACAATAGAATAATTGTGTGGAGTGTAATCGCATAGTATCTGAGGTAGCGGTCTTATTTCTGAATAAAGTACATAAAAATTCAGCAATGTAGGGATTTTGGAAAAATATGTAAGATGCAGTTAGTTATGTTTTCTCAGTGAGAGGTAGTAAATTGATCAATCAGATTCAAGCCCACATTATTGACCCTGAATATCCTTTATCATCAATCTTGCGAGAGGCTAAAGTCCTTGCCTCCCAGTTAGATAGTAGTGACCTCACTGAATGGGTTTCAAGTGAACTTGATGGGTATAAGGATGCTAGCACTCTTCCAAATTATCGAATTATAGCTACCGTTACATCAGGTACTTGGACAAATGGCGTTTGGACGGTTAAGAACCACGGAGTCCCTTTATTCAAGATTTCGGATGAGGATCTTGTGGACTTTTTGTCGCAGTATCGTGCTTGGGATGGAATCCGAACAATTGAAGAGCTCTCTAAAATGAGTGATGATATGAGTATCCAATTGCCCACAAATTTTGTTGCACTTGTTAATCAACATGTCTCAGAAGGTGGATATGGATATGCCGAACTTCATTATGCTGTGGGGGCATATGATTTTCTCCAAATACTCGATAGTGTTCGGAATAGATTGTTAGATTTTATACTGAAATTGTCTAAGAACTGGAATCCCGAATCTCCACCTCCCCCAGAAAACCAGGTCAGTCAACTAGTGCAACTAACGATTTACAACAACCCAGACGGAGGAGACGTGACTATTTTTGATCAAAGGGGCCAAAGCGTAGATTACCAATTCAATGCTGCCGGAAATATTAATATTGAAAAGGCGGAATCTAATATTCAATTTGCAGAAGAATTAACGAAGTTAAAGGAAGAATTAGACAAAGCAAAGAACGCTGGTGCCATACCAGCCGAAGCATCTGACAAAGCTAGTGCTGAATTATCAAATGCAGTGAAAGAGTTGAAAGCCCCTAAACCTCGGAAATCAAATATTTTGGATCATATCGGTAAGGCAAAGGCTCTCCTCCAAGACTTTAGTGCAGCTGTGCAGCTAGTTATAGCTCTGGGCCAAGCCGCTGATGTGATTTCAGAACTATTGAAATAAGAAATTTGGTAAACCTTCTTAATACACGCTGAACACGATCCCCTCCTATGAACCAATTACCCCAAACTTTTTTTGTCTGACTGACTTATTACAGTCGATCTGCTGCAAACTCAAATGCCCTGTCTTTATCTCCCCAAGCATACCGGGCAGTGGTTGAGATCTCCTGATGCCCAAGTATGATTTAAGCCACTCGGATCCCATACTTCGCTGATAAATCTGTTGTTATGATTCTTTTCAATTTTAGAGAATTGAATTTGTTTTTACGAGAGTCCCTTGTGTATAAGATGCCTTAAACACAACACACACTCATTTGAGTGTGCGTTTTTCCCCTTATTTTTTCACTAAATGGCGAGGGGCGGATTTGAACCGCCGACCAAGGGCTTATGAGTCCCCTGCTCTACCACTGAGCTACCTCGCCAGGACGGGAAATAGTGTACTATGAGGGGGGTGCTTTGTCAATCTCAACCCCCTTTTTGTGCTGAATTTCTTGGAAAAAACAGGCGAAATTCTCTCAGCGGGGGGGCATGGCTTTATAGAGCGGCCGCAGCTGGCGGTACATGTTTTTATAGACTCGATTATAGAGCTCATCATAGACCGACTGCGCCGCAGGATCCGGCAGAAAAGTTTCCCCAACCCGGGTCATGGCCGCTACCCCGGCGTCAAAATCCGGGTGCAGGCCCACGCCGACCGCAGCGTCGATGGCCGCGCCCAGCCCCGAGGTCTCATAGAGGTGGGGCCGGGAAACCGGCAGCCCAAAGATGTCCGCGGTCAGCTGCAGGGCAGCGTCGCTCTGGCTGCCGCCGCCGGCCACACGCAGCTCCCGGATGGGGACCTTGCTGCGCCGGTCCGATTTCTCGGAGGCTTCCCGCAGGGCGTAGGCCAGGCCCTCCAGGATCGCCCGGTAGATATGGGCCCGGGTGTGGGTGTCGCTGAAGCCGATCATCGCCCCCCGGGCTTCCGGACCCGGGAAGCGCAGCCCCGGGGACCAGTAGGGCTGCAGCACCAGGCCGTCCGAACCGGGCGGGACAGCGTGCACCAGGTCATCGAAGAGGTCCTCGGGCTGGATCCCCTGCTGGTCGGCCAATTTCTGCTCCCGCAGTCCGAATTCCTGCTTGAACCAGGAGACCATCCAGTAACCGCGGAAGATCTGGATCTCCAGGTTGTAGGCACCCGGGACCGCGGCCGGGTAGGGGGGTATGAGGGGGATGATCTCAATATACCTGGTATGGGTGGTGTTGAGGGTGGCGGAAGACCCGTAGCTCAGGCAGCCCAGCTCCGGCCGCAGGCATCCGGCGCCCAGCACCTCGGTGGCTTTGTCCGCCGCGGCGGCGATGAGGGGCAGTCCGGCTGGAATTCCGGTGGCGTCAGCTGCCTGGGGGGTGATCTCTCCCAGGATCTCGCCCACCGGGACCAGCTCCGGGAGCAAGTCAGGTTTTACCGGTACGGCCTGCCATTTCCAATCCCACTTTTTAGACCAGGCTTGATTTTTGTAATCGAAAGGCACGTACCCCACCTGGCAGGCGACCGAATCCACGAAACGGCCGGTCAAGCAGTGGGTGAGGAAACCGGACAGGAAGAGATATTTATAGGTCGCATCCCAGATCTCGGGCTGGTGGGTTTGGATCCAGTTGGCCTCGGCCTCAGCCTGCAGGTAAGCCACCGTCCCTGCCGCGCCAATGATCTGGAAGGCCGCGCCCCACAAGCCGCCCAGGGGTTTCAGCCCTTCCGTGCGGCGCTGATCCAGCCAGCTGATAGCCGGTCGGAGTGGGACCCCGTCACGGTCTACGTTGAGCACTGTGGACCGCTGGGTAGTGAGGGCTGCAGCAGCGATGCTGGACTTGTCCGCGCCCTCCTCCCACAGGCCCTGGCAGGCATCGCAAACAGCTCCCCAGAACACTTCCGGGTCTTGTTCCGCCAGCCCGGGTGCTGTGGAATAATAAGGTTCGATGGGAATCTGCTTGATGTGGAGCAGGTCCCCCTGCGGGCTGAAAAGCATCGCCCGCACGCTTTGGGTGCCGTTGTCAATGGACAGTAGATTTTCTGCCATACTCATCTCCCGGGGTATGTTCAAGATCCCCGCAATAATGATAACCTGATCCTGATGAATCCTGTGATCATCCGGCCTGATAGGCAGACTGGATCAATTTCAAATAAGCCCGGGTCTCCTGGTTCCAGTGAGTGTCAGACCAGCCCAGCGCCGGGCGGATCACTTCACCGAGCTGCGGCAATAAGGCACTTCCGCCTGCAGGGACCAGCAGGCCTAACCTGAGCCTGCGGAGCAGCAGGTCGTCGAGGTGAATCACGGCTTCCCGGGGTGCGATCTCTCCCAGCTCCGCCCAGGTATAGGGCGTGCCCGGAATGGGCTGGTGCTCCAGCGGGTCCACGGCGGAAAGTCCTGCCAGTATATCGCCGCTGTAGCGCCCCAGGAGCCGTATCTGCTGGGAGGGGGAATAATATTTTCTGAAGGATAGCGCTTCCACACCTTCCCTGTGGGGGAGCAGTGCCGGCTGCTGGTGATTAAAACCATTAGTGGACAGATAGCGGCGGGCTTTTTTGAGTGTGTCCCGGGCCATCAGGCGGAAGGTGGTCAGCTTTCCTCCTGCGACCGTGATCAGCCCCTTTTCGTCCCAGACCGCGTATTCGCGGGATTCTTTGGAAGGGTCGCTCTTGCCGGTATTCACCACCGGGCGCAGCCCGGCAAAGGTCGCGGTGATATCCTGGTAATCCAGCTCCTGGCCGGGAAACACAGCCTGGAGCCCTTCCAGCAGATAGTCCACTTCTCCAGAACTGATTGAAGGATCTATTTCCAGGCCATCAGGATGATCGATGTCGGTAGTGCCAAAAAGGATCACGCCTTCCCAGGGCAGGGCGAAAACAGGCCGTCCGTCCTGGGGGTGCAGGAAAGTGACCGCTCTGCTGAGTGGAAGGCGCTCGCGCTGGAGGACAAGGTGGCTTCCCCGCAAAGGTCGCATCCGGGCAGGGCGGCCGATCTCCTTTCTGAGCTCATCCACCCAGACGCCGGTGGCGTTAATAACCACCCTGGCTTTCACCTCAACCTTTTTGTCCGTTTCCCCGGACGTGTCCCGCAGGGCAACGCCCCTGGCGTATTCATCCCGGGTTTTCAGCAGATGACCTACCCGGGCATAATTCAAAGCCACACCGCCCATCTCCACCGATTCGCGGATCAGGCGCAGCACCAGGCGGGCATCATCAGTCTGGGCGTCAAAAAAGCGGTAGCCGCCGCGCAGTTTCGGACTGGTGAGAAGGGGGCAGAGTTCCCTCAGATCGTGGTTGTCGTAAGACCTGTGCTGCCATTGGCGGGCCATGAGGTCATAGGCGCAGAGACCCAGGCCAAACATCCAGCCTGGCATATAGTCCCCTCTTTGCCTCGCATACAGGAAATTCAACGGATTGACCAGCCCCCGGCCCTGTTTAAGGAGATATTCCCGTTCCCGGACAGATTCCAGGGTCAATTTCAGCTGGGCTGTTTGTAAATAGCGCAAACCGCCGTGAACCAGCTTGGAGGAGCGGCTGGATGTCCCGGATCCAAAATCATGGGCTTCTACCAGCAGCGTTTTCAAACCTGACTGAACTGCCTGGCGGAACACACCCGCGCCGGTGATCCCGCCGCCGATGATGATCAAATCCCAGGGCTGATCCAGGTCGCTCCAGGCCCTTTCCCGCCAGCCTTTGTTCCAAACCATACTGTTCCTTTACCAATACCATACTTGATTGCTAATCGAATAATTTTCCAGGATTCAAGATCCCATCCGGATCAAAGGTACCTGCGGCGGACCGGATGGCTTCCATCCCCAGGGATCCTTTTTCAGCCGGCAGATAGGTTTTGTGGTCCACCCCTACGCCGTGCTGGTGGGAGATGGTCCCTCCGAAGGCCTGGATCTCCTGGCTGGCAGCCTTCTTCATGGCTCCCCAGCGTTCCAGGAGCTGATCCGGGTCCGCTGTCCTGCGGAACAAGAAGGTAGTATAGATGCTGGCTCCATCCTGATAAACGTGGGAAAGGTGGGTCATCACCAGGGCTTTCTCATCGAACTGTTCGATGGCGCTGCTGATCGATCCGGGGATGGCCCGGGAGGCTTCACTGACCTGCGCCCAGGGCAGGGCGGTCTCCAGCGTGTCCACCGCCACGCCAGCTTCCCAGAGCGTGTTCCGCAAATAGGGGGAGTAGAAGCGGCTCTTTTCCCAGGTACGCCCGACGATCTCGCCCACAAAAACGCCGCCAAAGGATCGGCAAATGGCCCGGGTCCTCCGCCTGGCGAGGGCAGTCAATTGAGGAGAACCGGTGACCCCAAAGATCAGCAGGCAGCGCTGGTCTCCCTGTCCGATCAGCCTTAAGCCGCGATCAGCCAGATCGATCCAGGATTTACCGGAAAGGATCAAGGTGGTCTCGGTTTCGAGGGGATTGCTGAGCCGCAGCATGGAGACCGGGATACCACTCTGGGTCAGGGTCCGCAGGGCGTCAGACCCAGATTCCCAGGAGGGGAAGAAGACCCCGTAGAAGCCTTCTTTTTGGGGACGGGGACGGATTCGGACCTGCGCTTTGGCGATGACCCCCAGGCGCCCTTCGGATCCAAGCACCCATTCCCGGAGGTCGGGTCCAGCTGCCGAGGCTGGAAAGGTGGGCAGGACCAATTTGCCGCGGGGAGTCTCGACTTCTCCCCCGGCGAACAGGTCCTCGATGCGGCCGTAATAATAGGACTGCTGGCCGGAAGAACGGCTGGCGATCCAGCCGCCCAGGGTCGAATACTCAAAGGATTGGGGAAAATGCCCCAGGGTGTAGCCATAGGGTTCCAGGGCAGCTTCCAGGGCCGGTCCAGTGACTCCCGCCTCGAATTCAGCCAGATGGCTGTATTCATCTAGCTTGGTGAGTTGATCCAATTTCTCAAGGGAAATTGTCAGGTTGGGTCCGCTGTCGGGAAGGGGATTGATATGGCCCACCACGCTCGTCCCCCCACCGTAGGGGATGACCACAGCACCCTGCTCCTGGGCGAAAGCCAGTAAGGGGGACAGCTCCTCCGTGCTTTCTGGAAAGGCGACTCCGTCCGGGAAGGTGTTCACCCGATTGTGGCTCAGGGCTACCCAGTCTGGCAGGCTCTGGCCCCTGGCGTGGCGCAGCCGTGTTTCTGGCTCAGTGTGGATGAGAGAGTGGTGGGGCAGTTCAGAAACCGGAACTCCAGCCAGAGTGGATTCCAGGTCTGCAGGGGGCAGGGTAGGCAGGGGACCAAGCCAGTCTTCCAGATAGCCCCGGGCGGTTTCCGGGAGGGGATAATCGGTTTGGGCGCTGCCCCAGCCGAACCATCTTTTCATGCTTGACCTCCCAGCCGGAGCCATAGATCCAGGCTTCCTCGCATAGTTTGGCGCAGAAGGTTCTCTGCTCTATCGAGATCGCAAGATTCCGCGCATTCCAGCAGGCGCCGGTAAAATTTCTGGGATTCGGAACGGCATTCCTCAAATGAGAAGTAGGTCCGGCCCATCTGGGCGTATAACTCCTCGAAACCGTTCAGCAGCAGCTGGAAGATGGGATTCCTGGCGTATCCGGTCAGTTTGTGGTGCAGTTCCCAGTCAAACGCCGCGAAAGCTGCTGGCTCCCCGCTCCGAAGGTCCGCTCCCTTGAGGAAAGCGGCAATTTGGGAGCTAGCGGCTTCTAATGCCTGCCGGGTATAGGTGGGAGCCAGCAGCAGACGGATTTCCAGGAGATAGGCCACAAAATCCGGTGATTGGTGGTGGGGAGAGGCTGCCAGGGCGGACAGGGTTGCCAGGCTGCCTTCCTGCCAGTAATCCCTGACCCGGGTGGACTTTCCCTGCTGGATATCCAGCCAGCCATCGCGGGCAAGCCGCTGCAGGGCTTCCCGGAGAGTGGGGCGGGTGACCCCAAGTTGATCCGCGAGGTCACGCTCGCTGGGCAGGCTGCTGTTTATGGGAAAGGTGCCATCCAGGATGGCGTTGAGCAGTTCAGATTCAGCGTATTCGGCAGGTTTCTGGGGCGGGGTGAAGGACATTGGTGAGGACTCCTAAGTGGTAAGAGGTCTGACATGTTAATCATAAAATATAGCACTGTTTCCGTCAAGACCTCAGGATGCCAGGATACGGGATCGTTTAAGGATCCCGTATCCTGCAAGATTGAGGTAAACTAGTTCTAAATCAGGGGTTAGTGAGGTGTAACTTGAAAACGATAGTCATCACCGGCAGCACACGAGGGATCGGATATGGGCTGGCAGAGAACTTTCTCAGGCTGGGGCAGCAGGTTGTGATCAATGGCAGAAAAAAAGAGAGTGTTGATCCAGCCCTGGAGCGGTTGGCGGAAGTGTATCCACAGGACAGGATTGCAGGTATGCCCTGCGATATGGGGGATTACAACCAGGTCGCTGCTCTGTGGGATTTCGCGGTCGAGCGTTTTGGGAAAGTGGATATTTGGATCAACAACGCTGGCATCGCCCAGGCCCAGTCAGCTTTCTGGGAGTTAGAGCCGGATATGATCAGGGACCTGGTTCAAACCAACATAACCGGCGCCATGTATGGCGCCCGAGTGGCTCTGGCGGGGTTCCAGAAGCAGGGTCGGGGCGCGTTCTACAACATGGAAGGTCTGGGAAGCGATGGGCGCAGAGTGGAGGGTTTGACGCTCTATGGCACATCCAAGCGGGCGCTGAACTACCTGACAGACAGCCTGGCAGCGGAGGTGAAAGGTACGGATATCATCGTGGGGGCCCTCAGCCCGGGCATGGTGCTGACAGACCTGATCCTGAAGCGCTACAGGGGCCGACCCCCGGAAGAATGGGAGAGCGCCCGGCGTATCTTTAACATCCTGGCAGATCGGGTGGAAACAGTGACGCCTTTCCTGGCTGAGCGAGTCCTCACAAACAGGGTGAATGGGGCCAGCATCCAGTGGCTGACGCCGCTCAAGGCTTTCTGGCGTTTTCTGACAGCAGGCCTTTCAAAACGGGATCTCTTCCAGGACTTGGATCTCTAACCAGATTCTCAAAGCAGTATTAAATGATAAAAACCGGCCCTCAGGGCCGGCTTTTTGGGGCGAGCGACGGGACTTGAACCCGCGACAGCCGCATCCACAGTGCGGTGCTCTACCGACTGAGCTACGCTCGCCATAACAAAAAAATTATATCACGCGCTAGGGCCATTTTCAAGCAGGCCCAGAATCGCTTTTGGCGCATCTTCCCGGGGGAAGGTGAACTGCTCCCGGGTGGAGAGATCCTTGATAGCCACCTTCTTCTCGCGGATCTCATCAGGTCCCAGGATCACCGCAACCCTGGCACCGATCCTGTCAGCGTGTTTGAACTGCTTGCCCAGTTTATCCGGTGTGGGATAGGTGTAGACAGGGATTCCCGCCTTGCGCAGCTCCGCGCTGAGCTGATAGGCAGCCAGCTGGGAGTCCTCATCAAAGACCGTTACCATCACCTGGGCCGGGGAAGCGTCTCGGTTGAGAGGCAGCAAGTCAAGCTCATCCAGGATGACACTCAGCACCATGTCGCCCAGGGCGAAACCTACCCCGGACAGCGGTTGGCCTCCCACGTCCGCCAGCAGGTTATCGTACCTGCCGCCGCCGGCGATGGATCGGCGCACCTTTGAGGTGATGGCCTGGGCTTCAAAGACGGTGCCGGTGTAATAGTCCAGCCCGCGGATGACGCGAGGGGAGTAAGCTACGTACTCAGCAACGCCCAGGGCGTCGGCGGCTTCGAAGAAGCGGGGCAGTTCGGGGGATTTTTTCCACAGGTCATCAGCAGACAGCAGGGCCTGGACCCCGGAAAACTGGCTCTCACTCAGACCCATCTTCAGGGCGTAGTCCTTCCAGTCGCTGTCGTTCAGCTTATCCCTGCGATCGATGACCCGGAACACAGACCCCTGCAGATCTTCGGGGATGCCCAGCTCAGCGAGTTCATTTTCCATCAACCGGCGGTTATTGACAAATACCTTGACCTGGTCTGGCCCCAGTCCCACTTTCTGGAACAGGCTGGCCAGCAGGGCTGTCAATTCAGCGTCGGCTTCCGGGCTGTCCACGCCGATCAAATCGGCGTTCCACTGGAAGAATTCCCTTCCCCGGCCTTTCTGGGGGCTTTCATAGCGCCAAAAAGGGCCGAATGACCACCACCGCAAGGGGTAAAAAAGCTGCTGCTGCTTCTGGGCGATCATCCGCACCAGGGAAGGTGTCAGTTCTGGCCGGAGCGCGATCAGGTTACCGTTTTTATCCGGGAACACGAATGACTGCTCTTTGACCAGCTCTTCGCCAGATTTGGCTGCATACAGATCGATTGACTCCAGATAGGGGCCATCAAATTCTTGATACCCAAAAGATTCCGATACTTCCCGGATTGTGCTCCACAGCCAGGTGATAACTGCTTTTTCAGCTGGATAGAAATCGCGCGTTCCCTTAACGGGTTGAATGATGTTTTTCATAGATTTATCTTCCCGATGATTGTTGATGAAGTTGATCAGTGCCAGTCCGGACAGTAAGGGCAGGCTTCCCCTTTGGCGTAGTCCACACCTTCCTCGTGGGGACAGGAGAGGACCCATTCACTGGTGATAACCCGGGAAACAGCGTGATCTTTGATAAAGTGGGAAATCTCCCTGGCCGTCTCGACATCCTCGGCTATATCCTCCCCAGACCAGTGCCTGACGAGGGGGGTCTGGTCCTGCCCTTCCAGGATCCCTACTACAATTTTACTGGCTTTTTCAGGAGAGGGTCCATGGTAAGTGACAGTCGCCAATGGATAGGTTTTATTGTCAGCAACCATTTTCCTGAAACGTTTAAATCGTTGGGCAGCGAGCTCTTTGTTAGATAAGATCCTGGCCATTGAACAGTCTCCACTCTTGCATTTCAACCGAATGGATTGTAGCATCCCAGTCAGAATATCGTCAATCCTAATAGGGATTGACGCGGAACGACCAGGGAACAGGCTGGCAAGGAACTTGCACAATGAGGGATAGGCAATAGTAAATGAATATAAATTGAGGAAGAAGATGAAGTCTATCAAAGTTATCCTGATTTTCATTGTTTTGGGAATGCTGGTTAGTTCTTGTGGGGCGCTGCCTACACTGCCGCCGCTGGATGCTACTGTGACTATCAAGACCCCCCCCTTTAGCGCCGAATCAGGGCTTCCCACAGCTGCAGGGGAGGTTGTGGGGCAGGAAGCCACTGAAATACCGCTAGAAAGCCCCTCTGTGTCTCCAGAAACGAGCCTGGCGGTGATCCAGCCTGTTCAAACGGAAATTGCGCCTGCTCAAACAGAGACGATCACTTCACCTGAAGCGACTGAAACAACCGCAAAGACCACTGTACCGGAACCCACGTTTACGGCAACCGCTGTTCCCTATACCCTGCAGGTGATGAATCCGCATTACCTGGCAAATTTCACCCATCCGGAGCTGGGCTGCTCCTGGTTGGGGATTGGAGGCCAGGTATTCAACAGCGAGGGAGTTGTGCAGAAAGACATCATCATCAAGGCCGGAGGAGAATTGAAGGGTTCGCCTGTCATTGAAGACCTGACCATGCCCCTGGCAGATCCGGATATTGACCTGGCTTACGGTCCGGGCGGTTTTGAGTTAACACTGGCGAACTCCCCGGCAGAGAGTGATTCCACGCTGTGGGTTCAACTCTTCAACCTGGAAGGAGAGCCGCTCTCAGAGAAGATTTTCCTGATCACGTATGAGGACTGCCAGAAGAATCTGCTCTTGCTGAATTTCGTTGAGCAGTAGTTTTCAGTCTAATTGGGATTAAATAAAAATAGCGGGACCCGGATGGGTCCCGCTATTTTTGCTTTTTTATTAGAGAGTTTCCGTGGCTTGCACCGGGAGCATAGCAAAGCCGGTGATGATTTTGGGATAGAAATCAGTCGATTTTTGAGGCATCTTCTCTCCCGCATCCGTGCAGGCTGTGACTTGCTCGATCCGGGTAGGTTTGAGGATGAAAAGGAAAGCGCTGTCGGATCCTTTGACCTCATCATATCCCAGGTCTGGTTCCCGGAGGTATTTGATATTTACGAGGTCGTCAATTTTCTTCTGGTCTACTTCCATGATCTTGGTCAGGAGCAGAGAGTGGAGAATACTGACATCCAGATCCCGCCAGGCCTGAGCCCTGTTGGGAGCAAGCTTGGCCATCACCTCGGGGGCGGTCAGGTGCAGCAGGTAGTGTCCCTGCGAAGAAACAAAGCCCATCACGCCGACTGACTGGCCGGAAGTCGCCAGGCGTTTTTCCAGTTCAGCGCGGTCCTGCAATTTTTCTACCTGGAAATAGCTCTCCGCCCTGGACAGGATTTCATCTGAGCTGAGCTGCTGGTAATCAAAGATCAGCCGGTGTGTGGGGAGGATGGTTAAGCCGGGATCACTCATGCTCACCATGGCTACCATGCGGTAGTTGAATCCTGCATTCGCCGGTGCTTCTGGGTGTCTCTCGCGCATCTCGGCCTGGTAGTTCAGCGCGGTTTCATAGCGGTGATGACCGTCTGCGATGATCAAATTGGTTTTAGACGCCATCTCTGCGCTAACCTTGGCCAGCACTTCAGGATCCTTAACTGCCCAGACCTGATGGAGCACATCTTTTTCATGCAGCTCTTTGGCCTCGATATCCGGGGGCCGCTGGATCGCTGTTTCGAATATCCCGTCGATCCTGTTCTCCGGATCGGGATAGAGCATAAAGATATTGCCGAAATAGGTTTCTGTCGCCCGGGTAAGGTTCAGGCGGTCCACCTTGGGGCCAGCATGGGTTTTTTCATGCGGAAGCACAATCCCCTCGTCAAAACCGGAGAGTTCAAAGGCGTTGATAAACGCTTTGCGGGTGATTGTCCTGCCAGAAGGCAGGCTGAATGATTGATGATACACATAATAAGCCGGCTGGTCTTCCCGCATCAGGATCCCTTCCTCCAGCCACTGGTTCAGATAGTCATTCGCCCGGGTGTAGACGTTATTGGTCTCGGAATCGTTCTCAGATTCCTTCCCCTTGATGATGCGGGTTACGTTGTAGGGGCTGAGGTCATAATATTGATCCTGAAGGCCGTAGCGCACCCGGTCATAGGGTTGGCTGATGACATTATTGATCGAGTCGATCTTGTTCTGGTCATAGCGGATCGCTCGAAAAGGTTTGATTGTTGCCATACTAAGTTTTCCTATCCTTTTAATGCTTCGATTACTTTTTGGGCTGCGATCTCGCCAACCCGCGCTTTGCCCTCTTTCGTGCCGGCTCCAACATGCGGGGAGCCGATGACCTGGTTGAGCGAAAACAGTTTGGGGTCGGTCAGGGGCTCCTGGGCGTAAACGTCCAGGGCAGCGCCGGCGACTTTGCCGTCCAGTACGGCCTGGTAGAGCGCGTCTTCATCGATGGTTCCACCACGACCGCAGTTGATCACCCGCACGCCATCTTTCATCTTCTTAAAAGCAGATTGGTCAAGGATGTTGTGGGTTTCGTCCGTGTGAGGTACGTGCAGGCTGATGAAATCCGCTTTGGCGAGCAGCTCATCCAGCTCAACGAGCTCAATATTTTCCAGCTCTGAAATATAAGGATCGTAGGCCACTACGGTCATACCCAGGGCAATAGCCCGGTCGGCGACAGCCCGGCCAATGCGGCCTGAACCGATTAATCCCAATGTTTTCCCGGAGACTTCTATACCCGTAAAAGCTTTCTTCTCCCATTTGCCTTCCTTCATGGACGCGGTCATCTGGGGAAGCTGGCGGGCGAGCGCCAGCATATAGCCCACTGTCAGTTCGGCAACAGATTGGGTCGAGGCAGTCGGGGTATTGAGCACCTGAATGCCCTTCTCTTTCGCATAGGGGACATCAATATTATCCAGGCCAACACCGGCCCGGACGATGGCTTTCAGGGCTGTACCGGCATCAATCACCTCGCGAGTCACCTTGGTCCGGCTGCGGACCACCATGCAGGGAAATTCCGGAATGGTTTCGAGGAGTTCCTCAGGGGTGATATCGGGCTGGTTGACAACTTCAATGCCAGCTTCTTCAATGATTTTCAGGGCTTTGGGGTCAGTTGCATCACAAATTAAGACTTTCATAGTTCCTCTCAATGTTGAAGGAGGGGTTTCCAGGACTGGAAACCCCGGTGAATTTATCAAAGACCGAGGATATCATCAATCTGGTCGGTCAGCCACTGGACGTCCGCCAGCTGCAAATCGCCCATATGGGCGATCCGGAAGCAGGTGCCCTTGAGGGTTCCATAGCCGTTGGAGATCATTGCGCCCCGTTTGGCAAGCTCCGCGTTCAGCCCTACCACATCAATCTCGCGGGTGTTGTGCACGTTGGTCACGGTGGGGGAGAGATATTTTTCATCACCGTAGAGGGCGAAATTCTTCCTGGCCCAACTGCGGACATGCTCTGCCATATCCAGGTGGCGCTGGAAGCGTTTTTCGGGTCCTTCCTTGAAAATACGGTCCATCTGCACGTTGAGAGCGTTAACAAGGCTGATAGCCGGAGTGGCTGGAGTTTGATGTTTTACGGCTTTCTTTTCCAGCTCTTCAAAGTTGAAGTAGAAGCCCCTGTTCTCAACAGAAAGCGATTTCTCAAAAGCTCGCTCGGATACTGTGACCACGCACAATCCCGGAGGCAGGGCAAAGGCTTTCTGCGTGCCTGCCAGGACAACATCCAAATTCCACTCATCAACTTTGATCTCTGTGCCAGCCATGGAGCTGACAGCGTCAACACAAACCAGGACATCGGGATATTTTTCTTTGACAAGCGCACCGATTTCTTTGATGGGATTCATCACGCCGGTTGAGGTCTCATTGTGGGTGATGCAAACGGCTTCAAAGCCCCCCTTTGAGAGATATTCATCGACCATGTCTGGGGTGGTGGCCTGGCCCATATCTACTTTGATGACATCTATTTCTTTGCCGTTGCTGGTAGCGATCTTTCCCCAGCGTTTTGAGAAAGCACCGCAGTCTGTCATGAGGACTTTTTTGTGGACCACGTTGCGGATAGCGCCTTCCATCATCCCTGTGGAGGAGGAGGTGGAGAGATAGATATGCCCATCTGTCTTCAGGAATTTTTTCAGCTTGGAGACGGTTTCCCCGTGCAGGTCTGAATATAGCGAATCCCTATGGCCAATCATTGGCATGGCCATGGCTTCCAGGATTTCATCTTCAACGTGCGTAGGTCCCGGAATAAATAGTTTTTTGTACACAGTTACCTCCCTGGAGGATAATATTGATTGAATATTCGACCCAACATACTGGTGCAGTCTCTCAGAGGACTGCCCGTTAATGACAGTTTAATCGAACTGATTTAGCGTGTCAATTGATGCTGGATGGCTTAATACGTTTATCAGGCTTCAGGTGATTTTCAGCCTGAACAAACAGGTGGATTTTGAAAAAAATTCCCAGAGATTTACCATTCGTGAATCTCTTCCTGAAAGATGAAATACTCATTTCAGGATGATCAACTGATGAGCCCTTTTTCCTTGAGAAGGGGCCGAGGATCAACGATGTTCTTATGCAGGGCGGCAGCCTTGTCCGGCAGGCCGAGGCCAATAGCCATCAGCTGGGTGAAATAGAGGATCGGTACCTGATGGTCAATGTCCATCTGGAACTGCCTGGCATCCAGATTCATATGGCAGAGGGGGCAGGATACCACGATGGCATCAGCTCCGCTGTCAATGGCTCCCTGGACGATCTTTCCGCTCAGATCGATGACGATCTCCGGCTTGGACAGCGCATGGCCGGCACCGCAGCAGGTGGTTTTATATGACCAATCAAGCACTTCTGCTCCCATGGCGCGCATCAGGATGTCCATATCCAGGGGATATTCGGGATTCTCCGCCTCAGTTACCTCGGGGGGGCGCGTCAGCAGGCAGCCGTAATAACAGACCACATTCAGATCTGAGAGTGATTTTTTCGTCTTTTCAGCGACCTTTTCCGGCCCGATATGATTGTAGATCGACTCGATCATTGTGCTGACATAGACCTCGTCTTGATAGTTATAACCCAGAAGCTTGTCAGCTTTTTCCTTGTGGTCGGGGTAGTTGCGGATATCGTATTGAGCAGTCTTGTGGCGGTTGTAGCAGGCCGCGCAGGGCATGGTTACTTCCTTATAGCCTTCTTTTTCAATCAGGGCCAGGTTCTCCATAGGCAGATGAAGGGCTTCCGTGGGGTCAGCCCTGTGAGCAGCGGAACTGCCGCAGCAAACCCATCCTTTGGGTTCGTCCAGAGGAAAATCAAGCGCTTTGGCTACTTCCAGAACGGAATGATTGTATTCTGTTGCCGTGGTCTCAAGGGAGCAGCCAGGGTAGTAGGCCACCCGATCAGCCGCGCCAGGTTGGGGCTTAACCTTCTTCTTGCTGGGCATCCTTGCCGGGTGGGGAAAGAAACCAACCTTCCCTTTCTGGAAAAAGCGGAAATAAAGCTGGAGATCATCCAGCAAGGTCCGTGGAGCTTGCAGGATCAGCTCAGCCATTAACCCCGGCTCATACGATCTTCCCCACAGGCTCACTTCCCGCATGAAGGCCCTGTTGAAGCGGTTTGTTTCAGGGACCTTGGGCTTGAATCCCCGCTCCAGGCTTTCGCGGGTCAGGAATTCCATAATAGCGGTGATATCCAGCCCCTGGGGACAGCGTGTTGTGCAGGTCAGGCAGGAAGAGCACAGCCAGGGCGTTTTCGATTCGAGGGCGATATCTTCCTGTCCCAGCTGAACAGCTCTCATGATCTGGTTGGGCTGCCAGTCAAAGTATTCTGCCACAGGACAGCCGCTGGTGCATTTAACGCATTGATAGCATAAGTAGACGTTCTGTCCGATTTCTTCCCGGATCCTTTCCGCCAGATTCCCGTTAATGGTGATGGTTGGCTGTTCTGAGACCTTGGTTTCCTCTGACATGGTACCTATCCTCTTAATACGGATAAAATTCTCAGTTAACTTCAGGGCGCGGATAAAGGCCTGCGCCTTCAACGATGGGTTTAACGGCTTTTTCCCACTCGATAGCCATGATGTGGATGCCCGCCACGCCTTCGATCTTCTGGATTTCCTTGATCAGGTCGATACACACCTGGATGCCTTCAGTTTGCCAGGCCTTCGAGCGGGCCTTTTTCTCCTCAGGTGAGAGGTCAGCAGCTTTTTTGCCCGCCCATTCTTTCCCGGCTTCCAGCATGCGATCGATGACTTCATCGGGCACCAGAATACCCGGCACGTTTTTTTTCATGTATTTGGCCATGCCAGGACTCTTCAGCGGCCCAACCCCGGCCAGTATGTAGGCTTTTTCGTGCAGGCCCAGTTCGCGAACTTTTTCCATGTAGGCGGCAAAAGCCTCGATATCATAAATAAGCTGAGTCTGGATGAAGTTTGCCCCGGCCTTGACCTTCTTTGCCAGCCTGAGGGGGCGGAATGGTGTTGGATCCGCGAAGGGAGCAGCCGCAGCCCCGACGAGGAATTTCGCGGTTTGGCCTTTGAATTCATCCCCGCATTGGAATATCGCTTTATCCCGCATATCGGTAACCATCTGCACCATTTGCAGAGAATCCATATCATAGACATTTTTAGCAGTCGGATGGTTGCCAAAGATCTGGTGATCACCTGTCAGGCAGAGCAGGTTCCGAAGCCCCAGGGCATAAGCGCCCAACAAATCTGCCTGAATGGCCAGGCGGTTGCGGTCTCTGCAGGTCATTTGAATGACAGGTTCCAGCCCATCCTGGAGAACCAGGGTGCCAGCGCCAATGCTGGACATGCGCACAATTGCGGTCTGGTTATCAGTGATATTGACCGCGTCAACATATCCTTTCAGCAAGGCTGCTTTTTCATGTATAACAGCGGGATCTGCGCTTTGGGGAGGGCCAAGTTCACCGGTGACGGCAAAATGGCCAGCCCGGAGCATTTTTTCTAGATGAGATCCAACCAGGTATCCGTTATCTTTGCCGCTCATCAATGTTTCTCCTCAACTCAAGATTCCAATTCATCTGATATTAGCCGCAAATCTTCGCGGATGATTTTTCTAGGCCCGCCATCCCGGGAAACCTGCCAATTTTTGGGCGGCTGCAGTTCCAATAGGTTATCCTCTCTCCCCATGGCTGTTAACCGATCATAAATCAGCTGCCAGGCACAGGGGATATCGGGGTCAATTTCACAATGACCGTCTTCGGAACCCCCGCAAGGGCCATTCAGGAGGGACTTTGAGCAGCGGGCGATGGGGCAAATGCCGCCTGTCAGTCCCAGGACACAATCGCCGCAGGCTGCGCAGCGCTCTTCCCAGATGCCCTGCTCAACTGGAATCCCGAGAAAGGTGGTGTTCAATCCCGGGACAACCCATTTCTCCGGGAAATGTTTGGCCATAGCCTGCACGCCAATCCCGCAGGCAAGCGAGAGAATGATATCCGCCTCGGCGACTTCCTTCTCGATTTCATCCAGGTACTCCCATTCACATTGACGCTGGACCGTGACATCACTTACATCCTGGGGGTGGCCGTTCAACTTGGAAGACATGCGCAGCGAGGAGGACAGGATCTGTGCTTCTCTTGACCCTCCCGCAAAGCATACCGTCACACAGGTGCCGCATCCGACAACCAGTACTTTTTCGGCATCTTCTAGCAGTCCTTGTATTTCATCGAGGGGTTTTTGTTCGCCGATAATCATGCTATTCTCCTCTCATACATTCTGATAACCCACAAAATTGCCTTGATTCCCTTGCAGATTTATGGTTTATTTCTTAAAGGATTTGGCCCCAATGTTTTCAGCTGTTCACCTATCTGTTCGGTCAATTTCACAAACTCTCCTGCCATAGCTGCAGATACATTGACCATCTGAACTCGTTCAGGTTCTATACCAATATCGGATAAGATTGACTTAAGGTATTTTACTCTACTTTTCGCGCGGTCATTACCTTCCAGGTAATGGCAATCCCCGGGCAGTCAACCTGCTACCAAGATCCCATCTGCACCCTGTTCCAGGGCCTCTAAAAGAGCTATGACATCCATCCTCCCGCTGCAGGGGAGTTCAACGATTTTTACCGACGGAGAGTACTGCATTCTCAGCCCGCCAGCTAAATCAGCAGCCGCATACGCGCAGTGCTGGCAGCAATAGGCAATGATTTGGATTTGATCAGCTTCAGTACTCACAGAATTTATACTCCATTGCCGGAAATCCGGCATGCTGACGTTAATCACATTTTTTCTAAATCATGTGCAAGGTTAAATCTGCCGGGTTCAGTAAGGCGGCAACCTTGGCTTTGAGCTGGGAATCAGTGTAATACATCAGGTCAATAGCCTGGGCAGGGCACTCAGCAACACAAATCCCGCACCCCTGACATACGGCGGGCTCGATATAGGCTGCCCCCAGAATCCCGCCAGCACCCGGAACGTCTTTCTGGATCACCGGGACTTCAAAAGGGCAGACCCGGACGCAGGTCAAGCACCCCGTGCATTGGTTTTGGGTGACTACGGACACGCTGCCCCCAGCTTTTAAAGTATCCTTGGAAAGGACAATCGAGGCCCGGGACGCGGCTGCTTGGGCCTGGATAATGCTCTCCTCGATCAGCTTGGGATAGTGCGCCAGGCCAGCCATGTAAATGCCCTCGGTTGCGAAATCCACCGGCCGCAGCTTGACGTGGGCTTCGAGGAAAAAACCATCCTGGTCGAGTGACACCTTGAACAAATTGGCCAGTTTCTTCATATCGCCCCGGGGGATGACCGGCATGGATAAAACAACCAGATCAGGATTAAAAACGATTGGGCGGTTAAGCGATAGGTCCCAGCCCTTCACCACCAGTTCGCGTTCGTTTGAGGTGAGGGATGCCCCGGGGCTGCTGGCCTCGACTTCAGGTTTGTGGCCCTCGTCATAACGGAAAAACAATACGCCCAGATCCCGAACGTCCGTGTAGAGCTGCTCTGTGAGCCCGTAAACGCGGATGTCTTTGTATAAAATCCGGATATTCAGGGCTGGGTAAGCCTGCTTGAGAGCCAGGGCGTTTTTCAAAGCGGTGGTGCAGCAGATCCTGCTGCAATATCTTTCCGCCGGGCCCACACATTGGATCATCACGACCGAGCCGTTTGCCGGCAGGGTCTTCGATAAGGTGTCGTCCGTTAGGCGTTTTTCAAGATCCTGCTGGGTGATGATGCGGGGATGAGTGCCATATCCATAATCCGGGCCACGATATTCTTCTCCCCCTGTCGCCAGGATTGTTACGCCGTGCCTGACGCTGAGGACCTCCCCGGCGCTGTTTTCGATCTGGCTGGTGAAATTCCCCTTAAAACCGCTGGTCCCGATGACCCTGGAACCCATGTGCTGTGTGATCAGGGGCTGGTCATTGACTTTACGGAGCAGGTCAGTGAGGACTTGCTGGGGATGATGGTTGTTCAGGGGAGTAAAGAGCCGGGTGAGCTGCCCGCCCAGCTGCTCTTCCTTTTCAACCAGATGGACCGGGAAACCCTGGGATGCCAGGGTGAGGGAGGCAGTCATGCCAGCTGCCCCTCCGCCCAGGACCAGGGCAGATTTTTGCACTGGTACGTCAATCATGTATTGGGGGGTATGCCGGCTGACTTTGGCGACTGCCATGCGGAGCAGCTCCTTGGCCTTCCGGGTCGCTGCCAGGTTATCATCAGAATGTACCCAGGAACACTGGTTGCGGATATTAGCCATTTCGAACAGATAAGGGTTCAAGCCTGCGTCTCGGATGCTGTCTTGGAAGAGTGGCCGATGAGTCAGCGGAGAGCAGCTCGCAACAACAACACGGTTAAGGTCCTCTTCCAGGACCCTCTGGGTGATATGCTTAATGCTGTCCTGCGAGCAGGAATAGAGGTTGGACTCAGCATGCACTACCTGCGGCAGGGAGGAGGCATACCGGGTGACTTCGTCTACGTCCAGGTATCCTCCGATATTGGTTCCGCAGTGACAGACAAACACGCCGATGCGAGGCGGCTGGCAGCTGGTGTCCCGCTCCTCGGGATAGATACGTCTGGTGGTCCGGGTATTTCTGGCCTCTCCCAGGAAGGCGGCGGCCGCGCCGGCAGCGCCGCTGGCTTCAATGACTGATTCCGGGATGTCTTTGGGCCCGCGAAACGCGCCGGCCGCGAAAACGCCAGGCAGGCTTGTTTCCAGGGGGGAATCTGGCAGGCATTGACAGAAACCGTTTTCAGTCAAATCTAACCCCAACTGCTGGGCCAGGAGTTTAAGATTTGCTGGTATTTCCATTCCCACAGATAAGACTACCATGTCAAAAACGTCCGTCCCGATAGTTGACGGCTGTTCGGCGTTGGTTGGGAATTTAATGACCAGGTTGTTGCCTGAAGCGGTTTCACTCAAGCTTGAGACCCGGCAGTAATGATATTGGATCCCATATTGGTCTTTGGCCCGGTTGTAATACCCCCAGTAGCCTTTTGAGAAAGCCCGTAAATCCATTTGAAAGATGTGAATGTCCAGCTCGGGGTGGTGTTCTTTGGCAATCAGGGCTTCTTTGGTGGCGGCCATGCAGCAGACCGAGGAGCAGTAGGGGTGTTCCTGATCCCGGGATCCGATGCACTGTAAAAAAGCGATCCTGCGGGGGAGTTTTCCATCCGAGGGACGCTGGATATGCCCCATGGTCGGTCCAGACGCGGACAGCAGGCGTTCAAATTGGATAGAAGTAACGACATTGGGGTAGCGGCCAAAGCCATACTCTTCAGCTTTTTCAGCCTGGAAGGTTTGATATCCTGGGGCGAGAATGACGCCCCCGACCTGGAGAGTTCTTCCTGAGGCGACCATATCGTGGTCGATCGCATTTGTGCCGCAGGCAAACACACACGACATGCACTCTGAGCAGATGCCACAGGCCAAGCACCGGGCAGCTTCCTCCATCGCCCTGGCGTCATCATACCCCAGTACCACTTCCCGGAAATTGTCACGCCGGGATTCGGGATCGATTTCAGGCAGCGGGACCCGGGCTTTACGTTCTACTTCACCACGGCTGACCCGCTCCTCGATATCATGTCGGGATAACTCAACAACCGGGAGTGGGGGTGTCCTGGCCGGTTCCAGGTGTTTTCCTTGAAGAAAGCGGATGATCGATCTGGCCGCGGTGTGACCGCTGGAAATCGCTTCAATGACATAAGCTGTCCCGTAAATGCTGTCCCCGGCAGCGAACACGCCCTCCCGGGTGGCGGCAAAAGTGTTGGGGTTGATGGCAATTGTGTTTTCCCCCGTGATACCCACACCAGCGTCATCCGGAATAAATGCCAGGCCAGCCCGCTGGCCGACAGCGAAAATCACCGTATCACAGTCCAGGAAATGTTTGCTATCAGGAACAGGTACGGGCCTGGGCCGGCCGGATTTATCCACGACGCCCGGCTCTGTGTCCTCACACCACATTCCAGCAAGGTTGCCGTTTCCTGCACTGATGATTTCCGCCGGGTTGGTCTGGAAGTGGAAATGAATGCCCTCTTCCCGCGCATGGCGGATCTCTTCTTCCCCGGCAGAAGCGTCCTGTTCGCGCCGGCGGTAGACCACATGAACCTCTGTTTGAAGGCGAAGCGCAGTCCGGGCAACATCCATGGCCACGTCACCAGCTCCAACAACCACGACCTTCTTTCCAAGGTCGGGCATCTTGCCCAGCCTCACATCGCGCAGGAAATTCGTGCTGACCAGAACGCCTTCCAGCGAAGCGCCTGGAATGGGGGGACGCACACCTTCGTGTGCGCCAGCAGCGATCAGTACGGCTTGGTAACCATCCTCAAAAAGGCTGTCCAGATCGTCCACCCGGTGGTTAAGCTGCAAATCGATACCCAGATCGACGATGTCTTGCACCTCACGATCAACGATTGCCGTCGGGAGCCTGTATTCTGGAACACCCACCCGCAGCATTCCCCCGGCAACCGGCAGAGATTCAAACACAGTCACGGGATAGCCCTGATAGATAATGTCCTGCGCGGCAGTTAATCCGCAAGGGCCCGCTCCAATGATGGCAACTTTCTTCTCCGGATGCGTGATTTCTAACGGGGCTATTGGCTCGCGGGGCTGTTCATAGATCTTGTCAGTCACGAAACGC
Organism: Chloroflexota bacterium; assembly: GCA_011039385.1. GTDB lineage: Bacteria > Chloroflexota > Anaerolineae > Anaerolineales > UBA11858 > B10-G9. The sequence continues at coordinate 6,944 of DRBO01000072.1, read as the reverse complement.
TTCAAGGCCCGAATGTTGATAGGTTCATCCAATTTGGCCCGGTTGCAGGCATCCTCGCAGCGGTGATTGCAGATCCTGCCGCAGATCCCGGGAAAAGGATTGTCCATCTTAATGACCCGGAAAGCATCTTCCCAACGGCCTTCCCGGATCAAGGCGATATACCCCTGGGCTCTTTGACCGGTTGGGCAGGCATCACGGCAGGGAGCTACTCCAGCTTTTTGGATCGCGTAGGCATTCGGGATAGCCTGGGGATATCGTTTATAAACCGCGGTCCGCTTGGCAAGGTCTTCATTGAAAATATCCGGGACGATCACTGGACAGACTTCCACGCAGTCATTGCATGCCACACATTTTTCGATATCGATATACCGGGGTTCCTGCCAAACCTGGACTGAGAAATTGCCTTTCTCCCCGGAAATTTGGTGGATGGTCGCGTTGGTGATGATCTCAATGTTCGGGTGCCGCCCTGTTTCCACAAGCTTTGGGCTGATATTGCACATGGCGCAGTCATTGGTTGGGAAAGTTTTATCGAGCTGGGCCATTTTTCCGCCGATGGCGGACTGATTTTCCACGAGGTACACTTTAAATCCCTGATCGGCGAGATCCAGGGCGGACTGCATGCCTGCGATCCCACCGCCAAGCACCAGCACAGATCCAATTCTTGGGGGTTGATTGGTCTTATTCCTGGGATCGATGAAGGTGTCGATGGATGAGGAAGGGATGGAGCCATTATCCATATTGATCACCTGGCTTATTTGATCTAGGGAGGGCTGAAAGAATCTATTTATCTGGTAACCATTCTCTCCTGCGCATTTCGGGAGTGCTTAAATTGAGGGGGATATGCACGCTGAATCTGCTGCCGGAGGGATTCCCATCCTCGTCAATCAGATTCTCAACCAGGATATCGCCGTGATGAGCGTCCATGATCTTTTTGGCGATGGAAAGCCCTAAACCTGCTCCAGGCGAATCACCCACGTTGCTTGCCCTGAAAAAGTCCGTGAAGATAAAGCCAAGATCTTCAGGAGGGATGCCCGGGCCGCTGTCCTCAACAAGAAAGATGAGTTTGTCCTTTTCATACCAGGCTTTAAAGAGGACAATTGAATCTTCCGGCGCGAATTTGATAGCGTTGTTGAGCAGATTGGTAAACACCTGTCTCATCCGGCGTCGGCTGCCAACGATGGGCTTAAACTCAGGTGGGGGCTGGATTCTGATTTGGATATTCTTCTCAGCAGCTGCCAGGCGAGTGTCTTCGATGGATTCCCGGCCCACTTCGCCGGGATCAAACCATTCAAAATCAGCCTGGATCTGTTCGGGCCTCATCCTGGCCAGATCGACCACATCGCTGATCAGGGCAGAGAGGTCAGTAACCCGGATCACACAGCGATTGAGCATCCGTTCTTGTTTTGGGTTTAGCTCGCCGGCAAACCCTCCCAAAATGGTTTGTAGATAGTTTTCGACTGCTGCCAGGGGTGTTCGTAATTCATGGGAAACGATAGAAAGGAAATAAGTCAGGGTGCTCGTGGCGCTTTGATAGCGGCCCCTGACGAGGTTGGTGATCGCGTTGATAACCTGGTAGCCTGCGTCGGGGTGATCAGCCAGATATTTTCTCAGCTGAATCCCATCGATAACGCAAACGCGGGTTGGTTCTATGGCTACTACCGTCGCAGAATGTAGTTGGGGTTGGGTTAATGTCGAAAAACCGGCTATTTGGTTGGGATTGATATAAGCGATAGTGGCGTTTCTGGGTGTGGAATGGCGGCCCAGCTGGATCTTCTTTTCAATGGCCAGCTTTCCCCGCTCCACGACAAGCATCTGGTTGGCAGGTTCCCCTTCAACAAATACTTCCTGTCCATCCTGATAGACATCCTCATGGCAGAATTCGGCAATTTCCAGCAAGTCTTTCTCGGGCAGGGACTGAAAGACCTCTGACTTGCCCAGGCGTTCAGCAATTACGGAAAGTGAAGCGGTCATTTCTTCCTTCGAGTTAGTTCTTCTACCATGCTCAACAGGTGGTCAGGTTTGGCGGGCTTTTCGATGTAGGCCTGGATGTCCATGGAATGGCCAGTCTCCAGCTCGTAGCGGCGCCGGCTGGCATCCTCGATCACCGTGGTTAAGATCATGATTGGCATATCTGCATAGCGGGAATCGCTCCGCACCTCCCGGATGACTCCCCACCCATCCATTCTGGGCATCAGCAGGTCGAGGATCAGCAAATCAGGTACTTCCTCTTTTAAAAGGGCTAAACATTGAATTCCATCCCGGGCTGACCTGAGGTGATAATTCTGTGATTCAAGGATCAGCAAGATGCCATCCAGGATATCCGGGTCGTCATCCACGATGAGAATACTCGGGTTCTCGTTCATGCTATCCTCCTGTGAACCTATCCGATGAATTCAGCGTAGAGAAGCCGGTGTCAGAGCGATGTTATTTGTCTTTGAGAGGATTCGGTCCCAATCGTCTAATTTCTTCTGTAAACTCTGCAGCTGACCAGGCAAATTGTCCCCCCATTGCGGCTGATACATTGATCATCTGGATGCGCTGGCCTTCTAACCCAATTGTAACCAATAATTCTCGGATATGTTCGACTCTTCGTCTGGCTTGTAGATTACCTTCCAGGTAATGGCAGTCGCCAGGCAATCAACCCGCAACCATCACGCCGTCCGCACCTTCCTCGAGCGCTTGCAGGACATAGATGGGATCCACTTTGCCGGAGCAGGGTAATTCCACGATCTTAATCGAAGGAGGATAGGCAAGGCGCATTGAGCCTGCCAGGTCTGCAGCAGCGTAGGCACAGTAATGGCAGCAGAAAGCGATGATCTCAGGCGTAAATGTCTCGTTCATGGTTTTTCAAATTCCCTTGTTAACTAAAGCAGAAAGGCGTGCACTTTTTCCAGGGTCTGGGCATCAGTACAGTGGCGGACCTGTATGGCTTGAGCAGGACACTCAGCTGCGCAGGAACCACAGCCATGACAAACAGCCGCCTCAATAAATGCCGCCCCTACGATACCGCCCACGCCGTCCAGCTCTGTGGTGATCCTGGGCACGTGATAGGGGCAAATCCTCACGCAGGTAAGGCAGCCAACACATTTCTGGGGATCAACCTGGGCGACCCGGGAATTGGTCAGGATTTTCTCCTGGGAAAGCACTCTGGCTGCTCGAGAGGAAGCTGCCTGGGCTTGGGCGATGGTCTCATCCAGGAATTTTGGGTAGTGCGCCATGCCGGCCATGAAGATCCCATCGGCCGCAAAATCCACCGGGCGCAGTTTGACATGGGCTTCCATGTAGAATCCATCCATATCGGTAGAACATTTCAGGAGGTTGGCTAATTCCTTGGTTCCCGGGTCAGGCACAACCGGGGTGGAGAGGATCAGCATATCCGTAGGGAGCTGGACATCCCGCTGCAGGATAGGTTCGAAGACGTTAACCACAAGTTCATGCTCCGGGGTTTCCGGTGAGGGGATTTCCACGGAAGGTTTCCGGTCAAATTCAAAATGAATGAAGCGGACGCCTGCTTCTCTGGCTTCGGTGTACAAACGCTCCTTGAACCCGTAGGTACGTATATCGCGGTAGAGCACCGTAATTTCAGCTTCTGGCTTGATCTCCTTGAGCTTGAGCGCATTTTTTATCGCGGTAGTACAGCAAATCCGGCTGCAGTATTTCTCAGAAGGTCCGACGCACTGGATCATGGTCACACGATCTGGCAAATCACCCACTCCTTCCTGGGTGCCGCTTCCTGTCCCGCCTGGTATGTGTTCTCCCAGAAAACCTTCAAATTCCTGCTGAGTTTTGATCCGGGGGGATTTCCCGTATTGATATTCCTCCCCTTTATATTCAACACCGCCTGTGGCAATAATGATAACGCCATGTTTGATAGAAATGACTTCCTGCTCATGCTGAACGGTGGAGGTGAAATTCCCTTTGAACCCATCCGTTTCCAGCAGTTCAGCATTCAGATAGATTGAAATCAGGGGATGGGATTCGGCCTGGTGGATCAATGACTTGAGATATTCCTGGGGACTCTTGTCAACAGGCGAATTTTTTGGAGCGGCAAAATAGCGCAGCAGGTTTAGATTACCTCCCAGCCGACTTTTGTGCTCCAGGATGTGGACAGGGAACCCTTGGCCGGCCAGGTTGAGGGCGGCATTCAGGCCGGCAGCCCCTCCGCCGATGATCAACGCTTCCTGGCAGACTGGGACTTCGCTGATTTCCACCGGATCAAGCTTTTCCGCCCGGGCAACCGCCATCCTGGTAAGGGTTTTGGCTTTTTCGGTAGCTTCATCCCATTTATCGGAGTGTACCCAGGAGCACTGGTTGCGGATATTGGCCATTTCAAAGAGGTGTGGATTGAGTCCAGCCTGCCGCAGGGCGTCCTGGAAGAGAGGTTCATGGGTGATGGGTGTGCAGGAGGAGACCACCACTCTGTTTAATCCCAGCTCGATGGTTTTGTCTATGATATGAGCAATCGTATCCTGGGAGCAGGTGTAGAGGTTGTCCTCGGCATGCACCACATGGGGCAGCGTTTTAGCATACTCGGCAACGCCTGGCACGTCCAGATACCCACCAATATTGGTGCCGCAGTGGCAGACAAACACGCCGATCCGGGTTTCCTCGCCAGCGATGGAGCGTTCAGGGGGATATTCTTTCTTGATTGCCAGCGAATGCCTGGCAGGGGAAAGCAGCTGGGATGCTTTGGCTGCTGCGCCGCTCCCTTCCATGACCGATTCGGGGATATCTTTGGGCTCTCTGAATGGACCGGCGGCATATAAACCATCCCGGGAGGTTTGCAGGGGGTCAAATAGAGTCGTGTGGCAGAATCCATAGTCGTCCAGCTCGATGCCCAGCTGTTTGCCCAGATCCTTGACCGACTCCGAGATCTCCATACCTACAGACAGCACCACCAGGTCAAATTCCTCTTCCAGGGGTACTGGTTTGTTTTCGTAGGGCGAGCTGTAGCGCACGATGAGATTATGCGTGTCTGGATTTTCAACTACCTGACTGATCCGGCAGCGGGTATAAACAACACCGTATTTTTGCTCAGCCCGCCGATAATATTCCTCATACCCTTTACTGTAGGCCCGGGTATCAATAAAGAATACCTGGCAGAAGACATCTCCGCTGCCCGGTTGTGTGCGCTCTTCAGCCCGGGCATGCTCTATGGTCATGATCGCTTCTTTGGCAGCATACATACAACAAACAGAGGAGCAATAATCGTGGCTCTGGTCTCGGCTGCCGATGCACTGCAAGAAGGCAACGCGTTTGGGGCTGTTTTGGTCAGATGGCCGCCTGACATGGCCGCTGGTCGGCCCGCTGGCGGTTAGCATGCGCTCGTACTGCATGGATGTCACCACGTTGGGGTATCGGCCCAATCCGTATTCCTGTGAAAGGGACGCCTGGTAAGTTTGGTATCCGGGAGCCAGAATAATCGCCCCGATATTTAAATTCCGTTCCTCGCCAACCATATCATGGTTGATGGCATTCTTGCCGCAGGCGAAAACGCATGACATGCACTCAGAACAGATCCCGCAGGACAGACAGCGAGCTGCCTCAGCCCGGGCGCTCTCCTCATCATATCCAATTTCTACTTCCGCAAAACCGGATACCCGCTCCTTTACTTCCAGTTCAGGAAGAGGAACCCGCGGTTGATGGCTGATTTCGCCCCGGGCAAACCTTTCCTGGAGATCGGTTTCGGTGAGTTCAACAACCGGAAGATCTGGACCAGGGGGCGGCTCCAGGTCTTCTCCCCGCAGATAGCGCATGATGGAGCTGGCCACTTTATGGCCGCTTTCAACTGATTCGATCACAAAGGCGGTTCCTGAAACACTATCACCGGAAGCGAATACGCCTTCCTTGGTTGCGGCCAGAGTATTGGGATTGATGGCGATGGTCTGTTTATTGGTAATGCCTACTCCCGCGTCATCAGGGATGAACGCCAGACCAGCCCGCTGACCGACGGAAAAGATCACGGTATCGCAGGGGATCACATGGTTGGACTTTGGTACTTTTTCAACGTGCAAGCCTCCGCTTTCATCGAAGCTGAAACTGGAGACCTCCATCAATTCCATGCCCTTGACACGGTCTTCCTCTGTGCCCAGGATGCGTTCAAAGGACCGTCCGGGATAGATATGGACGCCTTCTTCTATCGCTGCCTCAATTTCCCACTCATGGGCGGGCATTTCTGAACGGCTTTCCAGGCAGGCCAGGTGGACTTCTTTGCCCAGCCTGATAGCAGAACGGGCACAGTCCAGAGCGACATTTCCGCCGCCCAACACCAGGACCCGATCCCCGAGGGGAGGAGCATCTGTTTTGGCTTCATCTTGATATTTACCAAGGCGGACATCCCGCAAAAAGCGAGTATTGATGATCACGCCCTCAAAATTCGATCCCGGGATGGGGAGCCGGATGCCTTCATGAGCCCCCACGGCAATGAGAACGGATTTGAAACCCTGGTCGAAAAGATCATCCAGATCGTCAACGCGATGGTTTAATTTCAGATCAACACCCAGATCAACAATATCCTGGACTTCGCGCTCGATGATCTCTGTGGGAAGCCGGTATTCCGGCACGCCCAAACGCAGCATGCCGCCAGCGACTGGCATGGCTTCAAAAACAGTGACCGGATAACCGCCCAGGACCAGATCCTGGGCGGCGGTCAAGCCGCTGGGGCCAGCCCCGATGATCGCTACCCGGTCATCGGGGTAGAGGATTTCAGCGGGAGTGATCTCAGGCCTGGGTTGTTCGAGGATCTTATCTGTTACGAAGCGTTTCAGAGCCCGGATATTGATCGGCTCATCGAATTTCCCCCGGTTGCAGGCGGTTTCACAGCGATGATTGCAGATCCGCCCGCAGATCCCCGGAAAGGGATTGTCCATCTTAATGACCCGGTAGGCATCTTCCCAGCGTCCTTCCCGGATCAGGGCAATATACCCCTGCGCTCGCTGACCGGC
>DRBO01000033.1 GCA_011039385.1 Chloroflexota bacterium | reverse complement strand
ATAACGGTTTCTGAAGTCAACAATTTCTTGACTTCCCATTTGCCAGGGTTCAAGATTTTTATCCATGAAATTATGCATTGAGAAGTGGTTCAGGGAACACTGAATTGTCTCGCTATCCAACCGTGTGCATGCCCCTTCCTGGTCGATCCAGGCACCGCTCTCGGGATCAAAGGATTGGAGGACCAGATCATTAACATCGTGCTCATCATCCGTAATGGATACAACGGCTGTTTTGTTTTCCGCCAGGTTGATGGCTTCGCCATCCTGATCCCAGGCGCTGATGTCAAAGGAGAGAATAGCGCCATAAGGATTATCAAGCTCTGCCCAGGCATCATCCATGCAGATTTCCCGGGGGTCGATCTCGGTCAGTTCAAGGAACCCTTCTTGTCCTGTTAGAGCTCCTGGTTCAAGATCCACTGCTAGGTTGGGCGAATCCTGGTCACCCAGCTGGAGATGTGTTTCTGATGTCTCCTGATAATAAAACCCGGCATCTACCGGTGCCAGGGTGACAAAATACAAATCATATTCCCCGCTGTAAGGGCTGGGTTTGGCGTAGTTGGTCACATAGCCGAGGGCCTGGACAGGCACCCAGCCGGAGTCATTGGCCTTGACTTCGCCGTAGAAGACACCAGACATGTCAGTATAGTTCCCGTTGATGCCGATCACCGCGTTGGGGATCGGGTTGTAGTCGGGGTCAACGACAAATACCATGGCTTCTCTGACATCCTCTACCGTTTGATCGGCCCTGTCCGGCTGATAGGGTTGATCAGAGCTGTCCGGTTGGCTGGTTTGCGCGGATGATATTTCAGATGGACTGGGCGATTGGCTGCATGCCTGGCAGATAAGCATGATCAAACCCAGGCAGATAACAAACAAGGCGCTTTTTTGGTTCCTGATCACAATGCCCTCCTCGTAAACAAAATTATCCGGTTGAGAAATAAGTCATACAGGTTTGGGATATCTACTGTTCAATGAAGAAAGGAACGAAGAGAGCGTTTGATGGCAGCAGACAGAGTAATATCGGTTAGTTCATTATAGGTAACGGATAGTGAGAAGTCAAATATTTGAGCTTGCCTGTTATTTAAAATTCAAAAGTGGACAGTTTAAACCTGAAAACTGGACAGTTTAAGCTTGAAAAGTGGACAGCTGCTTTCCTGAACTAGAAACAGGACTTCAGACAAGCTATTATGATAGGAAGTCTAATTGCGAAACCGCGTATGCTGCCGCCAATCCCAGGGTGTTGGTAGCAAAGTGCATGATCACCGCCGGCCAGATAGATTCTGTGCGCTGATAGAGATAAGCAAAGATCAAACCCATCAGAAATATGGGGGGAATGGTGATGGGCTGGAGGTGGACAACCGCAAACAGGCCAGCGCTGATCAAGGCTGCTGCCATCCAGCCATATTTTTCCCGCAGCCCGGTATAAAGAAAACCCCGGAAGAAGATCTCCTCAACCAACGGGGCGATGATGATGCCTGTCAGAAAGATCAACCAGGGTGAAGCGGCGGTATGAAATAGCCCTTCGATCTCGAAAGGGGAGTGGATGCCTTTGAACAGCAAGACCAGGTTGTAGAAAAAGTTAAAGATAAAGGAGAAGATCATCAGCCCGCAGCCGACGGCCACAGTGGTGAGGTCGAATTTCCTCAAACCCAGGGATCGCCAGGGGAGCTTATATTTGCGAATGGTCAATAACCAGGTGGGAATGATCAGCATCAGTTCCCATAGGGCCAGGAACAGCCCAAAATCAAATTCCCAGGCATAGGCTTCCCTGGCAATCCCAAAACCCAGGGAAACCAGCAGCCAGGCCAGGAACAGGGCCAGGCCAACCCAGACATCCCGGGTGGTCCAGGGCACACGGGATCGAGTGGACTGGATTTCCCCCTCGGGAGGGGTTGGTTCATCCATCATATTATTCAATGACAATCCCTTCCAGTCCCTCTTCTGGTTCAGGATAAGCCATTTTCAGGCTTTTTAGTTTGTTTATGATGATCGTTGAAACCACCAGGTTGCGGTACCATTTGCGATTGGCAGGGATGATATACCAGGGAGCATTGTCTGTGCTGGTTTTTATCAGCGCGTCTTCATAGGCTGCCTGGTATTGGTCCCATAATGCCCTTTCCGCCAGATCCCCCTGGCTGAATTTCCAATTCTTGTGGGGTTCGTCCAGACGGGCCTGCAGGCGCTTTTTCTGCTCTTCCCGGTTGATGTGCAGGTAAAATTTCAGAATGGTGGTGCCTTCCTCAGCCAGGGTCTTTTCAAAAGCCCGGATGTGCTCATAGCGCCGGGACCAGATTTCTTCAGGGACCAGATTATGGACCCGCACTACCAGCACATCCTCGTAATGGCTGCGGTTGAAGATCACGATTTCCCCCTTACCGGGCGTGTGTTTGTGCACCCGCCAAAGGTAATCGTGGGCTAGCTCTTTGGAAGTAGGGACCTTGAAACCGGCAACTTTCACGCCCTGGGGATTGACTCCCTCAAAGACATGCCGGATGGTGCCGTCTTTGCCGCCGGTGTCCATGGCTTGCAAGACGATCAGGACCTTATGTTTGCCTTCTGCGAAGAGCAGTTCCTGCAGGGCTTCCAGCTCTTGATTGAGTTCGCGGAGCTTTTTTTTGCCCTCTTTCTTGCTGATTGGGAACAGGCTTTTGTCATTTGGGTCCCATAGGTTTAAGTTCAAAGGTTTCCCGGGTTTTACGAGGTATCTATCCATGGCTTTTCCTTGGTTATCTTGATTGTATCCCGTTCTGGCGTGACCTTACAGGATGAGCAGGATGCTTATCACTCCCAGGATGGTGATTGTGCCGAACATCGCCAACCAGCCCCATTTTCCCTGTTGAGCAAAATAACCCGGGCTGACGATTGCTGTGTAGAAGAGCATGCCCATGGAAATCAGAAAAAGGTTCAGGCTCCAGGGAACAGAACGGAGGATCCCCACACCGCTGATCAGCAAACAGAAAGCGGTGATCATCTCGGCCGCGATATGGAACCAGATGCGGATGGGTTCGGTTTTTAGTTCAGGGATTTGTTGGCCGAGATAGGACATCGTCCACTGGACGATCATGCCAGCACCTACAGTGATAGAAAAAAACGACGCAAATTTCATCCAGGCTCCTTTGACCGGGCGCTTATTTTTTCTTCTAAATAGCCCTGTCTGACAACGTTTTGTTTCTTAGGATGATTTTATCCTGAAATGACCGCTGGACCTAACTTTGGAGCGAAGAAACCCTTTGAATTGTTGATTCTTCAGGATAGAAGGCCGTTGTTCTACCGCATCTTGCCATCAAATATTTAGTTATAATTGATGTATTGTCTATTGGCCTGATTTGTCGACTGTTAATAGCTTCATCCAATCTAACTTGGGACAAGATCATGAATATCACCCTGAAGGAAATTACCACCAGGCGGGAGTTGAAGACTTTTATCCGGTTTCCCCATACGCTTACCCGTGAAAATGATGCCTGGGTGCCCCCCCTGGATATGGATGAGATGAACACGCTCCACTGGGATATCAACCCGGCCTTCGACCACTGCCAGGTCCGCTATTACCTGGCATACCAAAACGGCACAGCTGTAGGTCGCATAGCAGCGATTTACAATCCCCTGCACCGTGATACCTGGGGCCAAAATTTTCTACGGTTCGGCTGGATAGATTTCATAGAGGACACTGAAGTGTCAAAGGCGCTGATGGATCGAGTAGAATCCTGGGCTTCAGAGCTGGGCTGCACTGCTGTTCACGGCCCCCTGGGATTTACGGATCTGGACCGGGAAGGCATGCTGGTGGAAGGTTTCCATGAATTGGGAACCCTGGCCACTCGCCATGATCAGCCCTACTACCACCAGCATCTGGAAAACCTGGGGTACCAGAAAGACGTTGACTGGCTGGAGCATGAACTGGATGTGACCAGCGAGCTTAACGAACGGATCTCCCGCGTGGCGGCTATTGCCCGCAAAAGGTATAAACTCCGGGTCCTGGAGGTAAAAAATAAAAACCAGCTCCTGCCTTACACGCCAGAACTCTTTGAGATCATCAATGAGGCTTACAGCCACCTTTACGGCGTAATCCATCTTACCGATGCCCAGGTCGAAGCCTATGTCAAACAGTATTTTGGTTTTGTATTACCAGACCTGGTGCCGGTTGTGCTGGATGAAAATGGGCGCATGGTAGGGTTTACCATTGCCATGCCCTCCCTCTCCCTGGCCCTGCAGAAAGGAAAAGGCCGGCTGTTCCCGTTGGGCTTCCTGCATCTGCTGCTGGCCCTGAAGCGCTTTGACCGGGTAGATGTGTACCTGGGGGCGGCGCGTCCGGAATACCAGGGCAGGGGGGTCAATGCCATCATGATGGAAACTTTCTACCTTGCACTACAAAAAAACGGTGTGAAAAAGATCCATGTCAATCCCCAGCTGGAGACCAATAATAAGGTTTGGTCACAGTGGAAGTATTTTAATACCCGCCAGCATAAACGCCGCCGGGTATATATCAAACATCTCTAAACCTCGCAATCCTGATCGATTTTGTGATTGATAACACAAAAAGAACCAGGCCTTCGTTCTGGCCTGGTTCTTTTTGAATCAGTATGTCTGGATGGACTGGATCTCCAAGCAGCTCACTTCGAATCCCTATTCAAATCCCGGAAATGGGCCCGGGCGCAGGACCAGTTCCCTCCACAGGGTCCCTGGTAGTAGGCCAGCACCTCTTCCTGGGAGTAGCCGTATTTCGAGGAAATTTGCAGGGAGGTTTGGGAATCTTTTTTGGATACATCTGCCGAGGACTCCCAGGTTTGATTCCGCAAGGCACTCCGCACACAAGCCCAATTCCCTTCACAACCGTTGAGCAAGTCCATCACGAATTCGGTGTCGGCTGAGTATTTCTTGACCAGCTGCTCAGCGGTTTTTTGATTCTTTTTCTCAGTCTGTTCGGCTTTCGAGTCTTCCCGGAGGGATTTGCGGTACTCCTGCACACCCATGATCAGGATCTCAGCCGCGCTGATCTCATCGGTAGCCATGGAGTAAGCCTGCTTGAGGTCACCCCAGCTGTCGGCAGATAACCGGGCCTCGGCAATTTCGGTCCAGTCCACTTCATTGCGCTCTGCGAAGCTGGCAGCGTGTTTGAGCTCTGAGAGGGTCATGCCGTCCGCCAGATATTTGTCCAGCACCTCGTAATCTGCTTCCAGGTCAGCTGCCAGCCGATAGAATTGGGAAAGTTCACCGGGTGTGGCACCTGCGGTGACCCGGGCCAGAGCGTCGTCGAAATCAGCTTCAAAGTGGGTCACAGAACGGATCGCGGTACGAACATCACCCAGGGTGTAGTCTTCACTCATTACCAAAGCCATCAGATCCCCAATACCCTGCTCCTCGAGCACTTCTGCGAAGCGGTTGAGCTGAAGCAGGCCGCCCCAGCCGCTTTCATCCATGTGCCAGGCCAGGATTTCCTCCCAGGTCAGCTCGATCGATTTCGTCAAATTATAGGCCATCCACATCCGACCAAAACCGAGGTTATTCTCTTCTCCCTCATTGTCGAACAGGGTGTAAATATCCTCGCAGCTGTATTCCTTGTCAGCCTGGTCAGGGAATATGCTGCTGACTGCGTCGGCAATTTTCTGGGCAGTGGGATGGCAGGCGTCTTCCGGATCAGCAACCACTACCGGCAGGGATGCGCTGGCGGTGAAACCGCAGCCGTCAGTCACCGTGGCTTTAACATGATACTTCCCGGCTTCAGAGTAGGTCGCGGCCGCGGTTTCCGAAGTAAGGGGTCCTGTAGTTTCGCCACCATCCAGATCCCATTCATAGGTATAGGGCAGTGTGCCCTCAGTGGCATTCGCGGTAAATGCAACCTGGCCGTCTTCCCCAACAACAAAAACCGGTGGAGAGGGCACGCTGGTGAGGGAAACTTCTGGGCCTTCCAGGGTCAGGGTTTCTTCCAATTCTCCAGATCGATTCTCTCCATTGACTTCGAATACTTCCACGGAAATCTCGTAATCTCCCTGGTCTATGTAGCTGTGAGATAGAGTGACATTTGCTTCAACCGACGGGACCAATCCGGTCGAGTCCCCGTCGCCGAAATCCACGTAATAGATATAGGACTCTGCCTCAGCTGGTTCCCAGTTGAGGCTAAATTCCAGTTCTCCGGTACCCCCGCTGCAGTCTACTTCGTGCCCCAAGAATACGGTAAGATCCTCAGGGGTACCCGCCAGGGCGCTGCCGGCTACTGCTCCGGTGCCGAGGACCATGATGGTCAGGATGACAAGAGATTTGAATAGGTTGATTTTCTTTTTCATATTTTCCTCCGATCACTGAGGCTTGTTTAGGATGGATGAATTCGAATGACTTTAGCTTATTTCCCGCTGGATCCGTTGCCAGGGCTGTTTCCCGGATTTTCTGTGCCGCTCTGGCCTCCATCAGGATTACCCCGACCGTCCTGGACGCCATTGCCTTGCTTGTGGGGATTATCTTTGCCCATTTTCTCACGGAAGATATTGGGATCTTTGATTCCGCTTTCGACTAGCTCAAGGCGTTCCTGGACCTTTTCCTGAGCCTTCAGGAGCCCTGGAGGTCCACCCTGGGGATGTTCTTTTCCATGTTCCGTCATGATCTGGATCTGCTTCTGTAAGTTGTTCTCGATCTGGCGGAGGGCTTTTTCCATGCCCTGGCTTTCCATTTTGGCGGTCTGTTCAAGCGCCTTTTGGGTGTGCTTTTCCAGGAGGGCGAGTGCTTTGTCGGATACTTCCTCACCAGCAGCCATTTGAGCTTGAATTTCCTGCAGGCGGCGGTTCGCGAAGGATATATAGAGATCCAACTTTTCCTCTGGATCACTTTCCAGAGTGACCTGGATTTCTTCTGTGAGAGTTTTAACCCCATAAAGCAGATCATCAGGTTGAGCGGCCTGGGCTGCATAGATTGTCCCGCCCAGGCTGGAGAGAGCGACCACGATCACAGCTGTGATGGCTGCAAAGCGCGTCACCCAGGCCCGCCTTCCCAGGGGTTTCCCCTGTCGGGCGGACTTGCGAGAGGCAGATCGGCGCGGATTCAGGCTTTTCACCTGCGCCATATAATCTTCCCTTCCTGTATGGCTGGCCTGCAAGTCCCTTATGGGAACATCCTGCAAGCTTTCGAGCATTTTTTTCAATTTGGGATTGATTTCGTGGTTGTTCATAAGTCATCCTCGTATAAATGGTTCTGCCCTATATGACGCCAAATACCCTGTTTGGATACGGGTAAAAATATTTTTTAGAAATAGGGATTGTTATTGAGGGACCAGGTTGATTTATCCCGGGGATGGGTCTTCGCCCTCGAGCAGGATCCGCTGCAAGGCAGCCACTCCCCGGTGCTGCAGGGCTTTAACTGACCCCAGGGATTTTCCCATTGTCTGGGCGATCTCAGTTGAGCTCCAGCCTTCCAGGTATTTCAGGGTCAGGACCTGGCGTTGGTCCGGTGTGATCAGCCGCAAAGCCTGGCGTACCCTTTCAGAACCTTGCTTTTCATCCAGGATACTCGATGGTCCGGGGCTGTCTTCAACCAGGCGGTCTTCATCCAGTTCCTGAGCAGGAGGCGGCTCCCGGCGGTAGAGGTCGGTGATCAAATTATGGGTGATGCGGTAGAGATAAGCGCGCAGGTGGTCCTGGGGGCCTCCGCCGTGTTCCAGCGCAGTAAGGAACCTGCGAAAGGTCTCCGCCATGAGATCCTCGGCAACCTGGGCTGTGCCGACATGTTTGTAGGCATAGGCATACAGGGCATCGCTGTACAGGTCGTAGATCCTGGCCAGGGCTTCCTGGTCAAATGTACGAGCCTGCTGGAGGAGTTTTTCCGGGTTACTGGACATAGCTGCCTAAAATAAGACGCAGGTATCAGTATTTAGATACGGTTTCCCATTACTGCCGAATTGTAACAACAACTTCTTAAATTATCACTGGATGCTTGCAAGACTGTAATGTTGGGTTTTATTCCCCCCTGACCTTTTTGCCTGGTACATGGCATTATCTGCCGCAGAGATCAGGTCCTTCACGTTTTCTGCCGGGATGCCTGGATAACAGGCAATTCCCAGGCTGATCGAGAGATCAATTTCCAGGTCGGAGCAGTCAATGGTCTCAGTGATGACGCTGTGCAATCGATCCCCAAATTGCTGAGCTTGATCCCTGGATGTATTCGGCAAGAAGAACAAGAATTCATCTCCCCCGAAGCGGCAGGCCAGGTCGCTTTCGCGCAGGTTGGCGAGGATCGCTTCTCCAAAAAACTCCAGGGTCTGGTCGCCGGTGAGATGTCCAAAATGGTCATTGATCTCTTTAAAGTTATCCAGATCAGCGATGATCAGGGCATAGGGCAACCCTTCTCTCAGGGCTACTTTATGAAAATAATTGGCTCGTTCCAGAAACTCCCGTCTGGTCAGCAGTCCGGTCAGAGAGTCGTAGGTAGCTAACAGGCGCATTTCGGCTTCCAGCCGGTCTACCTTTAAGAACAAACCGACTATAAACCAGCTCATCATCGGTGCGATTGTCAGGGTCACCAGAACCGAGATCAACAACACCGTATTGAGGTTAAGTTCCACATTGAGTTTGATAACTAGCACGGTGAAGGCCAAGGTGGACGCCAGGGCGATTGCGATTGTTAGTGCTGATAACAAGGCAACTGTACGTATCTGACCGATCTTGCTGATGAAATGACGCATAAACTCTTTGCTTTCTAGATAAAAAAAGCCCCATCTATTTTGTAGCATGGTAGCATTGAAATCCGCTTTATCAACGGTCAGGAAATAACAACTTTGTGAGGAAAGGGGAAAAGACTGGCCAGGTCCTTACAAAACGCCCTCAATCAACTTCCTGGAGGTCTTTTGAGGCACTTGATGATTGCCTGGTAGTACTGTATGCTCGCCAACCCAAGTCCGCCCCCGATCCCGATGTAGAGGATACCCAGCAGGGGTTTTGGGATGGGAGTATATTTCCTCAAGGTGATACCCAGGGCGATCATAAATAAAACCAAAGGATAGCTGTGCCATTCCTGGAAAGCAAACAAACAAGGTTTCTCAACTGACAGATTAAGAATCCGGTGGCTGTTCTTCCGGGCCAGCCTGGAAAAGCCAAAAAAATAGATCAGCCCGGCCAGGAATACGCCAGGCAGCCAGTAAATCCAGGCCTTATCCACAGCTGGGGAAAAGATCCATCCCCAGGCCAGGGAAATCAGAAATATGCCAACACCAGTCCACATCAGCCCAGCGGTTAATAAAAGCCATTTTTTTGATAATCCGGGTTTGAGTTGTTTTAGAAATTCCATTCCCTGTTTATACCACTTTTTTCCTGGCTGAATTTGATTTTTTTAAAACATGTATACTAGTTCTATCAGCCTTGCAGTAGAGTAAGAATAATGTTAACCGATAGGAGTAAATAGTGAGGATTCCCCCGGAACTATTCGTTTTTTTATCCGATCTGAAGGAGAATAACAACCGTCCCTGGTTCCAGGAAAACAGGTACCGCTATGAAAAATTCCTAAAACAGCCCTTGCTGGCTTTTATCGCCGCTTTTGCTGACCGGCTGCTCACCATCAGCCCTTATTACATGGCTGTGCCCAAAGTGACCGGGGGATCACTGTTTCGCATTTACCGGGACGTCCGTTTCAGCAAGGATAAACAACCCTATAAGACCTGGGCGGGGATGCATTTCCGCCATGAGCGGGCTCGAGATGTGCATTCCCCGGGTTATTATCTCCATCTCGAGCCTGGCAACGTGTTCATCAGCTGTGGGATCTGGAAGCCGAACAACGAATCCCTGGGGAGGATCAGGCGGGTACTCCTGGAACATCCCCAGCGTTGGATTTACGCCAAGCAGGAAGAGAAATTCGCTTCTCTCTACCAGCTGGTGGGGGAGTCCTTGAAGCGGCCTCCCCGGGGGATCGGTCCTGGTCACCCCCTGATCGAGGATCTTAAAAGGAAGGATTTCCTGGCTTCAATAGAGATAGACGAAAGGACCGCTACCCGGCCGGATTTTCTTGATTATTATGTGGAAACCTGCCAGACCGCTGCTCCATTGATGCGATTTTTGACCGAATCCCTTGGCTTGTCCTGGTAACAGGTGTATCTTCTCTGCCAGCCAGCAGCTGGCGCTTTGCCCTGTCTTCTTCCCCCAATGCAATTAATAAGGGCGATTCAACAATCGCCCTTTTCCACTCATTCAGCCTTATTCCATTCCAGGAGCTTAGCCCTCGATCAAGGCTTTCAATTTTTCCAGGGATGTTCTTTCAACATCCTCATGGATGCTATTCCCGTGGGAATCCATGGTAACGACAACCGGGAATCGATTGACTTTTAACACCCAGATGGCTTCCGGAACCCCAAAATCAAGCTTATAGACACCAATAACTTCCTCCACTGATTCCGCGATCAAGGTGGCCGCACCACCAATAGCGTGGAAATAGGCGGCGGGCAGATCCTGGCAAGCCTGGAGGGTGTTGGCTCCCATCCCCCCTTTCCCGATCACCCCGCGCATATTAAAGTGGTGCATCACTTCGCTCTGGTAGGGTTCCTCCCGGATGCTGGTTGTTGGACCGGCAGCCACAAATTTGTAGTCCCCGGTGTCCAATCCCGACACCACTGGTCCGCAGTGGTAGATTAAACTTTCCTTAAAAATTGGTTGAATGGCTTCGTAAACTTCCAGATCATCACCAGTGGGTTCCCTGGTTTTCCGGATAAAAGTGTCGATCATCCACTTATGAACTGCGTCTCTGCCTGTAGCCAGGACCCCTGTTAGGACCACAGTATCTCCAGTATGTAGTTCCCGGATGGTTTCCGGAGAGATGGGGATGGTGATTTCTCTCATGCTTCTACTCCTTCAGATATTTGCTTATCAGCAGATCCAATTTGCCCCTGGTTGCAGCGGGCATGGCCGCCGGATTGGTGATCATGGCGTTCTCCAAAGCGGACTGGCACCCGCAGGAGCGTTTTTCTTCGGGCGGGTTTTCTGCCAGATAGGCCAGCGCGTTCTTGGCGTGATCGGTATTTTGGGCCAGGATCTTCAATACCATTTCAACTGAGACCTCCTCTTCCCGGGTATGCCAGACATCATAATCAGTTATGTGAGCGATGGCTGCATAACACATCTCGGCTTCCCTGGCCAGGAATGCCTCCGGGGCGGCTGTCATGCCGATGATTGACATGCCCCAGGAGCGGAAGGTGTTAGACTCAGCCCGGGTAGAAAAACGGGGACCTTCGATGATCACAAAAGCTCCCTGGTCATGGACTCTACCCCCAGTGCTTCTAAGTGCCTTGACCAGATAGTTTGATAAATCTGGGCAGTAGGGGTCTGCTGTGCCTACATGAGCTGTAAAGCCGTCCTCGAAGAAGGTGTTCTTACGGCCTTTGGTCATATCCATGATCTGGTCTGGGACGACAAGGTCGCCGGGTTTGTAATCCTCGCGCAGGGAGCCGCAAGCGTTGATGCTAATCACCCGGGTCACTCCCAGGGATTTCAAGGCGTAGATATTGGCCTGGTAATTCACCTGGCTGGGATTAATTGGATGTCCCTGACCGTGTCGGGCCAAAAAAAGGATCCGCTGCCCGGCCATTTCTCCTTCCAGGATGGGGCTGCTGGGAGGTCCGAATGGCGTCTTCGGAAGATGTTCTGTGATTTTGAAAAGCCCGGGGATCTCATACAAGCCCGATCCACCGATGACTGCAAAAAGAGGAGATGTGTTCATGTAAATTCCCGGGAATGACCAGCCCTGTTGGTTTGTATTGGCTCGATATTGAGATTATAGAAGAACCCCAACCATTCCACAAGATTGACATTCATCACCCTTCTGTCCGCCGAGTCACTGGAGAATCATCTCTGAAATCTTAAAATGGTGCTGGAAAATTGGACTTAATTATGTATACTGAAGGATAAGATGAATACCAACTCCAGCGGATTTGAGGAAGTAGCCCATACTGCGGATCTTGAGATCAGAGCTTGGGGGAAAGATTTGAATTCCCTCTTTCGTGCCGCAGCTGATGGTATGTTCCATCTTTCAGGCATTGAGGAATACGAGGAGGGATTTTCTGCTATCCGGGAGGAAATCTCCCTCAACGCCATGGATTTTGAGGGACTGCTGATTCTCTTCCTGGAAGAGCTTCTCTATCGCTTGACTGAAGATTACATGCTCTTTGACATTAAGAAGCTCACTATCAATGATAATTTCTCGCTTAAGGCGAAATTGCGGGGGAATCAGATCAAATCTTACCAGCGAGATATTAAAGCCGTCACTTACCACCGGCTAAACATCAAGAAATCAAGGGACGGCTATTCTGTTAATATCGTTTTTGATATCTGAATCGAAAATTTAAAGGTTGTCTTGCATGGTTTCCAGATCTGATCTGCAGCAGATTACCCCGTATGAGTGGGAGATTCCTGTCTCTCACCGTCCGGACATGCGCGTCCCGGTCCGCCTCTTTGCATCTGAAGAACTGCTCCAGGAAATTACCCGTGATAAATCCCTGGAACAAGCTGTCAACGCCGCTACTCTGCCCGGATTGGCAAGTGCAGTGCTGGTGATGCCGGATATGCATCAGGGATACGGTTTTCCAATTGGAGGGGTGGCAGCCACCCGCTACCCGGAGGGTGTGATATCTCCCGGGGGAATCGGTTATGACATCAACTGCGGCGTGCGCCTACTGGCCAGCCGCCTGCTCTATCAGGAGGCCAAGCCCCACCTGGAAGATCTGGCTACTGCACTCAACCAGTTCTGCCCCAGCGGTGTGGGAACAGGGGGAAGGCAACGCTTTTCCCTCCGGGAAACCGGGGAGGTTTGCCGGAATGGATCCCAATGGGCTCGAAGGAAAGGATTTGCGAGCGATCAGGATTTGCGCCGGACCGAAGAAGGGGGACGGATCTCAGGGGCAGATCCCCGGTACATCAGCCCTCGAGCCTGGCAGCGGGGCAGCAGCCAGGTGGGCTCGCTGGGTGCCGGGAATCATTTTATCGAAATTGACCTGGTGGAGAGTGTTTTCGATCCTGAGGCCGCCCGGGTGATGGGCCTCCAGGAAGGTTATCTGGCTTTGCAGATCCACTGCGGATCCCGGGGATTGGGACACCAGGTGTGTTCAGATTATGTCAAGAGCCTGCAATCCGCTGTGGACCGTTATGGTATCCAGCTGCCGGATCGGGCCCTGGTCTGTGCTCCGATGGATACGCCGGAAGGGGAAGCCTACCTTTCAGCCATGGCCTGCGCTGCGAATTATGCTTTTGCCAACCGCCAGGTGCTGAGTCACCAGGCCCGGGAAGCATTTGAGAGTGTGCTGGCCGGCAGAGTCAAAAATTGGGGGTTAAGCCTGGTCTATGATGTAGCCCACAATATCGGAAAGATTGAAACCCATTCGATTGGCGGAAAGGAAATTGAAGTCTGTGTGCACCGCAAAGGCGCCACCCGGGCATTTGGCCCCGGAGCAGAAGACTTGCCGTCGGAATATGGGAAGATCGGCCAACCGGTACTGGTGCCGGGAAGCATGGGCACCTCCTCCTGGGTGCTGCGTGGCACTGAGGGAGCCATGCGGCGATCATTAGGGTCATGCTGTCATGGGGCAGGGCGGGTGATGAGCCGCTCGAAGGCTAAAAAAACCATCAGGGGAGAAGACCTTAGGGCGAGCCTGGAAAAAAAAGGCATTACCATCCGGGCTGGTTCAATGGCCGGCCTGGCTGAGGAAGCACCCGCAGCGTACAAAGATGTGGATGTTGTGGTGGATACGGTTGTCCAGGCAGGAATTGCAGCGCCGGTAGCCCGTTTAAAACCCCTGGTGGTTATCAAGGGATGATCAATTTCAACAGATAGAGGCGGTTTTCCCCCGGGTGAGCTGGATCAGATCCGCCCCTGTCAGCCTGATATTCAAACCGAGTTCTCCCCCGGAGATATGGATGGCTTCATGACTGAGTGCGGATTGATCGATCAGGATCTCAAATCCGCGGTTGACAAGCGCCAGAGGGGAAATGCCCCCTGCCTGCAGCCCGGTGAAATTCTCCGCCTCGCTTTGGGTCGCCGGGGAGACTTTCTTTTCCCCTAATACCCGGGCCAGAGCTTTGAGGTCCACTTCCTTGTTCCCGGGGACAACAGCCAGAATGGGTTTGCCCGGTCCCCTGCGCGTAATGACAATGCTCTTGAACACGATTTCGAGAGGAACATCCAGCAGCCGGGCAGTTTCCTCAGCGCCCAATTTCTGTTTTGGAAGCTCATAGGCCCGATAGATGATCTTGCGGTTGTCCAGCAGTCTGGTGACATTATTGCTGATCATGAATTTTCCCTTTGATTTCCTTAACCCTATTGTAGCAGGCCTGGCAAACTCGCAGTCAGTCAGGAAATATGATAAGCTATTTAGGAATTCCTTGCAGATTATCAACCATTATAAAAGGGGAATATCATGCGGCAATATCTGGATTTAATGCAGCATATCCTGGATCAGGGTGTAGAAAAAGGGGACCGGACAGGAACGGGAACGAGATCGGTGTTTGGTTACCAAATGCGCTTTGATCTGGCCCAGGGATTTCCCCTGCTGACTACCAAGAAACTGCACCTCAAATCCATCATCTACGAGTTATTATGGTTCTTAAAAGGGGATACAAATATCCAATACCTCAAAAAACACGGGGTGCGTATTTGGGATGAATGGGCGGATGAAAACGGGGATCTGGGACCCGTATACGGTTTCCAATGGCGATTTTGGCAGGATCCCGAAGGGGGTGTCGTTGATCAGATCTCGCAAGCGGTCGAACAGATCAAAACCAATCCCAACTCACGCCGGATCCTTGTCAGCGCCTGGAATGTCGGTCAGATTGAAAAGATGGCCCTGCCGCCCTGCCATTTATTGTTCCAGTTTTACGTTGCGGGAGGCAGATTGTCCTGCCAGCTTTACCAGCGTTCAGCGGATGTCTTTCTGGGCGTGCCGTTCAACATCGCCTCCTATTCTCTGCTGACCCTGATGATCGCCCAGGTTTGTGGTCTCAAGCCGGGTGATTTTGTGCATACCCTGGGTGACGCTCACCTTTACCTGGATCATCTGGATAATGCCCGCCTGCAGCTGGAACGCAAACCGTACCCGCTGCCAACCATGAATATCAACCCCCGGGTGGACTCGATTTTTGGGTTTGAATACGAGGACTTTCAACTTGAGAATTATCAAGCTCATCCCCATATCAAGGCCGAGGTTTCGGTATGATCCTATCTATCATCGCCGCGCTGGATGAAGAGGGCGGCATCGGATTCAAGAATCAAATCCCCTGGCATTTACCAGTGGATCTGGGGCGTTTTAAGAAGCTGACTATGGGTCACCACCTCATTCTTGGAAGGAAGACCTATCAATCGATTGGGAAGCCCCTCCCCGGGAGGAGGATGATTGTCCTCTCCCGGAATCCGGAATACAAGCTGACAGGCAGCCGGCTGGCCGGATCCCTGCAGGACGCGCTGCAAATCGCCCGGGATGCGGGGGATAGTGAGGTTTTTGTGATCGGGGGAGCGGAAATCTATCAATTGGCCCTGCCGATAGCGGATAGGATGTATTTATCCCACGTGCATACCACCAGCAAGGCGGATGTATATTTTCCAGCGTATGACGCCGATAATTGGTTGAAGATCTGTGAACAGGAGTTTCCAGCAGACCAGGCCAATCCCATCGGGCACACGTTCAGGCACTTGATCCGGAAGATCTCCCCCTGATCAATTTTTCCTGGGTTCCTTCCCTGCCAGCAAATTGATCTTTTCCCAGGGCTTCATGTCCGTCTGCAGCGCCAGCAGCTCACGCAGCTCGAAGAGCTGATCACGCAAGCCAGCAGCGGTTTCAAATTCCAGGTTTTCGGCGGCGGCCAGCATCTGTTTTTCCATCTCAGTGATGATGTTTTTCAGTTCAGGCAACGGGATATTCCCGAAGCCAGGCTGATACTCCCCGCTGCTTTCAGCTACCGCTCTCATCTTAACCCTCTCAGTGATGTCCGAGATTGATTTCTTGATGCTCTCAGGCTCGATGCCGTGTTCCAGATTGTAGTCGACCTGTTTTTGGCGCCGCCGGTTAGTTTCCTCCAGGGCAGTTTCCATGGCTGGTGTGATCGAGTCAGCGTACATGATCACCTTGCCCTTGACGTGACGGGCTGCCCTTCCGATAGTCTGGATCAGGGCAGTATCCGAACGCAGGAATCCAGCCTTGTCTGCGTCCAGAATGGCAACCAGGGAAACTTCGGGCAGGTCCAGTCCTTCCCGGAGCAGGTTGATACCCACGATCACATCATAGATACCCAATCTCAAATCCCGCAGAATGCCAACTCTCTCCAGGGTGTCAATTTCCGAGTGAAGATAGTGAACCTTGACCCCGCTCTCCTCGAGATATTTGGAAAGGTCCTCGGCCATCCGTTTGGTCAGGGTTGTTACCAGGACCCGTTCACCTCTTTCTGAACGCTGGTGGATCTCCCCCAGCAAATCATCTACCTGCCCTTCGATAGGACGAACGACCACTTCTGGATCGATCAAGCCTGTTGGGCGGATGACCTGGTCAACCACTTCAGCGACCTTTCCCAACTCATAAGGCCCGGGAGTGGCAGAGGTATAGATGGTGTAGCCCATCTTGTTTTCGAATTCCTCGAATTTAAGAGGACGGTTGTCCAGGGCGGAGGGCAGCCGGAATCCATATTCCACCAAGGTGGCTTTGCGAGAGCGATCGCCGTTGAACATACCCCGGATCTGGGGAATGGTCATATGGGATTCATCCAGAATCAAGAGGTACTCCTGCGGCAGGTAGTCCATCATCGTCCAGGGCGCCGAATTAACTGGACGCTGATCTAGATGCCGGGAATAGTTTTCGATCCCCGAGCAGTAGCCCACCTCGCGCAGCATTTCCAGGTCATATTTTGTCCGCTGCTCGATGCGCTGGGCTTCCAGCAGCTTGCCGTGGCGGTTAAATGTGATCACCTGGTCGATGAGTTCGTCTTCGATATCCTTGATCGCCCGTTTGAGTTTTTCTTCCTCTGTGATGAAGTGTTTGGCTGGGTAGATATTGATTTCCCCGGCCTCTTCCAGGATTTCCGCTGTTACCCGGTCAATTCGTGAGATCCGCTCCACTTCGTCTCCAAAGAAGGAGACCCGGTAGACATACTGGTCGTCATAAGCCGGGGCAATTTCCAGCGTATCACCTCTCACCCGGAAAGAACCCGGCCGGAGATCGATATCATTGCGGGAATATTGTCCTTCGATAAGTTGGCGCAACAGAGCGTTGCGGCGGTAAACAGATCCGACCCGCAACTCAATAACCACACTCCCGTAAGCTTCGGGATTGCCAAGGCCGTAAATGCAGGAGACAGAGGCAACGATAATTACATCTTTGCGGGACATCAGCGCTGTGGTAGCAGCCAACCGCAATCTGTCAATTTCTTCGTTGATTGCAGTTTCTTTTTCGATGAACAGGTCCTGATGGGGCACATAGGCTTCGGGCTGATAGTAATCATAGTAGCTGACAAAATACTCCACAGCGTTTTCAGGGAAGAATGACTTGAATTCCGCATAAAGCTGGGCAGCCAGGGTCTTGTTGTGGGCGATCACCAGGGCAGGCATCTGGGTCTTTTCGATCACATTGGCAATCGTATAGGTTTTTCCCGTACCGGTCGCGCCCAGAAGGACCTGGTGCTGTTGGCCGTTTTTGATTCCCTGGAGGAGTTTTTCTATTGCCTGGGGTTGGTCGCCCATGGGCTTGAACGGGGCCTGCAACTTAAACTTCATAACCTTCCTCACTCACGAATATAGATTGGGTTGCTGTATATCCATCCTCTGCGCCTGCCCCGATAAGGGAGGTAAACTTCAACCCGGTAAATTCCCGCAGAGGTTACCTCAATGCTGCACCGGGTACGGTTCCGCCATTTCTTGACCATGATCCCGTTTCTGATCAAGACACACTCCCCGGGCAGGGGGATGTTGATCTCCAGGGTTGTGCTATCCAGAAGGGGGATTTCATCTCCCATGATCGCTTCTTCCTCTCCAGAAGCGGCTGTAAACTGGAAGCCGGTAGTCGGGAAAGGGAGATCATACCCAATAAACGCATGCCCTGCGCGCAGTGCTTGATATATTAAACCCTGATCGACCTCAAATCCACCTGTTAATTCTGTTGGCAGCAGCAGATGAGTGTTTACAGACTTGAAATGAACCTGGTAGGGGAACAGGGTCTTTTTGATAGGGCCCAAACTGGCATGCAGGGCATGGGCATCGGAACCACCAACAGCAACAACGCGCAAACCGCTGCTGGTCAGCCTGTCCCAGATGGCAAGGGTCTCCTGAATGGGACCGCGGGCGATTCGTTTCGGAAGATGAGCATACCACAGGGCGGAGGGGATGTTTTTCAGCCTGGTTTTGAATTCCGAGAAGCCATTCCAGAGTTCGATCCCGGTAAACCCAATCACATCCCATTTATCCCAGGAAAAATCACCCTGGTTGAACTTGGCGGCTGCTGGATCGATCGGGTGGGCTATGAAGGAAAGACCGCCCAGGTCATTGACTCGATCCACCAGCTGCTGGGTATCCGATGCCAGGCCTGCGAGTTCCTGACCAGCGCCAAAGACCAGCAAGTGGTTGTTCCTGGCTGGTGTGTTGTCATCGTGGATCTCTTCCCCAACCAGCACCAATACGCGCTTATCTCCGCGGGTGTGGTAGCCTTCCTGGCCCTGTACCAGGATATTGTGGTCAGTGATGATCACTGCGTCCAACCCGGTGTCCAGGGCAGCTTCAGCGATCTCCTGATGGCTGCCTGTGCCATCTGAATGTGCAGTATGTATGTGCAAGTTAATGATTATTTCTGACATGATCTATTCCCCTTGATAGTATTGGGTAGACGGGAGCTTCTTGACGTTCTCCCTGTAGAGAAGGTATAATCGCCCTGCTTGATATTAGATTAACAGTGAAAATAAACGATTGACAGAAACTGGTTTGAGCTTATGCTTTCTGTTGGTCTGGGAGGTTTTTGTGGCGACATATCTGAACATAGGATTGATTATTACCTCTGCAGCCCTGATTGCCAGTGTAATTCTACAGAGCAAGGGAGCTGGTCTGGGTGGATTAACAGGTGGTGATGCAGGTGGTGTGTTTTCTGCTCGGCGGGGTATTGAGAAGACCTTATTCCGAGTGACTATCGGACTCAGTGTATTGTTTTTTGGATTGGCAATCGCCTCAGTAATTGTAACAGTTTAATAGGAAGATCGGCTTGGTATAGGTTGACATGTTCTGCCTCTGATTGCCGGAAAATATGGATTTCCATGTTTTCCGGCTAGGTTTAACGGGAGGGGGAAGAAAAACTACAATACTGCAGGAAAAATACCATGAAACTGATTAGAAAACTGCGCTGGCAAATATTGATCATTGTCCTGGCACTGGTTGTGATTGGCTTTGTCCTCTGGGGACAGCAGGCTGAGCCTGTGCTTGTGGAAGCCCCAGAACCTACCAGCGGCGGATTATACACGGAAGGCATTGTAGGTTCCCTGATACGGTTGAATCCTCTCCTGGCGGAATTCAATCCCCCGGATCAGGATCCGGTCAGTCTGCTTTTCAGGGGATTGATCCGCTTCGACAGCACCGGCCTGCCGCAGCCGGATCTCTCCAGCGCCTGGGGAATCTCGGCGGATGGAGATGTATATAACTTTTCCCTTCGGCCAGATGTGTTCTGGCATGATGGCGAGCCGGTGACCAGCGCGGATGTGGTCTTTACGGTCAATTTGCTCAAGGATCCAGAGTTTCCGGTCCCTGAAGATCTGGCAGAATTCTGGGAGGAAATCGAAATTGTCAGCCTGGATGAAAGAAATTTCCAGTTCAGGCTCCCGGAGGCATATTCCCCATTTTTGGGATACCTTGATTTTGGTATTTTGCCTGCCCATTTGCTGGGGGATCTTTCCCCCACGGAAATCGTCGATGCGCCCTTTAATCTGCAGCCAGTGGGCACAGGACCTTTTCAGTTTGACCGCTTGATCGTTGAAGATGATCAAATTACTGGTGTTATTCTCAAGCAGAATCCGGATTTCTTCGGGCAGCAAGCTTACCTGGATCAGGTTGCTTTCAAATACTTCCCGGACTCCCATACGGTTTGGGAGGCTTATCAGGCAGGGGAAATCCAGGGTATCGGGGAGATATCAGATGACATTCTTGCAGATGCCCTGGCAGATGAAAATCTGCGTTTTTACACCAGCCGCTTGCCCGAAATGACCCTGGTGCTGCTCAATTTGAACAACCCGGAGCTTCCCTTTTTGAGGGAAGTGGATCTGAGAAAAGCTTTGCTGCAGGGTATTAATCGTCAGTATCTTGTGGATCATCTCAACCAGGGGCAAGCCATCATCGCAGATGGTCCTGTCTTCCCCAAAACTTGGGC
The DNA here is from genome assembly GCA_011039385.1 of Chloroflexota bacterium. Lineage (GTDB taxonomy): Bacteria > Chloroflexota > Anaerolineae > Anaerolineales > UBA11858 > B10-G9. The sequence continues at coordinate 12,452 of DRBO01000033.1, read as the reverse complement.
TTATTACGAGAATTTACCCCGTTATGAGTATGACTCAGAATTCGCCATTGAGATCCTCAAAGACCTTGGATATACCTTCCCGAGCGAAGGAGTAACTGCCCGCGAGAATGAAGACGGGGACCGCCTGGAAATGGAGTTGATCTACCCTGAATCCGGAATTCACGCTCAGATTGCCCGGGCTATCCAGGAAAATTGGACGACACTTGGATTCAAGATCACTTTGCGCTCCTTGCCCTATGAAGAACTGATGGATAGACTTGAATCCCGGGAGTATGAGGCTGCCCTGGTTGATATAAATCTAACCGGTATGCCTGATCCGGATCCTTATCCTTTTTGGCATCAAACCCAGGCGACGAATGGGCAAAATTATTCCACGTGGAACGACCGGCGGGCCAGTGAATATTTGGAACAAGGCCGGTTGGTTCTTGATCTTGGGGAACGTGCCCGGCTGTATAAAAATTTCCAGGTGAGATTCCATGACCAACTGCCAGCCCTTCCGCTCTATTATCCTGTGTACAGCTACGGTGTTGCCGCAGAGGTTAAGGGCGTCCGAATCGGCCCGATTTTCAAGGCTTCTGATCGGCTCAATACCATCACGGATTGGTATATTTTCGTGGAGGTGCCGGGCGGGCTGGAACCGACCAATGACAAATCAGCAGGGGAATAAACCACCTGCTGATCACCATGGAATTAAGTCCAGGGGAAGTTCAGCGTGGACAAAGAACTAACTCAACCCGAACAAGAAACTCAACAACAAAAAGAAGCCTGGTTCGCGATTAAAGCGAACCAGGTCATCTCAATCTTGAATGTTAACCGCGAAGAGGGTCTTTCCAATTCGGAAGCCCAATTACGCTATGACGCTTATGGGGCCAATGAACTCCAGGAAGCCCCCCCCGCCAGCATCTGGGTAAAGATCTACGAGCAATTTGCCAACTTTGTGGTCATCCTGCTGTTGGCTGCAGCTTTGATCTCGGTCGTGGTGGGCGACTGGATTGAAGCCGCGGCAATCATGACTATCGTGGTGCTGAATGCCGTCCTGGGTGTGGTCCAGGAAAGCAGGGCGGAAGAAGCCCTGTCCGCCCTGAAGAAGATGTCGGCTCCGGATGCCAACGTACTCCGGGAAGGACACCGTCAGGCCATACCAGCCCGGGATGTTGTGCCGGGTGATATTGTTTTCCTGGAGGCGGGAAACTATGTGCCGGCTGATGTGCGGCTGCTGGAAACAGCCAATCTTCGGATCGAAGAGGCTGCCTTGACCGGAGAATCGGTAGCAGTCACAAAAAACGCCAACCTTGAGCTGGAAGACGATGCCGCTTTGGGGGATCGGAAAACCATGGCCTATACCGGTACCGTCGTCAGCTACGGCCGGGGAGTGGGCGTGGTGGTCAACACTGGCATGGAAACGGAGATAGGACAGATCGCTACCATGCTTCAGGATGTGGACGAGGGCGATACGCCGCTTCAGAAAAGGCTGGACAGTTTTGGACGCACTTTGGGTTGGGTGACCCTGGTCATCTGTGGGGTGGTCTTTGTGGAAGGCATGATCACAGGAACCCCTCCGCTGGAAATGTTTATCATCTCCGTCAGCCTGGCTATCGCCGCTGTTCCCGAAGGACTGCCTGCTGTAGTGACCATCACGCTGGCCCTGGGCATGCAGGAGATGATCGCCCGCAATGCCCTGATCAGGAAATTATCCTCGGTAGAAACCCTGGGTTCGGCGACCGTGATCTGCTCTGATAAAACTGGCACCCTGACCCAGAATGAGATGACCGTCACCAATATCGCTGTGGATGGAGAATTTCTGGATATCACCGGGACAGGCTACAACCTGGAAGGCGAATTTTTATATGATGGTCAGGTAGTAGATTTAGCTCGGGATTATCCCGGCATCCGGACTGCTCTGTGGATTGGCGCCCTCAATAATGATGCCATCCTGGAGACTGACTATGATGAAGGTGGACGGAAAACCATCCGAATGGTTGGCGACCCCACAGAGGGCGCGCTGCTGGTCGCTGCAGCCAAGGGGGGAGCACTGCCTGCACCTCTTGCCCAGGCCTATCCCCGTATTGAGGAGATTCCCTTTGATTCCGAACGAAAACGAATGGTCACTGTCCATGCGATCAAAAACCCTGAGGCAGGGGATGTCTCTCCATTCTATGATCAGAAACATGAAGCCTGGTACGTGGTAGCGCAAAAAGGCGCCCCCGATATTGTTCTGGAGCGCTGTACGCATTATCAACGCCGGGATGACGTTGCTGTTCCCCTGGATGAGGAGCAGCGCAGGCGCATCTTGGCTGCCAATGACCGCATGACCAATCAAGCCCTGCGTGTTTTGGGAGTAGCTTATCGGGTGATCAAGGATTTAGATTATCATTCGACCGGCAGCTTGCACGAAAACATCGAGCAGGAATTGATCTTTGTCGGACTGCTGGGCATGATCGATCCTGCCCGGCCGGAAGTTCTTCCCGCCCTTAATACTGCCAAGCAAGCTGGTATTCGGACAGCGATGATCACTGGTGACTATCCCAATACTGCCAGAGCGATTGCCCAGGAGATCGGGCTCCTAACTGAGGGTCACGGTGTGCTGACCGGTAAAGAGCTGGACGAGATCAGTGACGAGGATCTTAAGGAAGCGGTCAGAACTACTGACGTGTTTGCGCGGGTTTCACCGGAACACAAGGTGCGCATCGTGGATGCGTTCCGCTCGAATAATGAAGTAGTTGCCATGACTGGTGACGGGGTTAACGACGCGCCTTCGATCAAGAAGGCGGATATTGGCATTGCCATGGGCATCACGGGAACCGATGTGGCTAAAGAGACAGCGGATATGGTGCTCACAGATGATAACTATGCCAGCATCGTTTCCGCCGTAGAGCAGGGGCGGGTCATCTACAGCAATATCCGCAAATTTGTGTATTTCCTGCTTTCCTGTAATATTGCTGAAATCGCAACAATTTTCCTGGCAACCATGATAGGCTGGAAATCGCCTTTGAGCGCGATTCAGCTGCTGTGGTTGAACTTGATCACGGATGGTGCGCCTGCTCTGGCGCTAGGCCTGGAAAAAGGCGATCCGGATCTGATGGAGCAGCCTCCCCGCGATCCTGATGAACCGATTTTAAATCGGTTCATGTTAACCGGCATAGGCATTCAAACCATCGCCATCACAGCGGTCACGCTGACCGCCTACTGGATCGGTTTGCGGAATTTTCCAGAGATGGCCCCAACCATGGCTTTTGTGACCCTTTCCTTCTCAGAGCTGCTGCGGGCTTATACAGCCCGTTCAGAACGGGTCCCGATTCTAAAAGCCGGTATATTCACCAACAAGGTGATGAACTGGGCGATTCTATCCTCCCTGGTCCTGCTGATTGCCGTGGTTTATGTTCCTTTCTTGCAGGTTATATTTGATACAGCCCCCCTGGGCTGGATCCAATGGGAGATCATTCTTCCCCTGCTCTTAGGACCCTCTATCGCCGCCGAATTGACAAAGATTATCTTTGGATCAAAAAAAGCGGACCACTGAAGATTGTAAGTATATAAAAAAATCCACTACACCGCGGTGGATTTTATTTTAATCATAGTTGGCTTTCACTTGTATTTATCAATAAGTCAATTAGTAAATGATTTATTAGAACTTCTGGTCCTGGCACGAAATCGAATAGAATAGCTATCTAAACCAACTGAGGAAGGTAGTATGAGCTCTCGCAAGTATCTTGAAGAAAGACGCCAAAAACACAAACGGCAGAACACTTTATTAAGTCTGATGATGGCTGGAGGTGTTGCCCTGGTCTTTGCCGCTGTGATCTATGCGGTGGTCACCAGCAGCCGGGTAAATCTCACTGCCAAACAAATAGTACAACCTGCTTTGACGGAATTGGAGCAATATGATCTCAGCAGTTTGGGAGATCCCCAGGCTCCTGTGGTTATTGAGGAATTCTCCGACTTCGGCTGTGCCCATTGTGCGGATTTTGCACTGGAAACCAAGAAGTTGATCGAAGAGGAATATATTAAGACCGGGAAAGCTGTCCTGGTTTTCCACACTGTGGGAGCGCCGGCTCAAGCGCCAGCGCTTCAGCGGGCTGCTGAGTCGGCCCATTGTGCCGGCGAACAGGGATCCTTCTGGCAATTCCATGACCTTCTATTTGCCAATCAGGTGAGCTTGTTCACCAACCGCACGGCGGATGTGTCCAGGACTATGAGGTCTTTTGCAGAGCTGCTGGAGTTGAAAGTGGATGAGTTTGAAACCTGTGTCGAGGAAGGGAAATACCAGGATCTGGTTTCTTCAAACCAGTTAGCGGCATCTCAGCTGGGTGTCACCGGAACGCCGACATTCTTCATTAATGGCGTAATGCTGCGTGGAAATCAGCCCTATGAAAATTTCCGGCAAGCGATCGAAGCGGCACTGGCTGCCGCGGAGTAGGCCTGTTCTGACAAGAGAGGTGTACTCCCTTTTCGACTTCAAATACTCCCACACTTTCAATAGTGAGTGCAGGTATGTTAATTTCCTTTTTCCCTAAACAAGTGGTTCTCTAAAAAGAACTGGCTTTGCTGGTAAAAATCCTCGATGTTCTCCGCGGTTTTGAACCCATGTCCTTCGTCCGGATAAAGCACATAGAGGTGAGTGACGTTATTCTTTTTCAATTTCTGAATGATCTGATCGGCTTGATTGCGGGGAACGATGGGGTCCCTGCCGCCCTGGAAGACAGCGATAGGATCCTGGATCCGATCCGCAAAGAAGATCGGGGAACGCTCCCGGTAGAGTTTCTCGTCTTCAGGATAGGGGCCAATTAACCAATGGGAATAATGGCGCTCAAATTTGGAGGGATTTTTTAGCAGATCAAGCTGATTCACGATCCCGTAGAGAACGATCCCGACCCGAAAGACACCCGGATACCTGACCAGGATCTGGTAAACCGTTAATCCTCCCGAGCTGCTGCCCAGCAGGGCCATCTTCTCCCGATCCGCCCAACCCTGTTCTGTGACATAAAGGGCTCCACTCAGGCAGTCCTCGACATCGATCACCCCCCATCCCTTCTGCAGGGACTGCCGGTAGGCCCTGCCGTATCCGCTGCTGCCCCGGTAGTTTACTTCCAGCACGGCGAAACCCCGGCTTGTGAAAAACTGGGTCCGGGCTTGATAATCAGCAGATTTTTGACGGGTAGGGCCGCTGTGGATGATCACCAGCAAGGGAGGAAGTCCCTCTGCCTGGAAATCAGGGTTGTGCGGAGCGTAAAACAATCCCTGTACCTCACTCCTATCCTGATTTTTCCAAGAGATGGGCTGCGGCAGGGAGAAGAGCGTTCTGGGGAGTTCTTCCTGGGCGGATTGGCGGATGATCACAGTTTTTCCAGATGGATCAACTGTGATCAACCTGGGAGGTAGGTCTCCGGCAGAAGCGATCAACCCCAGGCGGTCCTCCAGGGGAGAGATCGAAAACCAGTCCAACCAGGTGTAGTTTTCATCCAGCTCCAGGCGGCTTTCCCGGTCCATCTCAAGATCCCAAACCCACAGGGAGCGGATGCCCGTCTGGTTGCGGGTGAAATAGATCTTCTGGCTGTCCCGGCTGAAACCGTACCCGTTCCTGTTCTGCAGCCAGGGGGGAAGGGCATGCTCGGCAGGTGCTTCAGTCAGCTGCCTGTGTTCCCCCGTGACCAGGTCATAGAGATGGATTTGCCACCATCCACTTTGATCTGAAATGTAGGCCAGCCATCTGCCATCAGGAGAAAATTCTGGCTGAAGGACAGAAATACCCTCACCTCCTGCGATCAGGGATTCAGATACCAGCCGGGGTTCCTCATTCGGGAACAAACCCAGCGTACCCAACCAAAGCGTGCTGGAATCCCAGGGCATATGGGGATGGTTCCAGCTGATCCAGGCGATCTGCCGGCCCCGGGGGTGCCAGCGGGGGTAATTATAGAAGTCCCCTCCGCTGATCAGGGAAACTGGATCTTGCTCCCCATCCTTAGATAAGAGGTAGATAGCGTCCTGTTCTCCATCCGAGTGGACGAACAAGACAGCGTGGCTATCTGGGGAGACCACTGGTGAGGCGGACAGGGCCAGTCCGTAAGTTAGCGGGATGGGGTTTCCTTCTGTGGGGGAGACACCCCACAGCTGTTGGGAAGGCTTGTCAATGAAATAAATCCAATTCTCTCCGATCCCAAAACTCCCTCCCCCGTACAGCAGGCCGCCACCGACATTCATATCTCCACTGATAGAGATGATTTCCCCATTGTCAGGGCTTGCCATCTGGATGGATCCCTGGGTGGAATTCCTTTCCCGCCAGAACAGGGTTCCATTTCGATCCCAGGCTGGCTCACTTAGCTCAAGCAACCCTCCAGTGTTCTGGGGGGTAATCCGTGAAGGCCACTGACCATAAGGAAGCTGGATTTTATCCGCCATGTTTATCTCATCTGGTAAATCGATTTACTTATATCTTACTATGTGTTCATCTGACTTGGGGACTGGGAGAGATACCGATGGCAGCTGTTAATTTAATGCAGGGGTGACTTTGTGGGTCGCTTAATGCTTTCCTAAGCCGCAGAGCTGCTGATGGAAAACCGCGTTGCTCCGATGGTGACCGTGAAAAATCTCAGCGGCCCAGTCCTTCGGCCCGAGATTGCCGCGCTCCCTCTTCGTTTGGCTCAGAGTCCGCTCGCAATGACAAATGGTCGATCCTCACCTAGTCTCCCCGTCTCCAGGTCTTCCAGTCTCAGCCCAATTTCCAATTACTCGAAGAGGTGCGAAGCTCATCCTGTGCAGGGGGCAGGCACCCAGGGATCGAATTGCGTTTCGATGGAAGATCGTGCCGTATCCTTTGTTTTTCTCAAATCCATAGCCGGAATAGATGCTGGCACTGGCTACCATTACGGCATCTCGGTGTGTTTTTGCGAGAATGGACGCTGCCGCAATAGAAAGGGAGCGGGCATCACCCTTAACCAGCCGGGTTTGAGGGAGAGGGATGTCTGGCAGAACAAGGTAATCGACCAATAGGTGTTCAGGAAGCGGGTCAAGTTGATCCAGTGCCCGCCAGGCAGCCAATCGAGTTGCCGGCACGATGCCGAGCCGGTCAATCTCCTGGTTATCAGCAAAACCAACTGCCCAGGCCAGGCTGGATTTCTCGATGATGGTCCTGCCTTTTTCGCGCTCTTCAGCCGTGAGCTGTTTGGAATCCCTGATCCCAGTCATTGTTTTGATTATCTTCTCATCATCAGGGAGGATCACAGCAGCAGCCGCGACAGGACCTGCCAGGCAGCCTCGGCCAGCTTCATCTATCCCGGCGATAGCTGTAAGATTGGCTTTCCATAAAGCGCGCTCGAACTGGAGATTGGGCGAAGGGGGGATCAGTCCGGGATCAATTTTCCTGGTCATACATGCCTTGGATGTGATTTTTCCGGATGGTCCGAATATCCAGGAGGATTTGCAGGGCATCCCGTACGGCATGGACTTTGCTTTCCTGGTGGAAGATCCAGGGTATGGCAACTTCAACGATCTTGTATCCGCGCTGGCGGGCCATGTAAAGCAACTCGATGTCAAAGGACCAGCCATCAAGGGTTTGTTTTCCAAAAAGGTCTCTGGCAGACTCACGCGTAAAACACTTGAAACCACACTGTGTATCATTCAATCCTGGCAGGATGAAAAGCTGTATCAGCCAGTTCATTAATCTACCCCCCAGATGGCGGGAAAGGGGTTCGTCATAGCGGATAGATCCGGGCGCTTCCCGCGAAGCGATCGCTACCTGGAATCCTTCCAGCCGCGGCGGCAGGAATTGGTTGATTTCCTCAATGGGCATGGAGAGGTCCGCGTCACACATGAAGAGGTATTCCCCCCGGGCTTGTTGCATGCCACAGCGCACGGCAGCGCCTTTCCCGGGATTCCTTTCGAATAACCCCTTGATAAATTTATATTGAGAGGAGAAATCCAGGATGATCTCAGCGGTCTGGTCTGTGCTATTGTTGTCCACGACCAGGATTTCAGCTGTGTATGGCTGCTCGCAAAGGAAAGCCCCTGCCTTCTGGAGGGTGTCTGGAAGGCGGGCCTCTTCATTATAAGCCGGGATGATGAGGGATAGAAATGGCTGTTGCACTCAAAAACTCTTAACTGAAAAGTGTCACTAACACGATTAATACGATCAGTACAATGATCAACAGGCCAGACAATACGCCAATGATGATCCATTCCCGGCGGGTGAAATTGACTTTTCGGGCTGCTTTGGTGATACCTTCATCCACTTTTGCCAGTGGCTCAGATAAAGGCAGGGGCTCCATCAACTCAGGCGGCGGGGACTTTTTCTGTTTGGTCTTGTCTGGAAGTTTGGGGTGGGTGAGTAGATTCACGGCAGCCTTGAAATCAATGTCGCTGAAAACGGGCTTGGCGATTGAAAGCTCCCTGGCAAAATTTTTGATACCATCAGCCTGAATGATCCGGACCCGGGGACGGATGGATTCCACTACTGTCTCGGGAGATACAAAGATCATTACACCCCGGTCCATCGGGGCAGAAAAGTTATGTTGTTTGAAATATCCCTCAATGGTTTTTTGGTACAGCCAGGTTTCCCGGATGAGATTATGCGGCGAAGGCCGATATTTATCATTCCTGCCCAGCTCCCCCCAAAGTTTGCCTTCTGCTCTGAAAAATCCCTGCTGGGATTTGGGATTGATCACCATCACAGTGGCAGGTGTGATCAGGACCAGCGGGATAGGGCGATTCACTTTGGGAATGTTCACGTCCCGCAGCAGTACACATTCGTTGCCTAAAACCGAACCAAGGATCTCCACCAGTTCTTCCTGGTTCTTCCGGCTTTCCTGCCAGGAGTAACCGTATGACATTAACCCTTGAAGATTATTTATGAATCCCGATAAACCTGGTTTGGCTTGAAATTTGGATAAATCTATTGTCCTCATAGTTCATCCTGTTGTGGTGTTTTTTTTGATTATACCAGCCTCTATCCTCTCCTGTGAGAGCTATCAAAATTCTCAACACAGATAAGGATTGGTTGGCGGTCCTTAAATGAAAAGTCGGGGTGGACGGACTTGAACCGTCGACCTCCGCGTCCCAAACGCGGCGCGCTTCCAACTGCGCCACACCCCGAAATCCAATTGTATTCTGGAAGCAGTATAATCTTTATGATATCCATAGTCAAGGACGCCCAGCGCAAGCTTCACTCTACCCATGATTTCAGACTTGATCCGTATTCACCACGCTGCCTACAAGGATGATATTCCTTTCTGGATAAGCTGTACAGAAGGGTTGGATCCCATCCTGGAAATAGGACCTGGTCACGGCCGGGTAACCCTGCCCTTGGTAAAGGCAGGCCGCATTGTGGTAGGCGTTGACCGCGACAACGAATCCCTGGCTTATCTAGAGAGAATTCTGGAAAAAATCGATGATCAGAGTCGTCAGCGGATCTCGCTGATCCAGGCGGATATCCTGGATTTCCAACCCGAAATACAGTTCGGGGGGGTGATCATTCCCTGCAACACCTACTCCACATTTAATTCCGAGGACCGGTCCCGTTTGCATAAAAAAGTCTTTTCCTGCCTGAAAGAAAGAGGATCGCTGCTAGCCAGCCTCCCCAATCCGAAGAGGATGGAAGAGATTCTTACCGAGCTGCGCGGGATAGACCAAGAAGAAAGCCCTGCCCTGGAGACAGTGATCACTCATCCTGAGACTGGATTTCCAGTCCAGGTCAGCAGCCGCTTGAGGGCTTCCAGTGAAGGTTTATTGTGGGATTGGATCTATGACCATCTGTATCCGGATGGGCTAGTGGAACGGAACCTGGTCACGGTGGAACATTTTCCAACTACTCAGAAGTCGATTGTGGCTGAATTGGGAGAAGCCGGATTTAGCGATGTGCTCTGCCTGGGGGATTATTCCGGGACATCTTACTCGACTTCTTCACCTTACCTGGTCTTGGTCTGCCAGAAATAAACAGCCTGCTTTATCCTTTTAAAGGGAAAAATCTGTTAACAAAACACCTATGAAGCATTTGTCTTTCTCTAACGTTTTGCATAACCTTCTCTAACAGTCAAGCAGTAAGATGTAGAGTAGATAAATCACAACCCATTTACTGTTAGTTGAAGGAGTGCAAAATGTCCATGTACATTAAACCTTATACCAGATACCACAACCACCCAGTTTACCGCTGGAATAATGTTGAAACCGATGTTCATGTCCCGTTGGATGTCATCGTTGAAGATGATGCCTACGTGATTGAAATGATCGTTCCCGGTCTGGAACCTGATGAGGTGGAGATCGAAATAGTTGAGAAGACCATCATTGTCCAGGGCGAGTTCAAGGCAGCGGATGAGGATGTCACATTCCTTCGCAAGGAACGCCCCACTGGCAGATTCCGCCGGGTGATCCGTTTGCCCAAGTCGCTGGATATGGAGAAATCTGAAGCCAGCCTGCGGAAAGGGATTCTGTCCCTGCGGGTGCCGGTAGCTGAGGAAGCTCTCCCCAAGACCATCAAGATCAAAACAAAATAAACCATCCGCATCTCTCCAAAGATTAATGGTTTGAAGAGCCGGTAGATTCCGGCTCTTCTGCTATATAATAAAGATGAATAGCCAAATTCGTCAAGATTAGGATGGGTTTTGTGTTCTATTCCCAAGCGAGGTGTCTATGTCAAAATCACACGGTTTTGTAGATATCGCCCGGGACAGGCTTTATTATGAAACTGCGGGTTCAGGGACACCTTTATTATTGATCCAGGCAGGGGTGGCTGACAGCCAACAATGGGATGATGAATTTTCCTATTTCTCACAGGAGTACCAGGTCATCAGGTACGATTTGCGAGGATATGGGAAGAGCAAAAAGGTCACAGGCCCTTTCACTCACCTTGAGGACCTTACAGCGCTGATCGACACCTTGGATATCCAGCCGCCATTTGTTTTGATGGTGTGTTCGATGGGAAGATTGTTATCAATGGAATACGCGATCGAAAACCCGGAGAAAATCAAAACGTTGATCATGGCCAGCCCCGGTTTATGCGGATTGGATCTGGATGTTGCGGTACCGAAAGAATTCTCTGAGGCTAAGAAGGCTTTTGAGGAAGGAGATCTCAAACCGCTTGCTGAGATTGAAACGCAAATCTGGTTCGATAGTATGAGTCAGCATTCTGGGCACGTGGATTGCAGCATGCATGCCCTGCTGTACGATATGCAGCGGTCGGTGAAAAGCTATGAAGGAAATAAGATCGGGAAACGCCAACCTGCCCCGATAAAAACTACCGCTGAGTGTTTGGGCGTGATTAATTTTCCTGTTCTGATCATTGTTGGCTCTCACGATCTGGGTTATATGCATGCAGTAGCCGATTATCTGACCGAGCATATTCCCTCCGTCCAAAAAGAGATCAGCGAGGATGCTGCCCATCTGCCCAATATGGACCAACCCAACCGGTTCCGAGAGATTGTCGAAAATTACCTGCTTGATTTGGATGCGGGAGAGTTCCCTTCTTACTGAAACTGTGTGATGAATTGGGCATTCTCCTCATGCATTCAGCTTATGAACCTTGGTTAGAGGATTGGATGAAGAATAAAAGGAATCAGGTATAATTCTCATTATTGATTGGGAAAGAATCGAGGAGAATAGAATGACAATGAACGAGGAAAAACCCAAGGATGAATTGGAAAAAAAGATCAGCGAGGCTGAACTGGAAGCTCAGCAACAGGACTCAGAAGAAACAGAAGAAAGCAGCATTGCCTTTGAAGTAGTACCGGAAGATAGTGCGGAAGAGGCTCCTTCCGAGAGAAAAGGCCTTTCTAAGGCCCGGAAAATCTGGAGGCAGGTCCTGGCGTGGTTGGTGGTAATCGCCATCGCTTTTGCCGGCGGCTTTTTCCTGGACACATTGATGCGCTATCAACCTGAACAGGACCGGACTGCAGTTCTGCTCGTGGACCTGGATGAGGCTCAGGCGGAGATTGATTCCCTGAAAGCGGAAATTGAGCGCCTGGGAGCTTTCGAAGACCAGAATACAGCTTTGTCAACTGAGATCAACCAGCTCAACATCCACCTGGTTCTGCTCAGTGCCCGGGCAAGCGTGGCGGATGCTTCCCTGGCTGTGGAACAGGGCCGTCAGGCAGACGCCAAACTGGCCTTGAACAAGACCGGCTCCACCCTGGATGCTCTCAAAGACCTGTTGAACGCGGAACAGGCAGAGGTTGTGGAAAACATGATCCAGCGCTACGAATTGGTCATGATCGAAATCGAGAATGACGAGGCTACTGTCCTGACCGATCTGGAACTGCTATTAACGAAGCTGCAAACCCTGGAAAATACGCTCTTTGCCTCTCCCTAGACAAGCAAGATTATTTATTTGAATTCAAAAAGCCTCCCGAGGGAGGCTTTTTAATTTCAGGATAAATGATGCCGCATCGTGAGCGATTTATTCCTGGACTTCCGTGCTCAGGGCTTCTGCCTCAGCTACGGTTTCCGGCATGCCGTTCAGGACCCAGACT
>DRBO01000032.1 GCA_011039385.1 Chloroflexota bacterium | reverse complement strand
GGGGATCCACCAACAGGCATTCCCGATCAGGGAACGGATATTGGGGCGTTGAAGGCGGGATATACCTCGCTGACTCCATTGAATCTGGATCTGACAGCAGCCAATACTTTACAGGTGCTGGATAAAATCTTTGGAGAGTAATCTCCGGGAGCTCCGATTGTTATGGCTGCAGAATCCGATATGCAATCCGGGAAAAGAAAACCCAAGATCGCTCTCAAAATACTCCTGGTGGTTTTCACTGGCGGATTGCTGCTGATCTGGCTGATAACCACTCCTCCGGGGCTGCTTGGCAAATCCGATGCGGTTGCCTATGCAGTTTGCCACCGGATCAGCTCCCATTCCTTTATGATTGGTGATCGACCTTTTTCGCTCTGCGCTCGCTGCAGTGGTCAGTACCTGGGGTTCCTGTGGGGATTTGGGCTGCAAGTCCTTTTGGGTAAGAAAAAATCAGGATTCCCTTCCCGGTGGGCTGCTGGCGTGTTAGTCCTCCTGGTCCTTCTTTATGCCCTGGATGGCCTGAACTCGTTTTTTTATCTCTATCCTGGCCTTGAGAACTGGTCTCTTTATTTACCCAATAATCCACTGAGGTTGTTTACCGGTCTGGGCATGGGCCTGGCAATCAGCGGGTTGTATTATCCGCTGATGGGACAGACGATCTGGAAGGACTACTCACTTGAAAAGCCCCTGGCAGGGACCAGAGAATGGCTGCTGTGGACTGGAGGAGGGATTGGGATTGGGCTGCTGGTTCTGACCGGCCACCCGTTGATCCTCTACTCGCTGATTCTGCTCAGCACCGGCGGATTGCTGGTTCTGCTAACACTGCTCTATACGATGATTTGGATCTTGCTGTTCCGCAGAGAAAATTCTTTTAGCAGCTGGGGAGACCTGGGCTGGTGGATCCTGGCAGGCTTTGGCACAGCGTCTTTTCAGATCACGCTGATCGATGCGGTCCGCTATTTCCTGACCGGGACCTGGTAGGGATTCCTGGAGTAGTTGATATGAGATTAAACCCTGGCAGTCTGTTCCCCGCCAACGCCATCATTTCTGATTTGGGAAAAAATGTATTGCCTGGTCGGGATTAAAGCAGACAACTAGTTTTTCCCCCATATTTGGTACGGGTATTCTGGATTCAGCTGTGGTGAACTGGATCCGAATTTGGTCGATATCCAAATCAATTTGCAGGTCTGAACCGCTGAATCTACTGCTCAGAACGGCACCTTCCAGGCAGGGAAGGCTGTCAGTAGCTTCAGCAAGGATCTGGATTCTATCAGGCCGGAGCAGCACAGAACCATCTCCCTGCCAATCCTGGCTGGTTTGCCATTCCCCCAGGCTGGTTTTGACCACCGAACCCAGCGCATTCTTCCGGGCTTTCCCTTCTAGAAAATTGTCCATACCCAGGAACCTGGCCACGTAGGGGGAGGCGGGATGGTAGTAGATTTCCTGAGGTGTGCCAATTTGGGCTGCTTTTCCATCCCCCAGGATCACAACCCGGTCCGAAATGCTGAAAGCTTCTTCCTGGTCGTGAGTGACATACAGGGCAGTTTGCCGGGCTCCCTTGAGGATCCGGCGGAGATCGCCCACGAGCCTTTCCCGAATAGTCCGGTCCAGCGCCCCCAGGGGTTCATCCAGCATGACCAGTTTTGGCTCAGGGGCCAGGCTGCGGGCTAACGCGACCCGCTGCTGTTCTCCCCCGGAGAGAGTGCTGATATCTCGGTTTTCAAACCCCTCCAGCCCTACTAGTTTGAGGGTTTCCCTCACCCGCGCACTTGAGATCTCCGGCTTCTCCCCCGCCATCTTTAATCCAAAGGCGACATTATCGCGGACATTCTTGTGGGGAAAAAGGACATATTCCTGGAACATCAACCCGAATGAGCGCTGGTGAGGAGGAATCCCGAGGAGGGATTTTCCATCCCAGAAGCAATCCCCGCTGTCTGGCTCGATCAGTCCGGCAATAATCTCCAGCAAAGTGGTTTTCCCGCTCCCGCTGGGGCCCAGCAAGGCCAGAATTTCCCCCGGGGTTTGTTGAAAGGAAATACCACTCAGCACGGGCTGATTGTCAAAAGATTTTTGAATATCGCGAATTTCTAAACCTTGCATCACAATCCAAGGGTACAATTTAGACAAATTGATCACAAAAGTCAATTTCGAGTATAACATAATCAAATTTCCTATGAGGGAAGCCCATGAAAATTTATTTTGCCTGTTCGATCAGCGGGGGCAGGAAGGATGAAAAGGCCTACCAGCATCTTGTCGGCGCACTGGAGGAGATGGGGGTCGAAGTGCCTACAGCCCATATCGCAGAAACCGGGATCGAGGTCATTGATGGCCAGAAGGAACCGCAGGACATCTACCAGAGGGATGTGGATTGGATAGAAGAAAGCGACTTGCTGGTCGCCGAAGTCAGTACACCTTCTCATGGTGTCGGTTATGAGATTGGCTATGCTCTCTACCTGGGAAAACCGGTCCTGTGCCTATACAATCAAGATGTGATGGTATCCAAAATGATCACGGGAAATCCTCATCCCCTTTTGACTGTCAGGGCTTATCAGGATCTGACAGAAGCAGAGGCCATGCTGGGAGAGTATCTGACTGCTGCCCGGGAGAAATCCGGTTTGTGATCCAGGAGGACAGGAATATTGCCTTCCGGAGGAACTTATTTCGGGGAAAAACCGTCCTATCTTCTAAGCTGGATGGTTTTTCTTTCAGGCTTGTGGTTAAAGGTTAATTTTCTCGACAAGAAGGAGTGCTCCGATGATGACTAAAACCGCTGCTATCAAAAGCTGGATTTGGATTTTTCTGACCGTGGTGTTCGTAACAAGCATTTCGGCAGGATGCAGCTTCTTGGGGATTGGAGGCAGCAGCCCGGTCACTCCCCAGCCGATTCCTATTGACCAGACGGATTCAGGCGTTATGGTCGAGACGGGAGGTCCGATCTTTAATGGGGAAGGTGAGGACCAGCAAGGTTTGACCCTTCGTTTGAGTGACGGGCAGGCGGTGCCAGCAGTCATTGAACAGCTTGTTCCAATCAGGGGAATGCCGCTAACTGACGCGGAAATACAAGCCATCCTTGATCGGTTGGCTCCCTGGGTCGATGACCAGGATCTGGGGGTAGATTTCCGACTCCCGGACGAAATCCTGCCGCCACCGCTAACTGGCGAGACCATTCCAGAAACTTTCCCAACCTCATCGGAACTGACCGGCCCAGAGCCCGTCTATGGTGAGGAGCTGGAGGTGCTGCGCTTTGCTCCGAACGGGGAGGTTGCGATCGCACCTTTTATCAGTGTGACCTTTAATCAGCCCATGATCGCCCTTAATACCCTGGAGATACTGGATGCAGAAGGTGTACCGGTCCAGGTGACCCCGAGGATTCCCGGTACCTGGCGCTGGTTAGGCACCCGTACACTAAATTTCAACTATGATCCTGAATTAATCGACCGGCTGCCGATGGCAACAGAATATCTGGTTACCATCCCGGCCGGTGTGGAGTCAGCTTCCGGCAATGTGCTGCAGGAGACAGTCCATTTTCGATTTTCCACGCCCCCGCCGATTTTAGAGGATTATTATCCTTCTGGCAGTCCCCAACCCCTGGACCCGCTGTTCTTTGTATCCTTTGATCAGCGCATCAACCCGGAAGCTGTCCTGGAAAATATCCAGGTAACAGCTGGCAGCAAGCTGGTGGGGATCAAGTTGGCCAGTCAGGAGGAAATCGAGTCCGATGAGATAGTCAGCCGAAGAGCAGAAAACGCCCAGGCTGGCCGCTGGCTGGCCTTTAAAGTCCTGGAAGAACTACCTCCTGACACATCGGTCTCTGTTGTCATTAAAACAGGCACTCCCTCCGCGGAAGGTTCCCTGGTAACAGAAACAGACCAGAGTTACAGTTTCAGCACCTACGCGCCCTTGCGGATCGAGGACCACGGCTGTTCCTGGGGAGACGATGAATGCCGTCCATTGACACCCCTGTTCATCCGCTTTAACAACCCCATTGATCTGGATGCTTATGATCCCAGCATGCTCACAATTGATCCGGGGCTGCCCAATGCCTCGATCAATATTTATGGGAACACCATTAACATTCGGGGCAACACGCAGGGCAGGACCACTTACCGGGTAACAGTGGACGAATCCATAAAAGATCAATTCGGCCAGACCCTGGGCTCAGATGAGAGGCTTAAATTCCGAATTGGAGCGGCAGAACCAATCCTGTTTGGTCCTGATGAGATCTTTGTCACTATGGATCCCTTAGATACCAGTCCAGCATTGTCACTGTTCACCATTAATCACAACAAACTCAAGGTGGAGATCTACCAGGTTGAACCCTCTGATTGGGCTGACTTCCAGCAGTATCTTCGTGATTATCAGCGCACAGACCTGCAGCTCACACCTCCAGGAACCAAGGTGTTTGACGACACGGTCAATATTGAATCGCCGGCTGATAAACTTACGGAAACATACATATCCCTGGCGGAGTATCTCGATGGCAATAGCGGACAGTTTGTGGTCTTAGCCCGTCCTCCCAAAGGTTTGTTTGAGCAGGAAAGGTACTGGGAGCATGTCAATGTTTGGGTTCAGGTGACCCAGATCGGTCTGGATGCCTTCGTGGACCATTCTGAAATGGTGGTGTGGGCTACGGATCTGCGAAGCGGTGCGCCGATAGCAAACCTGGATATCCGTTCAGGAGCAGGCCCTGCGATCGCCGGGACAAATTCCGATGGCGTGGCCAGGTTTGATTTGCCGCCTTCTGGAGTCCCTTATCTGGTTGGGCAGAATGGGGATGATCTGGCTTTCCTGCCGCCATCCACTTTTTACTGGGGTGAAAGCAACTGGACACCCCGTTCTCTGGAGGATGAGCTGCGCTGGTATGTCTGGGATGACCGCCAGATGTATAAACCCGGGGAGGAAGTCTATCTCAAAGGCTGGATGCGGCGGATCGGCACGGATGAGTCTGGCGATGTAGCATTAGTGGGGGATCAAGTCAGCAGAGTTTCCTACCAGGTGATCGGATCCCAGGGCAATGAACTGGCATCCGGTCAGGTAGATGTCAACGCGCTGGGTGGATTTGATTTCCACTTCACACTGCCGGAAAACGCGAATTTAGGCTATACCCAGATCATTTTCAGTCCGATTGGGACGTTATCGGGTATTGATCACAACAATTACTATCACAGCATTCAAGTTCAGGAGTTCCGTCGGCCGGAATTTGAGGTCAGCGCCCGGAATGAAACCACCGGCCCCTATTTTGTAGGCGGGCACGCTGTGCTGGCTGTAGAGGCTAAATATTACGCTGGAGGTCCTCTGCCCAATGCAGAGACCAGCTGGTATGTCAATTCCACACCCACCAACTATCAACCGCCTAATTGGCCGGATTTCAGCTTCGGGTACTGGACACCCTGGTGGTACTACGATTATTTCTACAATGGAAACCAGGGAGCCTCCGGTGCCAGTTTCAGCGGCCGAACGGATGCTTCTGGCAACCATTATCTGCGGCTAGATTTCGAGTCCATGGAGGAACCTCGGCCGTACAGTCTGATCGCCGAAGGCACAGTCTTTGATGTCAACAGACAGGCCTGGACCGGATCAACCAGCTTGATAGTCCATCCCGCTGACTTATATGTGGGTATGCGCACTGACCGCTATTTTGTGCAGCAGGGTGAGCCGCTCGAGGTGGACCTGATCGTCACGGATCTGGATGGGAATCTGGTTACGGATCGCCCCATCAATGTCGCGGCAGCCCGCCTGGAATGGAAATACCAGGACGGACGCTGGCAGGAAGCCGAGGTGGATACCCAGGAATGCAGTGTTGGTTCAAGCGATGAGCCAGTCAGCTGTGAATTTGAAACGCCCCGGGGAGGGCGCTACCAGATCACCGCGGTTGTGACCGATAGTGAAGGGCGATTGAATCAGAGCCGCTTCACCCGTTGGGTGAGTGGAGGACAACGGCCTCCCTCCCGAGATGTGGAACAGGAGCAGGTCACCCTGATCCCAGATCAGGAAACCTATCAGCCTGGTGATGTAGCGGAGATCCTGGTGGAAGCGCCTTTCGCCAACGGCGAGGGCTTACTGACCATCAGCCGCAATGGGATCATTTCAACCGAAAACTTCCAGTTTGATGGCACCAGCTATACGCTGCGGGTGCCGATTGAAGAGAAGGCTATCCCAAATCTTCATATCCAGGTAGATGTGGTGGGCTCCGCTCCCCGCACAGATGATCAGGGAGAGCTCCTGGGAGACGCGCCGCCCCGTCCGGCATTTGCGACCGGGCAGCTGCTGCTTTCGGTTCCCCCTCTGACCCGCACGCTCGATCTGGATGTCACACCCCACGAGGAAGCCCTGGAACCGGGTGCGGATACATGGCTGGATGTGATTGTCAGGGACTCCTACGGAGAGCCGCTCGCCAATGCAGAACTCGCTGTGGTGGTTGTGGATGAGGCTATCCTGGGATTGACGAACTACCAGCTGGCGGATCCCCTCTCAGTCTTTTACGCTACCAGGCCGGCGGATACCAGCAGCTATTATACCCGGGCCAGCATTGTGCTGACTAACCCGGCTGCGCTCTTGGACCAGGCGACGGACGCTGCCAGGAATGTCTCCCAGGTTACTGTGGAGAAGGAAGGGGCAATGGTTGAAGAAGCCATGGAGGCGCCGGCGGCAGCCGAAGCGGACCTTGCTATGGAAGCAGCAGGAATGGGGATGGATGAAGGCGCTCCAGTTGGCGAAGCAATCCAGATCCGGATTGATTTCAACCCCCTGGCGACTTTCGCGCCTGAGGTGAAAACTGACAGCGATGGGAAAGCTCTTGTCCGGGTCAACCTGCCGGACAACCTGACTCGCTATCGGGTGATGGTGGTCGCGGTGGATGATAGCGGTAAGGGTTTTGGCTCGGGAGAAGCCAGCATTACTGCCCGGCTGCCGCTGATGGTGCGGCCCTCGGCACCCCGCTTCTTGAACTTTGGCGACAGGTTTGAGCTCCCGGTTGTGCTCCAAAACCAGACTGGAGAGGACCTGGAAACGGATGTCCTGGTCCAACTCAGCAACCTGGAATTGAACGGGGACCAGGGCTATAAGGTCACCGTACCAGCTTATGACCGGATCGAAGTCAGATTCCCGATCTCAACCGAGATGGCCGGCACAGCCAAGTTCCGTGTGGCAGCCACTTCTGGGTCCTATGCTGATGCGGCGGCTGGTGAACTTCCGGTTTATACGCCGGCTACCACTGAAGCTTTTGCAACCTACGGTGTGATCGATCAAGGAGCGATCTCTCAGCCTGTTGCCAGGCCGGAGGGCGTCTTCCCGCAGTTCGGTGGGTTGGAGATCAACACATCTTCAACCGCGCTGCAGGCTTTGACCGACGCGGTGGTCTATCTATACTCCTACCCCTATGAATGCTCTGAGCAGATGGCGTCCAGGGTGCTGGGCATCGCTGCCCTGAGGGACGTCTTGAGTGCCTTTGAAGCGGAAGAACTGCCTTCTCCTCAAGAAATGGAGGACCGGGTTGCCAAGGATCTGGAAACTTTGGCTGCAATCCAGAATTACGACGGTGGTTTCCCTTACTGGCGCCGCGGTCAGGATTCGATCCCTTACAACACCATCCATGTCACCCATGCCCTGGCGCGGGCGGACCAGAAGGGGTTTGATGTGCCCGAGGATATGTGGGTAATGTCCCTGGATTATCTGCGGAACATCGAAAACTACTATCCCTACTGGTACAGCGAATATACCCGCAACACACTCAGCTCCTACGCGCTATATGTCCGGGACCTGATGGGTGAGCCGGATCCTGCCAAAGCCAGGGACCTGTTCCAACGCTCAGGGTTTGACCAGATCTCCATGGCCGGGATTGGCTGGATCTGGCAGGTGCTGGTGGATGATGCCAATTCACTCAGTGAATTGGAGGAGATACACAACTGGGTTGGGAATCGTGTGGTGGAAACTCCCGGCGCAGCGAATTTCACAACCAATTACAATGACCAGACCTATCTGCTGCTGAGCTCGGATCGTAAAACCGATGCGGTTATGCTCGATACTCTGATCGCAGATGATCCGGATAGCGACCTGATCCCCAAGCTGGTGAACGGCCTTTTGGCCCACCGCACCCGGGGACGCTGGGGCAGCACCCAGGAGAATGTATTTGTGCTGCTGGCACTGGACCGCTACTTCAACACCTTCGAATCCGTGGAACCTGAGTTTGTGGCACGCATCTGGTTGGGGGAGACCTATGCCGGGGAACATGAATATGTAGGTTACAGCACCGAGCGCCATCTGACGGAAGTGCCCATGGGCTATCTGATGGATACCAAGCTGGAAGAGCAGAACCTGATCATTAGTAAAGAAGGACCCGGCCGGCTCTACTACCGCCTGGGATTGAAATATGCGCCCACAGACCTGAAACTGGAACCGCTGGAGATGGGATTTGTGGTCCAGCGCGAGTATGAAGCTGTGGATGATCCTGAAGATGTCAAGCGTTTGGAAGACGGCACCTGGGTGATCAAGGCCGGTGCCAGGGTCCGGATCCGGCTTACCATGGTGGCAGATAACCGCCGCTACCATGTGGCGCTGGTGGACCCACTGCCGGCTGGACTGGAGATCATCAATCCCGCCCTGGCGGTATCCGGCAGCGTTCCCCAGGATCCTAACAGCGCTGAATCCTCCTATGGCTGGTGGTGGTGGTGGACCTGGTACGAGCACCAGAATATGCGCGATGAGCGAGCGGAGGTATTCACCTCCTTGTTGTGGAATGGGGTGTTTGAATACACATACGTGGCCCGCGCCACGACACCCGGCACCTTTGTGGTGCCCCCAGCCAAGGCCGAGGAGATGTACTCACCGGAAGTGTTCGGCCGCAGCGGCAGCGATTGGGTGATCGTGGAATAAGTTGGAGTTTAGTAGTTTTGAGACTAAGTCCTTGAAAAGGACTTAGTCTCTTTGCATTTCCTTACCATTCCTACACAATCTCTAAACAATTCCTTAATAACCTCTCTGTACAATTAGTCGAGGTATGGCTATTTTTATTTAATAAGGAGTATTTTGGATGAAGACCGAAGAACAATCAACTCGGAAATATTGGATAATTGCTGCTGCTTCGGTTTTGGTGATCGTCGGAGCGTTCGCAGTATACCAGTGGTGGTATCTGCCCTCCCGGGTAGTAGAGAGCGAGGGTTCGACATTACAAACCGCTGTTGCCCGTAGGGGGGATATCGTACTCTATGCCGCAGGAGCCGGTGAACTGATCCCTTCCGCGGAGGTGGAAGTCAGTTTTGATATCAGCGATAACGTCCAGGAAGAGCTGGTAGAGCTTCTTGTTGAAGTCGGGGATGTGGTGGAGCAGGGAGATATTCTGGCCCGACTGGATGACAGCGACCGCCAAGAGAAACTCCTTCTGGCCCAACGTCAACTTAGAGAACTCACTTCTCCCTCTGCAATCGCAGAGCTGGAAATCGAACTCGCGAAAACAAAGATCGACCTCCAGGACGAGATCAACGATCTGGTTAGATTGATCAGCTTGTATGTATATAACGCTGAAAAAAATGTCGATGCATATTCTGTTGAAGTAAGTCAGGCACAGGCGGCTTATGATGAGGATCCCTCGGAAGAGAACCAGCAACTCTTAACAGAAGCGCAGCAAAATCTGCGCTCGGCAGAGTCCAATTTGGCTGCTCAGCGGAATTATTATGAGCAGGTATACCTGCCTGAGTATTTTACAAGATCCTACCGGGATAAAAATGGCGATAAGGTTTACTATATCGACCCGCCCGATGAAGCTGAGATCGATTCCATCCGAGCGAAGATTGACCTGGCAGAGGCCACTATAGTTGAGCTGCAGGTACTTCTGGATGCAGCAAAGAGTGGGAACGATCTTCCAGAGCAAGCCACTGGATCGCAGGTATCTGCCATCCGTCAGGCCCGGCAGGCAGTAGAGGATGCACTTGAGGACCTGGAAGCCACCAACCTCATCGCACCCATTACTGGCACGATTACAAAGATCAATGTGGATGTGTCTGAGAAGGTGGGCAACGACGTGGTGATGGTAATATCGGATCTGACCCCACCCACCCTGGATGCCTATTTTGATGAGTCGGATTGGAAAAATGTCCAGGAAGGTTTTCCAGTTGAAGTGATTTTCGATGCCCTCCCAGATAACGTTTATGAAGGACAGGTTGTGCATGTAGATCCTGGTCTGGTAAAGCAGAACAACTCTTCGGTGGTGTATGCATTGGTTGAGCTGGATATCTCTGTGACAGGCTGGGGAGACCTTCCAGTGGGTTCCGCAGCTGGGGTGGACGTGATCGGTGGCCGGGCTAAGAACGCTATCCTGGTGCCGATAGAGGCCCTGCGGGAGATATCTGATGGTGAATATGCGGTCTTTGTGATGGAAGGTGGAGAACCGCACATGAAGTTAGTTGAAGTGGGTCTGAAGGATTTCATTTATGCTGAGATTCTCTCTGGCCTGCGGCAGGGTGATGTGTTGACAACCGGCCAGGTGGAGACAGCTCAATGAAAAAGAGCAAAGTGATTATTGATGGAAAGAATCTGGTCAAGGTATACCAGATGGGAGATTTTGAGGTCCGGGCTCTGAATGGTGCCTCCATCCAGGTTCAGGAAGGGGAATTTATGGCTATCATGGGACCCTCTGGATCTGGAAAATCAACTTTGATGAATGTTTTAGGCTGTTTGATGAGTCCCACTTCAGGGGAATATTTCCTCGATGGGGAGGATGTCAGTGAGCTTAACAAGGTGGAATTGGCTCGGATCCGCAATCAGAAACTGGGATTCATTTTTCAGAATTACAATTTGCTAGCCAGGACGTCAGCCTTTCAGAATGTGATCTTACCCCTGTTCTATAACCGGGCTTCACTCTTGACCGAGGAGGAACAGCAGGAGAAAGCGGCACAGATATTGGAAGCGGTAGGCTTGGGCGACCGGATCTATCATGAACCCCAAGAACTCTCCGGAGGACAGCAGCAGCGTGTTTCGATCGCTCGGGCGTTGGTCAACGACCCGGTATTGGTTCTGGCTGATGAACCAACTGGTAACCTGGACAGCAGATCCGGGGCAGAGATCATGGCGCTGTTAAAAGACCTCCACCGGAAGGGTACGACTATTGTCATGGTGACCCATGATCCGGAAATTGCAGCTTACACTGACCGGACAATTCATCTTCTGGATGGGAAAGTAGCCAGGGAAGTGAAAAACGGCAAGGAGCACGCTTAAGATGAAGCCAATCAAAGTAACCAAGATCGCCTGGCTGGCGTTAGTGAAAAACAAAATCCGCTCATTGTTGACCATGCTGGGTATTATCATCGGTGTTGCCGCAGTGATTATCATGATTGCCATCAGCGCTGGAACAGAAAAAAGCATTCAAGAAGCAATCACCGGGCTGGGTTCCAACCTGATCTACGTCCAGGCCAGCATGGGCGCTGCTCGGATGGGTCCTGGCATGCAGTCAAGCGGTGGCGGATTGGTATATGATGACGCATTTGCGATTGCTGAACAGATCAACGGAGTCGCTGGTGTGGTCGTAGAACAAACATCAACTCAAAACGTCAAAGCAGGGGATACCATCCTGGAAAATATCACTATCATGGGCACCACAGCGGATTTTCCGTCCGTGAGAGATATGGAAATTGCCAGCGGGCGCTACTTCACCCAGGATGAGATAGACCGTACCAAACCCATAGCAGTCTTGGGCAGCAACCTGGCTGAGGAGATGTTCGGCGAAACGGATCCTTATGGACAAACCATTACTGTAGGTGACAGCGTACGGTTGACTGTCGTGGGTGTCTTTGAGGAAAAAGGCATGGTCGGTGAAGTGGATTATGATTCTCGTTTCTATACCCCAATAACGATTGTGTTGGAGAAATTAACAAATAATCCATTTGCTCGTTTCCTGGGTGACCGGGTGCGGCTGATCTATGTGGAAGTGGATGAAAGCATTGGTGAAAATAGCGAAAGAACCCTGGATGATGTGATCTACCAGATCGAGTTCCTGCTGGCCAAGCGCCACGAAGTCACCCTGGAAGAGCCAGATTTTACGATCACTACCCAGCAAGATATCATCACCACCCAGGAATCCACCACGGCCGCTTTCCGCTCCCTGTTGGCCTGGGTTGCGGGTGTATCTCTGGTCGTGGGCGGAATCGGGATCATGAACATCATGCTGGTGAGTGTTACTGAGCGCACCCGGGAGATCGGCATCCGCCAGTCGGTGGGCGCGACACCCAGTGACATCCGATGGCAATTCTTAACCGAGGCATTGTTGCTAAGCCTGGTCGGCGGCCTGATCGGTGTGGTTGCTGGGATTGTTGGCTCCTGGATCTTTGGCCAGGCCAGTGGGATGCGGACAGTAATCGTGGCCAGTTCAGTGCTGCTGGCATTTGGCTCCGCTGCTATTGTTGGAGTGTTCTTTGGGTATTACCCTGCCAATCAGGCTGCCCAGCTGGATCCTATTGAGGCGCTGCGGTATGAATAGGAAATAATAGTTCTGCTCCCAATCAGGGCGATTAGGGAGAATTACACAGTGATAGTGCTGTGATAACCATCTTGGAATCAGGGGAGGAACGCCAGGTTGAGGTCTTATCGGATTACGTGATGTGTTATCTGGGAAGGTTCTGGAAGAGTTGTTTGTTGGTAAGGTGGTTTTATCAATAGGTATGGAATTGTAATTTAATCAATTAAGGAAGAAAAACTATGTCTATCGTAAAGAAAGCTGGACTGCTGTTGATTGTTTTGATGTTGTTAACCGCGTGTGGAATTAAAACAGGAAACCAAACAGCAGATTCTATTGAGACCGAAAGCGCAGAAAATTCCCAGAATAAACTCACAGGGGAAAATGGGGAAGGATTCCTGGAGAATCTCGAAAATCGTGAACTATCACCTGCCTTTCAGCTGGCTGTTGGAACATTATTGCTGGAAGATACTGAACTGGCACTTGGATTGGACCAGGTGGAAATATTAATTCCGTTCTGGAAGTTGTACGTTAATTTACTAGAAAGTGATACAACCGCCCCGGAAGAACTGGGGGCAATAGTCAATGAGATCCAAGCTGTGATGACAACCGAGCAAATGATCTTCATTGTAGACCTGGAACTGGTCCAGGAAGATGTGGTACCCCTGATGAATGAACTCGGCATTGATGTTAGTCTCCGTGCTGACGGGGAAGAAGGGGGGATAGGTCGCAACAGGCCGGAGGGATTACCTGAAGGCACGCGTCCGGGTGGTGGAGCGGGTGGAGGCATTGGGGCTGTAGATGGTTTGGATCCGGAACTGCTGGCCACCAGGGAAGCCCGCCGCGAAGAGATGGGCGGCATCGGGGAAATGGGTGCCAACAGGTTGCAAATGCCTGTGATCGAAGCCCTGATCGAACTGCTGGAGGGGAAAATAGAAAACTGAATTGAACAAAATAAGAGACTAAGTCCTTTAAAAGGACTTAGTCTCTTTTACCGGGAACAAAACCCGGAAAGTAGTTCCTTGCCCGAGCTCACTAGTCACCTCAATTTTTCCCCCCTGAGCTTCTACTAATTTTTTAGTGATCGCCAGCCCGAGCCCCGAAGACCCCTGATCCTGGCTCCGGGATGGATCGATCTTATAATGGCGGTTGAAGATCAGGGGCAGGTCTTGTTTGGATATCCCCGGCCCATCATCCTTGACTTCAATTACCAGGTCTCCCACCTCCTGCCAGGCTTTCAGCCAGATATTTCCACCTGTTGGCAGGATATTAATGGCGTTATTGATCAAATTTCCCAGTATCTGGGTTAGCCTGCCTGGGTCCAGGGTGACCCGGGGAAGATTTTCCTCAAGTTCCAGGGTTAGGGTGAGATCCTCACTGGCAGCCAGGGGGGTAAAGGCGGTCTGGGTTTGGGTGAGTATTCTGGCGGGATCGATATCTTCAAGCTGGAAATTCAACTCTTCTGAATCCAGCAGTGACAGGGTTCGCAGGTCCTCTATCAAGTAGTTTAGATGCCTGGTTTGCTGATGCATAGCCTGGTAGATTTCAGGGCTGCCGGCCATCTTTCCCTCACTCATGGCTTCTGTGTAGCCGTGCAAGATGCTCAGAGGAGAGCGCAAGTCGTGGGCGATATCTGCTGTCATTTGTTTGCGGAGCCGATCAGCCTTTTGCAGATCCGTGCTCATGTTATTGAACGAGGTCGCTAATCTGCCCAGCTCATCGCCGGATTCGATCTCTACCTGGTAGCCCAGCTCACCGCTGGCAATCCTTTCAGTGCCATCCGCCAGTTTGCGGATTGGCCGGGTGAATGAGATGATCAGGATCCCTCCCAATACCAGAGCGATCAGCAGGGTTACCAGGGAGCTGATGATCAAGCCCTGCTGCACAGTCCCCAGGAAAGTCTGCTGCATGCTGTTGCGGTTGGGGGAGATCGGAACCGGGACCAGCCAACCTTCGACCACCCCATCGATTTCCAGCGCCAGACTGTTTTGGAGGTCTTTCGCGGTGATTTGATCTCCGATTTGAAATCCAATGTGGTTTGTGCCCCCAAACAGGACAATCCCTTCTTGATCGGCCAGCACAAAGGGGGGAGGAGGCTGGTTATCACCCTGCCGATTAGGATTCTTACTCTGGGTGCCCCCTCCAGAAAAGCCTGGAGACCTGATCCTGTAAAATTCCAAGAATATTTGTTTTGCGTTGCCCCAGGAAGCATACTCCTGATAGTGCTCGGTAAGCAGATCTGCAAGCGCTAGCTGTTCCTGGTTTTTTATATAGGTATCAAAAGCGTTCCTGGTCCGGGATTGAATGTAGAAGGCAGTGAACAGGGCCCCCACCAGGCTGACAACAACCAGGACCAGGATGATTTTCAGGCTTATTGAACGCATGTGATTTTATTTCCTTTCCCGCGCAAAGCGATAGCCGGTACCATAGACTGTCTGGATATAGATGGGATTGGCGGGATCGGGCTCGATTTTCTCACGCAAATTATGAATGTGCACATCCACCGTGCGATCAAAACTTTCCAGGTAAGTGGATTCACCCAGGCTTTCCAGCAATTCCGTCCGGCTGTAAGTCCTGCCTGGAGTTGAGATCAAAACCGCCAGCAGATCAAATTCGGAGGGGGTGAGATCTACCGGCTGTCCAGCGATCTCCACAAGATGGCCCAGCTTATCCAGGGTAATGTCTGCAGATCGATAGATCTCTGACTCCGTCTGACTTTTTACAGAGCGCCTGATGAGTGCTTTGATCCGTGCTGAGAGCTCCCGAGGACTGAAAGGTTTAGTGACATAATCGTCTGCGCCCAACTCAAGTCCCAGGACCTTGTCAGTTTCGTCCACTTTGGCAGTCAAAACCAGAATAGGCGTATCCGATTCAGCTGAATAGACCCGGATGAATTCATCTCCTCTCATTTTCGGCATCATCATATCCAGAACGATGCAGTCTGGTTTTTCACTGCGGGCGACGTGGAGGGCTTTCTGCCCATTGGAGGCTGTCACAACCTGGAAGCCTTCCCCGCTCAAATAAGCCTTGAGCATGTTAACGATATCGGGATTGTCATCCACTACCAGAATTTTTTTTACCATAGTTCCTCAATAGTTACCTGTAAGAATTATACCGGTATCCATGCTTATGTTGAGAGAGCCGGACAGGCTTCAAGGTCCGGCTCTCATTGGGGGGAAAGAATTGGGAGAATGCTACCGTTGCTGCTGATCTGGGATGAAATTCCCGCCCCGTAGGCCTGATAATCTTTCCCCGTTAGCGCCGGATTTTCTTCCATCTTGCATTAAATCACGTCCTCCAGGTCTGAAGAAAGGACCGAACAGATAGCCCTTTTCTAGGCCTTCCAGCAGCCAGTCAGACTGGTCTTGAGAGATCTTTCCATCGGCAAGGGCTTCCTCGATCCTGGCCCGCATTTCCTCCTGCCGGTTGGCTTCCATTTCCGTACGGAATTCTTCCAGGTCCACTCCAGCATCATCAGCCAGCATCTGGATGGTTTTACCGGACTGGAGCTGATCGTGTAGTTCTTCGCGATCCAGCCCCAACAAGTTCGCCAGCGTTTCCCGGGGGAAGGGCACATCTCCTTGCGCATAGGCAATCCCAATGGCACCTATCCCTAAGGCGCCGATAACGAGAGCTCCGATCAGAATGGTTTTGTAAATTGGTTTCATCATTTACTCCTTGTAGTTTAACTCGCTCAACGGTTTGGTTAAGAGGATCTGCTACCAGTGTAGCAGGGACATATTTAGAAACTATTAAGAGGACGTGGAGAAATTATTAAAAAAAGAGGATCGGCTGCTGAATTCTCTACCGGTTCCCATAAACTTGAACTTACGCCTCCTTTACAGGCGGGCGATTCAGCTTTTGAAGCGTGGAGCGGACGAATGGAACCAAGCTAAGGATAAAACACTCAGGTTTAGGGATCGGGAATGGTTTTCAGGGAAATAGTTAACTCAGCACAGGGCTGGTGTGTACGATGCCCACAGAGGTCCGGGTTACGATATAATCTAGGAGAACTTACCCGTTGAGGGATATGACACCATCCACTTCCCATCCGGCTGGTAGCTACCAGCTGGAATACCGTCCCAAATATCAAACCTACCGCTATTTGATGCAGAACCGCATCAACAGTATTCTGCTCGTATCCAGCACGTATGACTCCTTTATTATTGAGGAGGATGCGCGGCTGTCAGACCAGATTTTTGAGGAATTTCATAATCTTAACCTGCGCACCTTGCCGCATATCCTCCGGGCAACTTCGGTTCCCCGGGCCCTGGAGATGCTGGAGGAACGCCAGTTCGATCTGGTGATCACCATGCGCAGGCTGGGGGAGATCAACCCTTTGAAGTTTGCTGAGCAGGTCAAGACCGTCCAGGATATCCCGGTTGTGCTCCTGCTTAACAATTCCTCTGAGCTTCAGTATCTGTCTTCTACAGCTTTGGCAAACAGCCAGATTGACCACACTTTTATCTGGAACGGCAATTCTACAGTCTTTGTGGCCATTATTAAACTGTTAGAAGACCGTATGAATGTGGATGCGGACATTCAGATCGGGGATGTCCGGGTAATCATCGTGGTAGAGGATTCGATCCGATTTTATTCCCTCTATCTGCCGGTGCTTTACTCTGAGATCATGATGCAGACCCAGCGGTTGATCTCAGAAGGAGCCAATGATTATCTTTCCCTGCTGCAAATGCGCTCCCGGCCCAAGATCCTGCTGGCCCGCACATACGAGGAAGCCAGTGAGTATTATCGAATGTATCAGGACAACCTGCTGGGCATGATCAGTGACATCCGTTTTCCCAGGGGAGGGGAATTGGTGGAAGACGCCGGATTTTTCCTGGTGGAGAAAGTCCGCCAGAAATCGCCCACACTGCCGGTGATGTTGCAATCCAGTAAAGAGAATAACCGGGCCCAGTCAGAACGACTGCAGACCTTTTTCGTCAATAAGAACAGCCGCTCTCTGCTGCATGATCTGCGGACATTTATGATGGAGTATATGGGATTTGGCTGCTTCACGTTCCGGATGCCGGATGAGAGGATCGTCGGCATGGCGGAGACACTTTATGAGTTGCGGGAAGAGCTGGAAAAAATTCCTCTGGAATCCTTTGTCTACCACGCCCGGAATGACCATTTTTCTGGTTGGATGGCAGCCAGAGGAGAATTTGAGGTTGCCCGCCAGCTTAAACCCCATAAAGTATCCGCCTATGAGAACAAGGAAGATTTGCGGCAGCTGATCCTGGCTTCCGTGGAAGATATCCTCCAGGAGCGCATGGGGATCATTATTGATTTTGACCGCGATAATTACCACTCCTATTCCCGCTTCATCCGCCTCCGCCCGGGATCCCTGGGAGGCAAGGGCAGGGGGTTGGCGTTTCTGCTTTTCCTGAGGAGCTCTTTTACGGAAGGTTTCAGAAAAGAGTTTCCGGAAGTGGACATCCAGGTCCCGAAAACAGTCGTCATCGGCACAGACGAATTTGACCAATTCATGCGGGAAAACGACCTCAACGATTACGTCGCGGAGAACCATTCCGATAGCGAAATCAAAGAGCGTTTTTTGCAGAGCCGGATAGCTGATGCCTTGTGGGAAGACCTGCGCTACATTTATAGGGACAAGACCCGCCCGCTGGCTGTCCGCTCCTCGAACATTTTCGAGGATTCCATTTTCCAGCCCTTTGCGGGTGTCTTTGCGACTTATATGCTGCCCAACAGTCACGCCGATTTGGAAGTCCGCCTCGAGCAGCTGGTATCGGCCATCAAATTGGTTTATGCCTCTGCTTATCTGGAACTGGCCCGTTCCTATGCTGAGACGCTGGGCATCTCCCTGGGAGAGCCACGCATGGCGGTGGTTATCCAGGAGGTGGTTGGTGAGACCCATGGGAATCGCTATTACCCCACTTTTTCAGGCACGGCATCCTCCTACAATTATTATCCTCTTGGCAATCACCTTCAGCCGGAGGACCGGATTGCCTTTACGGCACTCGGTCTGGGCAAAACAGTCGTTCAGGGTGGAATGTCGCGTCGCTTCAGCCCCAAGCGCCCTGATGTGAATATCTATGGCAGTGTGGAGGATGTGATCAAGAGCAGTCAGAGCAGCTTCTTCGCGATCGACCTTTTTCAGCAGAAGGAGATCGATCCGGAAAAAGGCGAATCCAATTTCATGTTAAGCTGTTCGCTGCGGGATGCCATTGAGGATGGAACACTCACCGAAATTGCTGATACCTATGACCCCCAGGGAGGCCGATTGAACAGCGGTTTTTGGGATGAAAAGACCGGCGCCCCTGTAATCACCTTCAATCGCCAATTGAAATTCAATACTTTCCCGCTGGCTGGCATCATCAATCGAGTGCTGCAGATCGGTGAAGAAGCCATGGGCTGTCCGGTGGAAGTGGAATTCGCAGGCAATATTTCCAGCGAGAAAGATAAAGTATCCACCTTCCGGCTGCTGCAGCTGCGGCCATTCCTGGAGCACGAAGAAAGCCTGTTGATTGATGATGTGGATGTTCCGGAGGAGCGCCTGCTGGCCTCTTCCTCGGTGGTGTCCGGCCACCGGTCGATCCAGGATATTCAGGATATCATCTATGTCAAACCAGGAGATTTCGACCTCACCAAAACGCTGGAGATGGTTGATGAAATTAGAGTCCTGAACCGCAGTCTGGCCGAGAGTGAAAAACCTTATATTCTGATCGGGCCGGGCCGGTGGGGGACCTGTGAAAGACATCTGGGCGTTCCCGTGATCTGGTCGGATATCAATGGAGCCCGGGTAATCATGGAGGTTGATCTGGAGGATTTCCAGGTGGACCATTCCCAGGGCAGCCATTTTTTCCATAATATCTCCTCGGCTGGCATTCCCTATTTTTACATCAAATACAACTCCGAGAGCGATTTCCTGGATTGGGATTGGCTGGAAGGGCTGCCAGCCAAAGCAGAAACCACTTACTTCCGCCATGTTGGCACAAAAGAGCCGCTGACAGTGATTGCCAACGGCAGAAAGCGTTCCGGGAAAGTGGTGAAACCTTAATTACCCGTGATGAAGATAAAAAAAGAGAACGTCGTACCTGGCATTTAAGATTTCATATGCACATCCAGCTGTGGAAACGGCAGTTGGATGTTCTCTTTTTGGAGCGCATTGTACAGCGAGCTATTGACCCTGTCGAACATACGCCGGGTGTCGACGTATGACTCCAGCCACCAGCGCACCCGGAAGATCAAGGCGGATTCCCCAAATTCAAGGAAAAGCGCTTCCACCGGGTGATCAGGGAGCACGCCCTCCACGCCACGGACAGCATCGATCATCACCTGGCGGGCTTTTTCTATGTCGCTTCCATACGCGATCCCAACATGGATCTGAAGGCGGTACTGATCGTTTGGGTAGGCATAATTCACTACCAGACTCTTCCCAATCTGAGAGTTAGGAACAACTACCATGCGGTTATCCCGGGTGCGGATGCGTGTACTTCTGAGCCCGATATCGACCACGTCACCCCAGGTATCCAGATCTAGCAGCTCAATTCTATCTCCAATCCGGTAGGGACGGTCCAGCATAATCATAAATCCGTTAATGGTATCTTCCAGGGTGTTCTGGGCAGCCAGGGCTACTGCCAGGGAACCAATCCCCAGTGTGGTTACCATGGCTGTGATGTTAATATCAAAATGGGACAGGATGGTAATTATGCCGATGGTGCTGAGCAGAATCAGGAGAACTCGCTGGAAAAACGGGAAAAGCTGTTCATCCAGACTGGCATTGGTTTTTAATGTTACTTCATCTCTGAGCCAGGAGAAGATGTGGGTCACCAAACGCCAGGCAAAGATGAAACTCACCAAAAAATATAGAACAAAAAATCCTTCTGAGATCCAGAGATTCCACTCCTGGGGAAGGAAATCCAACCTGGCCAGGGCAGTATTCAGCGCAATCACTACAGCCAATAGATAGACCGGCAGCCGGGTAGCTTGGAGAACCTGGTTATCAAGTGTGGTCTTGGTCCTTTTTGTGATCTGGAAGAGGACCTTTTTGAGCAGAAACGAAATAATGATTCTACCTAGCAAAAGCACCAGAAGCAGAATCACGGCAGAGATGCCTATATCCAGCCATTGGCTTGTCGTTAAACCCCAAAAGATGTGATCCATAATCTCTCCTATTGTAAGAAGGGCCAAGTTTGAATTATCTACCATACACCTGCCGGGGAGCCAGCAGTTCCGGGTAGGTTTCCAGCAGGTCTCGCCGGAGAGAAAAACAGGCATGGCACTCATCCACATAAGATTCTTGTGGCGTTAATCCCAGCTCCTCGATCAATCCAGTTGGACCTTTTCTGAGCAGCGGCCCGCAGATGGGATGCTGGTCTGGTTGGTACTCGGCCATGATCCTGGACAAGGACTCTTTCCAGAAATTCCCAATACTGAGGCCCTGGCAGATATGGATATAGCCGTAGGGGTCGACGTGTACCCGGGAGGGCGAGACCAGGTCCTCATAAGGGCATTCCCGGAATTCGCTCCAGGGGCGGGTTGGCAGCCCTTCTGTCAGGGTGTCCGCGGCCCGGCCCCGGAACTTGGCTCCACCACCGATCAGGGATTCCCCTTTTTCTCCTTGAGGAGAGTCCAGGATCTCCGGTGGATCGATGCAGATGGGGAACGCTGTCAGCCCCAGCTCTTCTCCTATCTTCCTGGCAGTACCTGCGGGGTTATCCATTTCATCCCCGTAATGGAATTGATCATCACTGACTGAAAGAACGCTGAGCCCGGCCTGAACCAGCGGCTCCAGCCACAACCTGGCATCTTCCTCAGCCAGCGCGCCATAAGCATTGGAAACAATGCCCACCTCAAAGCCGTATTGATACGCTTTTTTGACACTTTCCAGCAGCAGGGGGTAATAGAGCATCGGCTCACCGCCCTCAAAATAGATCATCTTCACGGTTTCGATCTTCTGTGTTTCCCGAAGAACCTCATCCACCTGTTGGATGGTGAAAGTGCCGGGAGAGTCGGGTCCGCAATACAGAAAACAATGATCGCATTCAAAGTTGCAGCGGTAGGTAAGTAAAAAATGGATTTCAGTTAACATGAGCAGCTCTCCCGCTCGAATTCACTCATTCGGTAATCGACCCAGGTTCCAAAAGCAGCATAATTGAGGAATAAAAAAACCCTCCCACGTAATAATAGATCAGGTCACAAAGTCCCGGGTCAGCGCCGAAAGGATGGATTCGCGGATGGCTTGATCGGGATTGGATTTTTTCGGCACCAGTTCAAGACAGGCAGGGTCGAAATTGTATTCATCGCGCCATGCCTGGTGATTTTTAGCAAGCTTCCGGATGCTTTCTCCGATATACCTCACTTCCCGATCTGTCATGGTGGGGTGCAGGGAAACTCGGATCCAGCCAGGTTTTTTTGAGTAATCTCCCTGACCGATCATCTCTACTATTTCTCTTGATCGTCCGGGATCGATGTGCAGCAGGTAGTGTCCATAAGTCCCAGCGCAGGAACATCCGCCCCGGGCCTGGATGCCAAATTTATCGTTGAGAAGCCGGACGCCGAGGTTGAAATGCAGGTCGTCAATATAGAATGAGACCACGGCCAGCCGATCCCGGTGCTGTTGGGCCAGGATGTGCAGGTTGGGAAGGGGAGAGATAAGATCCCAGAGAAGATCCACCAGGTGGTGTTCCCGGGCCAGGATGCGGTCAACTCCCATTTCCTCCTTGAGGGAGATACACATGGCGGCTTTGATGGTTTGCAGAAAAGCCGGTGTGCCCCCGTCTTCCCGGGCTTCGATGTCATCGACATATTTATGTTCTCCCCAGGGATTGGTCCAGTCCACGGTGCCGCCGCCGGGCTGATCCGGGGCGGTGCGATTGTAGAGAGAGCGATTGAAGATCAGCACTCCTGAGGTCCCTGGACCGCCGAGGAATTTATGAGGAGAAAAGAAGATTGCATCCAGGTCACCGCCTGGGATGTCCGGATGCATGTTGATATCAACATAAGGCGCCGCACAAGCAAAATCCACAAAACAATAGCCACCTTCCCGATGCATCAGCCGGGCTATCTTGTGGTACGGTGTGCGAATACCGGTCACGTTGGAACAGGCTGAGACCGAAGCGATCTTGATTTTCTTATTCTCATATTTCTCTAGCAGCCTGTCCAGGGCCTGGAGATCTACCAGCCCGGTTTCATCAGGAGGGATGATTTCTACCTCAGCAATTGTTTCCATCCAGCTGGTTTGATTGGAGTGGTGTTCCATGTGGGTGATGAAAACCACTGGTCGGTCCTTCTCGTCGATCTTGGTTTGAAAATCAGGGTTCACCTTCAGTCCCAGGATGCGCTGGAATTTATTGATCACACCGGTCATTCCTGAGCCACAGGTAAGGATGAGATCGCCCTGTCCGGCATTGACGTGCTTTTTGATCAATTCCTGGGCTGTATGATAGGCATGAGTCATGGCCATGCCGGTAGTGCTGGTCTCGGTATGGGTGTTGGCGACCAGGGGCATGATCTCCTCGCGAAGGCGGTCCTCGATTGGACCATACAATCTTCCGCTTGCCGTCCAGTCGGCATATACCAGGGGGATATGATTCCCGTCTGGTGAAACCAATGAGTGGTCAATGCCAATGATGCCTTCTCTGAATTGGTTAAAGAAATCTTCCATATAATTCATCCTGTAGCTACCTCTCCCGCATAGTATGCCGCTGGATCCTGGAGGACCGCGTTCAGGTATGCTGCGGTTTCCTCTGGGGAGCGCAGCCGGTGAAATCGGATGTGCTGAAATTCCGGGGCTGCCATCATTCTTATTATATTCTTTCTTTTTCTTCTGTAAGAGGTAATCGTCCAGAGCACGATGGATTCTTTGCTGAATAACATCTGCAAGGTTTCTCGATTCCCGGTGCCGGGCCAGAGCTCTTCTTTCGATATCAATCGCTGTATCGCACGGGAAACAGCCTGCCAGAGTGTGCGAGGAAAGCTGAAATCAAGCCAGAGCACCACCTCCACCTGCTGCCACTTGATAGGTGTGGTCCGGGAATAATTGCCATCCAGGACCCAGCGATCTCCCTCCAGGGCTTCGGCCAGTCTGGAAAACAAGACCTTATCTCCCAGGGGCTTCCAATTCGGACCCCAGAAAATGGCATCCATCTCAATAAAGGGGATATTCAAGATCTCTGCCAGCTGGCGGCCAAAGGTTGTCTTGCCGCTGCCGCTGGTGCCGATGACGTTTACTCTCATCAGGTTGATCCTTTTCAATGCAGGAAGAACACAACTAGCCCCAATTGTAGCTTAATCCAAAAAAAAATGCGCCGCAGTGGTTGCCGGGCGCATTCTTTTTTTATGCCCCTCAGTTTTAAGGTTTCCAGACTTCCCAGACCCTGCCGACCAGATCAGGACCTGGGCTGAGGGTGGTATCACCAGGTTCCCATCCAGAAGGAGTGACCTCGCCAGTCCGAGCCACGTGCTGGAAAGCTTTCACCTGGCGGAGCAGCTCGGCCGGGTTGCGGCCTACTTCAGGGGTGAGTACTTCCATAGCCCGGATGACAAAGTCGGGATCGATGATAAATCGTCCCCGGATGTCCACGCCGGCGGCTTCATCATAAACACCATAGATGGAACCGATCTTCCCACCCCCGTCAGAGAGCATGGGGAAGGGCACACCACCGTCGACCATTTTGGAGAGTTCCTCTCGCTGCCAGATCTGGTGAACAAATCGGCTGTCCGTGCTGAGGGACAAGACTTCAACATCCAATGATTTGAATTCGTCATAAAGGGCAGCGACCGCTGCCAATTCTGTCGGTCAAACGAAAGTAAAATCACCCGGGTAAAAACAGAGTACAATCCACTTGCCCTTGTAATCGGACAGTTTGACCGGTTTAAAACCTTCCCCTGCGATGAATGCGCTGGCTTCAAAATCAATGGCTTCCTTACCGACTTTTGCTAACATTTTTTTCACCTCCTGGATGACACTGGCGCCTGAGCTCGTTTCCGGCGCGGCTTCGCTTAGAATTGGTCCTTTTACGGGTTTGACACATCCGTCTTTTAAATTGGACATAGTTTCTCCTTTACCGATAATGGGGGAGAGGGTTGATATATTTGATTATACTACCGAGCGGAATTCGGGAAAAAAAGGATCCATAATTTAGGATATGCGTCCGCCAGAATGATCAAGTGGATGAATCTTCGAGCAATCGGTTGGGTTCCGGGCGGATGCGCCTCAAATAACACAGCAGGGGGATTGCCCCGGCTGTCATTAACAGCACAAATACCAGATGTTTTAGGGTTCCCGGAGCGTAAGCAAAAATATCAAAGCTGAGATTTCCTGTGGTATGAAGCAAAGCCG
Organism: Chloroflexota bacterium; assembly: GCA_011039385.1. Lineage (GTDB taxonomy): Bacteria > Chloroflexota > Anaerolineae > Anaerolineales > UBA11858 > B10-G9. The sequence goes on along the minus strand of DRBO01000032.1, from coordinate 8,194 downwards.
CTGCCAGTACGCTACGATGGTTCCCGTAATAACACCAGGCGGAATATACAGAACTGGAGATCACAAACCCAATAAAGATCAGAAAATCGACCCCGAACCCCATTTTGATCTGGTTTGACCCTACAACCCAGAAGAGGGGCAGGTACCAGAGGGTATGGATCACACCTGTTACCAGCGCACTGACCGGAAGAGAGAAGTATTCCCCTAATTTGTCCTGCAGGTAGCCCCGCCAGCCGATCTCCTCCACTCCCGCCTGGAGGAAATATAAAAAGATGACCAGGGGGATGGTGTTAGATTGCCCAAGCACTTCTTCTAGAAAAGGGGAATTCGGGGTCGGAGCGCCAAACAGTTTGCTGATCCCGATAGCGGTTGCGTGCAGGACTGGCCAAAGGGTAAGGATGATCAGAATCCAGGAGGGGCGGATCCTGCGCAGTTCATAGATCCGGTTCCGGAAATCCTGGAGATCATCTTTTTCTCTGTTGATGTAAGTGAGAAAGATGGCTGCCAGACCAGGACCAAAAGCGCCTAACAGCACTCCGACCAGCAAATAGGGGGAGGACTGGTAATCCCTCCCTGTGATTGCTACCGGGATCCACACTGCCCAGGAAAGGCTAAATCCGATCAGCAGAAATGACCAGGGAAAACTGCCGGATCGATCGGTCATACTTCTTGAGACAGGGAAGATCCTTCTTTGGGTTCACGCCTGCGCAGGCCAACAAAACCCCCCAGGCCAGCAAATACGAAAGAGAGCACCACGATGCCGAGGACAAGAATATCAAGTCCGAGCAGAAAATATGCGGTAACTCCGCCGACCAGAAAACCATTGAAAGCCGCAAACCAGACATCTTCCGAGTCCATCACCCTGGTAGTAATCAGCCCTCCTATAAAAAGGCCGATCAAACCCGAAATGACCCCTGTGATCAGCTGGTAACGTGCGGAAGTATCCCCAGCCAACCAGAGGATATAGAGGATAACCTGGGCAGAAGAAAAAGTACCCAGAAAGGACAAGAATCCGGCAATGATAATTCGCATGATGGTTGTGGTTTTACTCATACCCTTAATCATAAACGATTTTTTTGTCGGAAGTTAACAAATTTATTAGGGGAGATTCCACCCTCATCATCCAGGAAAGGCTGACGTTTCAGGGCATAGTCAGATTGGATTTCTCACACAACAGCCTGAAATCATGACAATCGTTCCTGTTCAGCGGGTAACCGGAGTGATATGCGACCAGGGTATGCGGGGGGATGCAGCGGACCTGCACTCCCCCTATCTTCATCTCATGGATCTACCAGGAAATAAAAACAGACCACGTCAAATTGAGGTGGCCTGTTCTTTGATTCGGATGGGATCGATCTATCCAAATTTATAGGATACGCCGAAGCCGCCCCGGGGATTTTTCCAGGACACATTCTGGTAGGGGCAGAGCACCCGGCAGGTACCGCATTCCACACAGCTCTGGACGGCGATCTGCACAGTGCGACCGTCTTGGGAGCGGTAAGCTCCCACAGGGCAGAAATCGATACAGGGTTGATTTTCACATGCCTGGCAAACCGCAGGATCGATAATTGACAGGTGCAGCTCGTGCTCATCGGTGAAATATTTCAGCGACATTAACATGTCGTCCACATAAACCTGGGGAAGCTCGCGCTTGTTTTCAGTATTATTTTTTGTCATATGAGCTTTCCTTTTTCCTTTATTAGATACCTGTAATTGCTCTGCCAAAAGCGACCAGATCACCTACTGCCTTGAGCAGAGGGCGGCGCCGGGTCAGGGAACGGAAGATGTCCTTGTACAATTTTCCCTTGGGTTTACCAAATCCTGTGAAGAACATGCCCAGGGCATCATTCAGGAAGGTCGGGTAGATGTCCATAAATTCTGGATGATTAGCCAAGAAGGCGGACATTTTCCGGTACTGCTTGAGGTCCTTGAGCACGAAGGTCTCATTCAACCGCTTCTGATATCCTGCCAGGGTTTTAGCTGAAAAATCATTCTTCTTGTGGGCTTCAATGGCAGTCAAGGCCGCCTGTTTGCCGGCGGTGATGGCCATGTTGGTTCCTTCCCAGTGGATGGCATTGACCATCGAGGCAGCATCCCCGGCGACCATGGCTCCATCCGTGTAGAGTTTCGGCAAAGTAGTCCAGCCACCTTCAGGGATCAAATGGGCTCCGTACTCCATCAGCTGTCCATCCTTGATGATGGGAGCGATGGCGGGGTGTTCCAGATAACGCTGCAACAGCTCGTAAGGTTTGATTTGGGTTTCCTCGAGTGCATCCAGCGTCACACCAACTCCCATGGAAAGGGCATTGTTGGTGGTATAGAGGAACCCCAGCCCGGGCATACCCAGGGAGACATCGCCGATGACAGAGATGGCCAGGCCGTGTTTGTTGTCCAGCAGGCCAAGGCGGGCATTGATATCCTTGGCGGGCAGGGAGATCAGTTGTTTAACTGCCAGGGCGGTTTTGGAAATTTTCAAGTCGTGGTCGATCAGCCCCAGTTTCTGGGTCAGCAGGTTATTTACCCCTTCACAGATAATCACTACCGGGGCGTAAACGTCCCCTTCCGGTCTGTCGGTCTTTACCCCGATTACTTTAGCGTCCTCATAGAGGAAGTCGGTTACCAGGGTCTTGGGGATGAAAAAAGCCCCTTCAGCGGCAGCCTGTTCAGCCCACCAGGGATCAAACTCTGCCCGTAGGGCCACGTAGGCATCGATCGGGTCGCTGTTCACATAGCCGCCCTGCACGGTGGCCTTGACCATCCCGTCCTCAGAGAGAAACCAGAATCCGGTTTCCGTGACCGGGCGTTCCAGGGGGGGCTTGCGGTCGAAGAAGTCGGGGTAGATATCGAGCAGGGCGTGAGTATAGAGGGCCCCACCGAAATAGTTTTTACTGCCGGGTTTGACACCGCGCTCAATCACGGCAACTTTCAAACCCGACCGGGCAACGATGGCGGCCGCGGTGGAGCCAGCCATGCCGGCACCTACGACAATCACATCGTATTGTAACTTGTCTTTGCTCATGACGATGCTCCTTTCTGGGCCCGGAGTTGCTTGATCATTTCCGGGATGACCTCATAAAGGTCGCCCACAACACCCAAAGTGGCGACTTCAAAGATAGGGGCGTTGGGATCTGTGTTAATGGCCAGGATATAGTCAGAATCCTGCATGCCGACCTTGTGCTGGATAGCGCCGGAGATACCGCAGGCGACATACAGCTTGGGGCGAACATGTTTCCCTGTTTGGCCTACCTGGTGGGCGTAATCGATCCAGCCGCCGTCCACTGCAGCCCGGCTTGAACCTACCACACCGCCCAGTTCATCCGCCAATTCCTTGATCAGTTTAAATCCGTCCGGGTTGCCCAGGCCTTTGCCGCCGGAAACGATGATGTCGGCGTACTCAAGGTTGAGCTGGGCATTATTATCCTTGATAAATTCCACCAGTTTGGCTGCCATCATTTCCGGTTTGACCTCAAACTCCTCCTCGAGAATCTCTCCTTCAGCTTTTGCGTTGCGAGCAGGGGTCTCGAATACTCGGGGACGGACAGTTGCCATTTGAGGCAGGTGGTCTTTGCAAACAATGGTGGCAATCACGTTGCCACCAAATGCCGGGCGGGTAGCCAGCAGTAATTTCTTCTCGATTTTGCGGAAGTGTCCCATCTCCAGCTTGGTGCAGTCAGCCGTCAGGCCGGTTTTTAGTGAGGTTGCCACTGCCCCAGCCAAGTCACGGCCCAGGGTGGTAGCGCCGATTAAAAAGACCTCTGGCTGATATTTTTTCACCAGATGGGTCAGGGCTTCGGCGTAAGGGCGGTTGAGGTAATGCTCAAAGGCAGGACTGTCGATCTTGTGGATTCGCTGAGCTCCATACTGGATGGCTTCCTGAGCGATATCCGTGACATTGTGTCCCACAAGGATGCCTTCCACTGAGGTTTCTTCACCGCTGGCCTGCAGTTCATCAGCAATCTCAGAAACAAGCTGGTTGGCCACACCGAGAAGTTCGGCGGCCACTGGGTGCATCTTGCCTTGGTTCTGTTCAATGAATACCCAAAAACGTCTGGTCATTTCAGTTCCTCCAGTAGGGAGGCCACGGATGAATTGGAGAGCATCTTCCCTAGGATAATCTCCACGGCGCCGGACAGGCCCTGTTCTGCAACGCTAATTGTCTCTGCTGGTTCGTGCGCTTCCGGCGTTCCTGACTTAGCCACCATGGTGGGGGAGCCACTCAGACCGATCTGGTTTTCATCATATGCCAGGGGCTCGTCAGCGGACCAGACCTCCGGTATAAATTTCAGGGAGGTGATCAGGTCCGGCAGGGCAGCGTAAGGGATCTCTGCGATGGCCTTCTCAGCGGTGAGAGCTGCCGGCAGGCTGGTTTGAATGATTTCCTTCCCGCTTTCGGTCTTGCGGACGATTACGGCATACTTTTCATCCACATTGATCTCACTGATTTCCACTGCATAGGTGATCAAAGGCAAGCCCAAGCGTATGGCCGCTCCAGGTCCTACCTGGGCGGTATCACCATCGATGGCTTGTTTGCCGAAGAAGACTAAATCAACTGGATCATCCTGATCGATCTTCCGTATGGCTTCTGCCAGCACATAGGAGGTAGCCAGTGTGTCACTGCCGGCAAATTTGCGGTCAGAGATCAGAATTGCTCTGTCCGCACCCATTTCGATGCATTCTTGGAGGGCTTCCTTTGCGGCAGGTGGTCCCATGGTGATGACGGTCAGTTTGCCGTCCAGCTTGCGCTTCCATTCCGCTGCAGCGGCAACGGCGTGAGCGTCATAGGGATTGAGTATTGCTGGGACCCCCTTCCGGATCATACTCCCGGTCTCAGGATCGATGCGGATATTCGTTGTATCAGGTACCTGTTTGATAGATGCCAAAAGATGAATCATTGTCCTCCTCAAATAGGAAAAGAATTCCTTTTCTAATTTGTTTATCACTCCAACCTTGTTGAGTTTACCACAGCGTTTTGAATAGGAAAATGGTAATGAGAAACACCTTGTAAGAAATGTGAGCGGTCCAGCAGCAGATTGAAGTTACTATAAAGAACAGGGGGTGATTTCCATGACCAAAAGGACCCCCCCGAGATGAAAAAACAGGGATTGTGTTGTTCTGGACACAATCCCTGTTTAAGTGCTACAAGATGTGGAAAATCCTACTCAATTAGGTACTTACCCTCGCGCAGGCTGATGGAGATACCGACCATCAGTGCCAGCAAACAGGCGCCCGCAATGATCAATGCGATTATTTTCACTGATCCGCCAGTTGCTGCCACACTGATTATCAGCGGGGCAACCAGCAGTGAAACCAGGTTGACCACTTTGATCATGGGGTTGAGGGCGGGACCGGCAGTATCCTTGAGAGGATCCCCCACTGTATCGCCGATCACACTAGCCTTATGGCGATCAGAGAACTTACCGGTATTGTTTGCCGGATCCGAAGGTTCGTCCTCGATCTGTTTTTTGGCATTATCCCAGGCGCCGCCTGCATTGGCCATAAAGACCGCCAGCAGCTGACCGGTCACGATGATGCCTGCCAGGAAGCCGCCCAGGGCTCGCACGCCGATCAAAAAGCCCACGATGATAGGCACCAGGATTCCGAGCATGGCAACTACGATCAGCTCACGCTGGGCTGCGCTGGTGCAGATTCGCACCACGACATCATAGGCAGGTTTGACAGTGCCTTCCATCACGCCGGGGATCTTGAATTGCTTGCGGACTTCCTCGATGATCAATCCGGCCGCGCGCTCAACAGCCCGTAGCAAGATGGAGCTGAACAGGAAGGGCAGGGCTCCACCGATAAGCAGACCCACGAAGACCATCGGGTCAGCGATGTTCAAGCCCTCTGCTTCCAGGCCGGTGACCTCGATGAAGGAGGCGAATAGGCTCAGCGCCGCAATTACAGCCGAGGCGATGGCAATGCCTTTGGTGATGGCTTTGGTGGTGTTGCCCACACTGTCGAGGGTGGCCAGGGTTCGCTGGCTTTCGGGATCCTGAAAATCCTCTTTGGACATCTCGGCGATACCGCCGGCGTTGTCCGCCAGTGGGCCGAAGGCGTCCATAGCCAGGTTGTTGCCCGTGTGGGAGAGCATGCCGATACCCGCCAGGGCAACAGAGTACATGATGAAGATGAACTCATGACCAGCCGGGGCAGGTTCGAAGCTGCTGATGATCAAACCGATCACCAGCATGCCGAGCCCGGCGAAGATACCGTTTTCGATCTTCTTGGATTTGATCGCCAAATAAATGCCCATCCCCACACCAATCACAATTGATACCCCGATGATAATTGGCACCAGCGCAGCCGGAATCGCGACTGAATAGATTCCAACAGCAAGGATGATGCTGAGCACGATGATCATCACCGCCCAGACCGTGCTTTCGTAACCTATGGCAATACCTGCCAGGATAATGGTGGCCTCGCCTGTTTTGGCTGAGCGCACCAACCGATTGACGGATGGTGTCTCACGTTCTGTGAACAGGGCAGTATATTTGTTAAACCCGACAGCCAGCAAGATGCCCGACGCGGTGGCTGCAAAAAGCCTCAAATCATGGGCATAATAAATGGCCAGGAAGAAGAAAGATACGGTTGAAATGATGGATGACAGGTCGTAGGAGAGGTCCATGGCCCGGAAAGCATCTCCTTTGGTGGGCCACAAAGAAACAGCGTAGGTTCCGATAATGCTGGAAAATACGCCGATGGCCCGCACCAGGAGTGGGAAAACGATCCATTTTAAGCTCTGGGTGGGATCGACCTGCATCACTGCCAGGCCGAGGATCATGGCGGAAACAATCGTCACCTCGTAAGACTCAAAAACATCCTCTGCCATGCCGCTGAAATCGCCCACATTGTCCCCGACCAGGTCGGCGATGGCTGCAGCGTTGCGGGGATCATCCTCCGGAATACCGGCTTCGACCTTGCCTACCAGGTCTGCGCCCACATCGGCAGCTTTGGTGTAGATGCCGCCGCCGACCCGCATGAACATGGCCAGCAAGGTGCCGCCAAAACCAAAGCCCAGCAGGACTTCGGGGGCGTGTTTTCCGTAGAGCAAGAAGATGATCGTGCCGCCCAGTAAACCCAGGCCATCTGCCAGCATGCCGGCAATGGTGCCGGAGCGGTAAGCCACACGCAAGGCGCCCTGGAAGGAGCCCATGCGGGCCTGATTGGCCACCCGGACATTGCCGCGTGTGCCTATCATCCGCAGGCCGATCTGTCCAATGGCCAGGGAGCAGCTGGCGCCGAGCAGCAGGGCTGCGCCGCGACCGATGGAGATTGCCAGGGGCGAGTCAGCCAGATGGGCAGTAAAAAACAGGACAATCGCCAGGACAAAGGCAAGAGGGATGACCACTTCCATTTGTTTGTTTAGATAAGCAATTGCACCTGTCCTGATCGCGCTAGAAATTTCCTGCATCCGTTCTGTGCCGGGATCCTCTCGCAGTACCTCGCGGGCAAGCAGCCAGGCATAAACCAGGGCAGCGATGGCTGTGAGCAAGACGGCACCGAGACCGATCTGTTCAAACAGGGTTGCGTTCCGTAAGGTTTCTAAACCTCCCATCATTCCTCCATTCAATCTAAAGTTAAGTTGACATGAGAACTTGCAAGCATAAACCACTTGCTGAGTAAGCGGAGAAGGAAATATTCATTTCTTGGGCTCGGGATTCGTTTCGGAAAGAAAGGAATAGTATTGAGCTCCGGGTGTGTCAGTTCAGGTTGTTCAGTGATCAGCTGTCCTTGTGTAATTGACGAATGACTGCAATCTTGCGGCATATCTTTTTAATTCGATCTGTTCCAGGCGAGTGTGTGATCTGCCCGCTACTTAAATAGTACCCGAGAACGGCCAAGTAATTGGAGTTTCAATGTCTGCTACTTAAATCGCATAAGTAAAATTGATAGCAATCGCTGGAGATTATTCATGAATTATAATGATTGTCTGGAATTCCGCAAGTCCATATATTACCAAGATGATGAATTCTTGGCTAAAAGTCATCTAGATACAATTTTATCTTATCCATTAAACCTGTATTTCTGTCCAGATAGCCAGAATTCTACCATCATCACGGTAGGAAATCCTATGTATTTGAAAAGCCTGAAAAACCAGACACAGACGCCGTTTGGAAAAGATGGGGTGGAGAAGGCCGGTTTCCGGCCCTTCCAGCAGCAGGAAAGAGCATGATCCTCCCGCGATCAGCAGCAT
>DRBO01000160.1 GCA_011039385.1 Chloroflexota bacterium | reverse complement strand
TGGTGGAAAATCAGGCAGATTATAATTGTTTTAACCTGTTGCGATCCAGAGACAAATTTCCAGCCCCTTTTGGAAGCACAGGTTCCTGAAAGCTCAATTTGGAAGCGAATATGACATCAACCCTTTACTTAATTGACGGCCATGCTCTTGCTTATCGGACTTATTATGCGCTGACCAGTGGCGGCACCAACCCCGCCCGCTGGTTGACCAGCAGGGGGGAACCCACTGCGGGGATTTATGGTTTTACCAGTGTTCTACTGCGCCTCCTGGAACAGGAGCGGCCAGATTATTTAGCGGTAGTTTTCGATACTGGAAAGACGTTCCGCGATGAGATTTTTCCCGAGTACAAAGCAACTCGGGAAAAAATGCCCGAGGATCTCAGACCGCAGATAGAAAGGATCCGCGAGCTGGTCGATACCTTTAATATTCCCCGGGCAGAAATGGAGGGCTACGAAGCGGATGATGTGCTGGGCAGCCTGGCGCGTTGGGCTGTGGATCAGGGCCTGGCGGTGAAAATCATCACGGGCGACAAAGATCTGCTGCAGCTGGTTAATGAGCGCATCTCAGTTAATTTGCCTGGACGGTCCTTGCGGGATGCCAAGGATTACTTCCGGGAAGATGTCAAGGAGACCCTGGGAGTTTGGCCGGAACAGGTGGTCGATTTTAAAGCTATCATCGGTGATCGTTCTGATAATATCCCTGGTGTGTACGGAGTTGGAAAAAAAACAGCGGTCAAGCTGCTGGAAGAATACCAGACCCTGGATAATATCTATGAGCACATCGCTGAGGTCTCAGGCCGCTTTCAGTCCAAGCTGGTCGAAGGTAAAGAGGACGCCTACTTAAGCCAGAAGCTAGCCCGCATTGTCAGCGACTTGGGTGTTGAGATCGATCTCGATCAGGCCAAACCAGATGAATTCGATCCCTTGAAAGTCAGGGAGTTGTTCCGGACATTGGAGTTCAATACACTGCTGGACCGGCTCTCTGTGGTGGAGGAGATCTATGGAAAGACAGTTCAGCAAGGCCAGATGGTCCTGTTTGGCGAAGAGGGAGAGGAGAAAGGCGATTTTCTGACCGCAGCAGAATCTCCAGGAGGGATCAAAGTTAATGTGGTCACCACCCCGGAGAGTCTGGAAGGTCTAAAAAAGACCCTGGCATCTGCCTCTCAGATTGCCTTTGACACAGAAACTACCTCAACAGATCAAATGGCTGCAGAGCTGGTGGGGATCTCTCTGGCGGTTTCCGAAACTGAGGGATTTTACATTCCAGTTGGCCATCAGGAAGGTGAGCAGCTTGATCTGGAAGTTGTTTTGGATGCCTTGCGTGGACCGCTGACCGATCCAGCTATTCCCAAATTGGGCCACAATCTCAAATACGACTATGTCATGCTGGCCAGGGCGGGCTTAAGGGTTTACCCCCTGGGATTTGACAGCATGATTGCGGAATGGGTGGTCAATCCTTCCTCCAGAAACCTGGGATTAAAGAAACTGGCCTGGGTCAGACTCAACCGCTCCATGCAGGAAATTGAAAGCCTGATCGGCAAGGGTAAATCGCAGATAACCATGGCTGAGGTAGCCATCCAGGATGCGGCCCGGTATGCGGTGGAAGATGCCGTGATGGTGCTGTTGTTAAAGCCCGTGCTGGAGTATGATCTGGAACAAGCCAAGAGCCGAGAGCTTTTCCAAAAACTGGAGATGCCGCTTATCCCCATCCTTGCCAGTATGGAGATGGAAGGTATCGGTTTGGATATTCCTTTTCTGGCGGAAATGTCTGAGAGGTTGGAAGCGGATCTGAGGAAGCTGGAGAAAAAGATCTTCCAAAGTGTTGGCCACGAGTTTAATTTGAATTCCCCCAAACAGTTATCGGAGGCGCTGTTTACAACGCTGGCGCTGGTTCCGCCGGATCGAGGTTCGAAAACCGCCAGTGGATATTATTCAACCTCGGCTGATGTGCTTGAATATTTAAGGAACCAGCACGAAGTTCCTTCCTGGGTGCTTGATTACCGGGAATATACTAAATTAAAATCCACCTATGTGGATGCTCTGCAAACTCAGGTTAATCCCCGCACGGGGCGTGTGCATACATCTTATAATCAGACCGGATCGGTAACAGGAAGGATCGCCTCCACTGATCCCAACCTGCAGAACATACCCATCCGGACAGAGCTGGGACGTCAGGTCAGAAAAGCCTTTATAGCTGCCCCGGGTTGTTTCCTGGTGGCAGTCGATTATTCTCAAATCGAGCTTCGGGTGGCTGCCCATATGGCCGGTGATCAGGCAATGTTGGAAGCGTTCCGAGAGGGAAAAGACATTCACACAACCACAGCGGCTGCCATCCTCAATATTCCTCCAGAGGAAGTTACCAGCCAGCAGCGCAGAGATGCCAAGGCGATCAATTTTGGATTAATTTATGGGATGAGCGCTTATGGCCTGACGCAGACGACAGAGTTGACGCTGGCAGAAGCGGAAAAGTTTGTGGAAACCTATTTTCAGCGTTTTCCGGGAATTAAGGGATATCTAGACCAAATCCGGGAACAGGCCAGGGAATTTGGCTATGTGGAAACCCTCCTGGGACGGAGGCGATATTTTCCACGCCTGGCGACGGCCACAAATGCGAATATCCGGCGCCGGGAGGAGCGAGAAGCCATCAATGCGCCTATCCAGGGCTCAGCAGCGGATATTATGAAGCTGGCTATGATTGCGGTGGCAGAACAGCTGGCGGCTTCTGGGCTAACAGGAAAAATCCTGCTCCAGGTGCACGATGAATTGGTTCTGGAAGTGATGGATGAGGAAGTAGAGGAAACCATTAAGCTGGTAAAATCTGCCATGGAGGATGTGTACTCATTGGAGATCCCGCTCACCACTGAAGCCCAATTTGGCCGTGATTGGGGTTCTCTGGCAGAGTATGCTGGTTAATATCCTTTGAAGAGAGAACGTTATGACTGAATTGAATCAAGAGCTGAAGGATCTGTTATCGAAAGGCAACTCTGCCGCCTGGGATAAAAACTGGAATGACGCTGCTGTTTATTACCAGCAGGCGCTGGATTTGGACCCCGGTAATTTTAAGGCCATGACCAATATTGGTTTGGCATATTATGAAATGCGGGAATACCGGGAAGCGCTAGACGCCTACAGGAAAGCTGTGGAAATTAACCCGGATGACCCTGCCCCGTACGAAAAAATGTTCTTGATATACAAGGAAGTTAACCAGCTCACAGAGGCGCTGAAAGCCTCACTCTTGGCCGCCGAAGCTCACTTAAAGAACGAAGACATCCAAAAAGCTATCGAAAACTGGAAACGTGTGCTTGAGCTGGACATTAGAAATGTCAAAGCGCACGCCCGTCTGGGTATGGTCTACGAGAGACTGGGAAGAAAGAAACTCGCGGTGAGTGAATATATCCACACGGCAAGTTTGCTGCAGCTCAGCGGAAATACGGTAAAAGCTACCGAATCCATCGATCGAGCGTTGAGATGTTCACCAGAGAATATTATCGCTCTGCGAGCCAGGGAGATACTCCGTCAGGGCCGGCAGCTGCCCATTCCTGAGCCAATTGATAAAGAGCCCGAGGAGGAGATCCAGGTTGAGGCAGCGCAGCTTGAAGCCCCAAAACCTGAACCAGATAAGGAATATGAGACCCCTATTGCTGAGGCTGTTGATAAGGCAATGATCATTCTTGCGGAAGCGATGTTTGAGGAGGAAATAGGTGCTGAAAGCGGTAAAAAGAGGCCGGGACGAGATCTGGACTCTGCCTTGAGCTGGAACGCTGAAGCGGGTGAAATTCTAGAGGATGGCAGCGCAGTGAAGCTCCACGTTTCCCAGGCAATTGAGAACTTTTCCTCAGGAAATGAAAAGGACGCAGCAGAGAACATCAAAAAGGCCATTGATGAGGGATATACCAATCCGGCGGCTTATTTCTTGTTGGGCTATTTATTCAGCAACCTGGGCCGGATGGAAAGCGCCGTCCGCTCCCTGAATAAATCAGTGCCCCACGAAAATTTTGCTCTTGCCTCCCGTCTGTTGCTGGCCCAATATTATGCCGGAATGGAACAATGGGTAGACGCCAGCAGGGAATATCTGGAAGCCCTGCGGATTGCGGATACATCTCTGGCTGACAAGGAAGATGTTGAGGATCTAATCCATCTCTATGAAGTGATGATGGATGATCTTGAACAGCAGGAAGGGGGTGATGCCTATATTGAGATGAGCACCCATATAGGTGAGATGCTGCTCAGGCCTGACTGGCGGGCTATCCTGGTTGAGCTGCGTTCTCAAGGGAAGAGTGAGGAGGGGTTGATCCTTCCCCAACTGGATGCCTTGCTGGATGACCGCCGCAGCCAGATCATGGGCATTCATCAGAATATTAACATGCTGGTCCAGGAGGGCCATTATGGGGCAGCTATGGAAATGGCATTTTTCGCCCTGCGCAACGCGCCCACTTTCCTGCCTCTGCACGTCACGATTGGCGATATTCTGATGGCTACGAACAAGATTGACGGCGCAGTGACCAAATACCTTGCGGTTGCCGATGTGTACACAGTCCAGGGGAAAACGGAGCGGGCATTGACCATGTTAAAGAAGGTCATTGACCTCCAGCCCATGAATATCGAAATCCGTCAGCGACAGATTGATCTTCTGGAGGAATATGGCCAGAAAGAAGAAGCGATCCAGGAATACATCAATCTGGCTGAGATCTTTTTCCCACTGGCTGAACTGGACAGCGCCAGATCTGCCTATGTCAAGGCTCTGGCACTGGCAAAATCAATTCCGGATGGAGAAATCGTTCGGATGAAATTGTTGCAGCGCCTGGCAGATCTTGATATCCAGCGTTTAGATTGGGAGGCTGCAATAGCCACCTATGCCGAGATCAGCGAGGTTTCTCCTGGAAACAGGAAGGCCAGTATATCCATTGTAGACTTAAGCTACCGACTGGGTAAGCTCTCAGATGCTGAACAGGAAATCGATCGATTTCTTGCGCTATATGATCCGAAGGAAGACAAAGAGGTCATTGAGGATTATCTGACCAGCCTGAATACTGAGATTCCTCGCGAGGAATTCATTATCCGGCGGCTGGTTGATTTTTATAAAGAGCTTGGCCTGCAAGAACAGGCCATATCAGAACTGGATGGCTTGGGTGATATGCTGCTTGATGCCGGTAGAAAAAGCGAGGCTGTTGCTGTGATCCAAGAAATCGTAACCCTGAATCCCCCCAACATCGAAGCCTATCAGAAATTGTTAGGGCAGCTTCAAGGCTGATGACCCCTGAACATTAAGGACTACTCGTAGTGGTGAAAGAAGCTTGGCTGCCGCAGCAGGTAGCGTTTTGATCCAGACCATGAATCTCAAAGAGCAGATCTCAAAATCACTGGAAGGGGATTTGGATGCTTTTAACCAGATCGTCCTTGAATACCAATCTCTGGTTTACAACCAGGCTTACCGGGTCATTGGCGAACCAGATGCGGCGGCGGATGCAACCCAGGAAGCCTTTATCTCTGCCTATAAAAAACTACATACCTATCGAGGGGGATCCTTTAAAAGCTGGCTGCTCAGAATAGTCAGCAATGCCTGTTATGACGAGTATCGGCGCCGCCAGCGGCAGCCAGTTGTGCCGCTGACCCCAGAAAACGACCAGGGAGAAGATCTGGAATCAGCGCCCTGGTTGGAGGATCCTGCCGAAAATCCTGAAGAATTTGCCCAGCGCAAAGAGCTCTCTAATGCCATTCAAACCTGTCTGAATCGCCTGGAACTTGAATTCAGGGCGGTTGTAGTCCTGGTTGATATCCAGGGGATGGACTATGCATCTGCTGCAGCAGTTGTTGACAGCCCGCTGGGTACCGTCAAGAGCCGCCTGTCCAGGGCTAGGAGAAGCTTGCAGGATTGTTTGCGCGGGTTCAAGGAACTTTTCCCTCCCAGTTTGCGTCATGTAGGTGAGGTGGCATCAGAATGAAGATCTCCAACAGGGAGTGGGCTCAATTATCTGCCTATCTGGATGGTGAGTTGAGCCAGCGTGAATTGATTAAGCTTCAGAACAGGATGGAGGAAGATCCTGATCTGAACGCTGCCCTGGAAGAGATCAGGTATGTTAAATCAGTTTTAACCCACACGCCCCTCCTCTCCGTCCCCCGGAATTTTAAGTTGACATCCGCCATGGTTGAAGTCCCCCACAGACGGTCCCAGGCGTGGGGATACCGCCTGGCAGCGGCAGCCTTGTCATTCCTGTTCATTGGTGTGGTGGTGCTGGATATTGGATCTGGGGTGCTGAAAAGCGGCATGCTTGGTGCCGAGGCTCCCAGGGCGGAAGAAGTGATGCTGGAAGCCGCAGCTGATGAGCTGGAAGAACCTGCTGTGCTGGCGGTAGAGAAAGCTGCAGAAGAAGAAGTCGCTCCAGCAGCGGAGATGGAGGAAGTTGTAAAGGCCCCGGAAAAATTTGACTCGGGCCAGGAAGGGGATTCCGTGAGGATGGCGGAGGGGGAAACCGAAACAATCCTGGAGGAGACCAACCGGGATTACAGTGGTGGAGAAGATGCCTGGGAGGAAGAATCCCAGGAACTTGAAAATGGTCTCTCCCTGGATGAAGAACCAATGCCCACAGAAGCCGACTATTATCCAGAACAGGAAATCAGCCGCCCAGTTGAGACCCTCGCAATCCCCTGGATGAGGATCCTGGAAATCGCCCTCGGGCTGGGCGCGATTGGCTTATGGGGGGCAGCCTGGATCAAGCGCCAGAAGAATCGGAAGTAGTAAGACCTCAAACGCATTACGATTCATCAAAGGGACGAATTTTTTAACAGACTTTGTCCCTTATTTGTTTTAATCCCCCACAGTCCAGGAACTCACGTCGTCATTCAGGGCATAGAAGCTTGAACAGTTAGCCCCGCAATAATAAGATGGCCCACCGTAATTATTGAAATCGTAGACGTTGATATGGTCGCAGTCTGAGAAGGCCTGGCCGGAGGCAAATTTATTGTCAAGGTTATCGGGGAGATCGGTTACACCATAAGAGATGGATGGTGAGCAGGGTGATCCACCATAGTATTCCACCAATCTATATAAGTAGTTGGTCCAATTATAGTATTTCGCGATCAGGTAGCTGGAATCAAGGGAGATTCCAGTAATAGACTCAATCGGCCCTGCAGTACACACCGGACCTGAAGCTTTAGAGGAGGTTTCGCCAGGCTTGATCGGTTCAAGGTAAATTACGCATCGATACTCAGCACTATCACTGGTTCCTTTGATAAAACCATTGACCGCCTCCCCCTGATCGCTAAACAGATCCGGCTGCTCATTCCAGGCATTCCAACCTTCATCTCCCGGGCGAATTGGTTCCAGGAAAACCACTTGAGATCCACCAGGATCAATGGAATCTGGTTTATGAGCCACAGGAGCGATTATTTTTGGTGGTTTGATCCCATCTGCTGAGACTGTGGAGTTGATTATCATGATCGCTAATCCACCGGCCAAGATAATCGCTCCCATGATAAGTAAGACCCTTTTCCACATGGGTTCACCTCCTTGTAAAGTAACTACTCCATGTATTTTTCAATCTAAGAGTAGCACAGGAGGTGTTAACTCCCCGTTAAGAATTGGATGTATATTCCTGGTATGGCAGGCGTATGGTAAAGCAGGACCCGGCTTCTGGCTCGCTTTCTGCTTCTATAGAGCCCCCGTGGAGCTCCACGATATGGGCCGTAATGGATAAACCCAAGCCGGCGCCACCAAGGTACTGGCTTTGCGATTTATCCACTCGATAGAAACGCTCAAAGATATGTGGTAAATCGTGTTTTTGTATGCCTATTCCCGTATCTATCACCTCAATAATCGCAGTTTCTTCTTCAACCCGAACGGTGCCCGTAACCTGTCCACCAGCGCGGTTGTATTGGATGCCGTTAACGATCAGATTTCGGAAAGCAATGGACAGCAGTGGTCCATCCACAGCTATGATATGGTTTCCTGTCGTCCCTAACTTGACTTCAACTTGATGTTTTTGTGATAGTGGCTCGGTTTCTTGTATCACTTTGTTGAGTAAATCTTCTAAACTGACAGGCTCCTTATTGATGGCTTGTTCTCCTTTTGCCAGCAGGAGGAGATCTTCTACCAGGCCTTCTAATCTAGCAAGTGAGCGGTTGAATGTCTTGCTTAGATTCTTGTAATCAGACCTCGTTGCGTTGGGATCCGCTTGGATGACTTCAAGATTGGTGCGCATATTGGCCAGTGGGGTTCTTAATTCATGAGCTGCATCGGCCACAAATCTCCCTTGCTGCCCGAATGCCCGTTCCAACCGTTCCAGCATATCGTCAAAAGCATCGGCTAATTGTTTGATTTCGTCTTCTCTCCTGCTCAAGGATAGGCGCTGATTAAGGGTTCCCGGCTCGATCTCTGATACGAGGTGGTTGAGGTGGCGCAAAGGTTGTAAGGCTTGCCTGGATATCCAAAATGCGCCTATCGCGCCGATGATTGAAAAGATTATGATCTCGACGATTGTGATCAGGCGGACCTCTCGAATCGCGAGCTCTTGAAATTGTTCTACAATTGCAGGATGTCCATTACTGTCTGCTGCAGGATCTTGAGAAGAGTGGTCGGGAGTGATCTGTCCGGAAAGCGGAAGTTGAGTTGGTACGAGATCCACAGTGAGGACTCGTGGGATGCGGATAGAAGTGATGACATTTGTGAATACTGTAAGGCCAAGTCCAAGAAATAACACCAACCCAGCAGTCCAAAGGGTAAGACTCCAGCGCAAAGTTATAGGGATAGAAAATCGCTCACGAAATCTCATCGGTGTTCTCATGGCTATTGGTGATACTCGTTTTAAGCAGGCGGTAGCCCTGTCCAATGACAGTCTCAATGTATTGGGGGTTGTTGGCATTATCGCCCAGTTTTTTGCGCAATGAATGGATATGAATTCGGATAGAATTGGAAAATATATTTACCCGCTCGTTCCAGACGTGTTCAATGAGTTCTTCCTGGCTTACCACCCTTCCTGGATATCGCATCAGGTAGTGAAGAATTCCGAATTCCTTGCGGGTGAGTGATAATTCCTTTTTGCCCAGCTGAGCAGTCCTGCTGACGGGGTCCAGTTTCAAATCTCCAGCAATCAGCGAGGGTGTTCGCTCTCTGAACTCTCTCCTAAGTATGGCTCTGATGCGCGCAGTCAGTTCGTCAAAATGGAAAGGCTTTACCAGATAATCATCAGCGCATAGATCTAAACCAAGCACTTTATCTTCAATTCTTTCCCGAGCCGTGAGGATCAAAATAGGCAATTCAGGTTTCTCGGTCCGCAGCTGTTGGCAAACTTCCAACCCGTCCATGTCTGGTAGGTTGAGATCCAGGATTGCCAGGTCATAGTCATATACCGTTCCCAGCCCAACACCCTCTAGCCCTGTGCTGGCGGTGTCTACCGCATACCCCTGCGTCGTTAATCCGCGGGCTAGTGCATTTGCCATATCAACTTCATCTTCCACAACAAGAATTCTCAAGAGATTTGATCCTTCAGGGTGTAATTATTAGGAATTTGTCTGAAATATACTGATTGCCCGTGTTTGGATAAAGGTTTTCCGCTTAGGCATCATTTGAGGATGTCTTGCATTTTTATTTTAGCATATAAGGGTGGAGCACATTTTTAGATAGGTTTTTTGTCTTCACCCAAACTTGATATGCAAGTATCCAGAACCCATTTTGATATTTTCCAATTGAAAAGCTATTCCAAACGTTCACTTCCCACCTTAAAAAACAAGCCCCGGGAAACCGGGGCTTGTGCTAAGTTATCCCTTGCTGTTATTACCGATTCTTGATAGCTTTGCGGACGTCGTTAAGGGTGATTCTCCCCCCAGCTCCGCTGCCGGAGATTGTAGAGAGGTCTAGCCCTTCAGTTTCTGCCAGATCCAGGGCTGCTTTGGTGGCGTTGAATTCATCTATGCCTGGGAAGGCTTCAGGAATTGCCCTGATTGGGGATGTTTCTGGAATGACCTCTTCTGCAGGCTGGTCTTTCGCTTCCGGATAGGCGCTGGTTCCAAAACGGGTCAGGATCACTGCACCGATCACCCAGATCCCCAGGATGAATTTAGGCAGCCAGCCCACACAGGGCACCACATGACTGAAGCCGTTGAAGAACAGGGTCAGGATGAACATGCCCATGCCAGCCAGAAGCGGCACCGGTAAGGTCTTATTGAGGGCCTGGGCCAGTTTGCGTCCGACTTCAATGCTAAGTGATACCAGGCCTAAAACCCAGGCAGCGATCAAGGCGAATATACCCACCAGACTGACCGGGCTGAGCAGGATGGTCACTAATAGGGCCAGGAAAACAAAAGGAGCCAGGACAACAATGCCCAGCCCTACCACGAATGACATTACTGGTTCACCAAAAGCGGACTGGTTGATGACCGCTGCCTGGTCCTGGATGAAAAGTCCGATCAGGACAGCCAATCCGGTCCAGATCAAGATCCGGATGAAGAACCAGGAGGTGGAGACAAAGGGCAGCTGTTTGAACCTTGGCAGGGAGAAATCTCCTCCCAAGAGGCCGTTTTCAGGCAGTTCAAATTCAAAGGGAATGTTTTCTTCCGTGACGATATTGCCGGTAATGACTGCGCCCGGAGATTGTTCAAATGAGCTGCCAACCACCGTGAGGTCACCCTGGATGAGGGTGTCATCTCCCAGGACCACAAAGCCGCCCAGGGCAACCAGATTCCCATTAATGGTCCCCTTTGAGGTGACGTTTCCGCCAAAGACCACGGTGTCCCCATTTACAGTTGAGGATTCTTCCAGGGTGACGTTTCCACCGAAAACGACCAGGTCTCCATTAAGGGTTTCACCTGCCTGGAGGGTATAGTTGCTCCCAAAGATGACCTTGTCATCCTCAAAGCCGGATGCGTAGGCAGAAGTGGGGGCAAGTATTGCGCTGACGAGCAGCAGCAGGATGAAAATTCGATAGATGTTTTTCATGAGTTTAACTCCTTCTGCAAAGATCTGGCATGAAGCGAGGTGATGATCCAGGCCCCAGTGATTCCACTCAGGCCGAAGGTAATTGCATACAGCCAGAGAGGTGATAAGTATTTAGCGCCTACTCTCACCAGGGGTGAGAGGATATTGCTGATCTGATTAAAAAATACAATCCCATTGGCAAGGAAGGTGACCAGTTCCAACAACATTTGCGGGAAGAAGTCCACAGCTGATCTGAGTTCCAGGCTAACTACTGAGAGCAGGATGATCGTTGCCAGTGTGATCACCACCAGGGTAATCCCCAGGATCAGCCGATTCCTGCGCCTTTCCTGGTGTTCGATCCGGCCCATCCACCGGGCACTGAAATTTGGCGCCGGGGTGGGTTCAGGCGCGATTTTGAAAAGATGATCCAGTTGATGAACTGCCTGGTAGAATCCCTGGCACTGGGAGCAGCCTTTCAGATGGAGATGGAGCTCACGCTGCTGTTCCTGATTCAGGTCGTTTTCCTGTAAGATCCAGGTTTCAAATTGTTGGTGATTCATGAGCGATCCTTTTTCCAGCAGGTTTGATAGAAGGTATCGAGACTGTTTGTATTTCCTGCCATTTTTCCGCTAACAACCGCCGGGCCCGAAACAAGCGGCTTTTTACCGCGCTGGTGCTGAGATCCAATGTTTCGGCAATTTCCTCGTATGAATAATCGTGCCAGAACTGCAGAACAACCGCGGCCCGATCCGTTTCATTCAATTCAGCCAGAATGGTTTGCACGAGGGCTTGCTTCTCTTTATCCAGAGCCACCTTTTCAGGGCTGGGTCCTGGATCTGGCGGAGCCAGCCAGGCGTGTTTCTCGCTGTCCATGGAGAGGATGGTCACCTTTCTCTTTCTGAGCTGATCAATGCTGTAGTTGGAAGCAATTGACAGCAGCCAGGTGGCAAACGACCTCTCCGGATCATAGCGATCCAGTGCCTTGTAGGCCCGGATGAAGGCTTCCTGGGCTGCATCTTCCGCAGCCGTGGGTGTCCCCAGCATCCTGTAGCATACGCTATATACCGGTCTATGGTATTTTTCGACAAGGTTGGAAAAAGCTTCCTTATCGCCGGTTTTTGCTTCAGCAATCCATTGCGCTTCAGTGTCACACACTCAAGTTCTCCTTGCGTCCTGCCTTGATTGAATATACGGGTTCGGTGAGGTAAAGTTGCAGGTATTTTTCTTGTTTATCAGATCAATCTTCCTCGATGGGCAGGAATCCCTCGCCGCGGACTTCATGTGCCTGCCCAATGATCAAAAAGGCTTGCGGGTCGAGGTCTCTGGTGATGGTTTTCAAATGGGGAACTTCAGCCCGGGTGACCACGCATAATAAAATGGTTTTTTCGTCACCGGAGTAGCCACCTTTGGCGTTCATGATGGTTACGCCCCTTCTCAGGCGATGGAAAATCTCCTCAATGATCGGCTCTGGTTTAGCGGTGATAATCAAACCGGTTCGCAGGACATTCGAGCCCTGGCTGATGGATTCCGCTGCGATGCCGCTGATATAAAGCAGCACCAGGGAATAGAGGGCATTTTCCCAGCTAAAAGAGAGTCCGGCCAGGAAAATGATCAGGGCATCGGTAATCAGATAGCTCTGGGTGACCGGGATTCCCCGCCAGCTGCTGAGGATTCTGGCCAGGATGTCAGTGCCCCCACTTGTGCCCCGGCCTTTATAAACCAGCCCGTAACCGATACCACTTACCACGCCGCCATACAGCGTGTTGAGTACGGCATCATTTGTGATACCCCCTGCAGGCAGGAAGGGCAGTGGGATATCCACCAGGATGGAAAATGACAGAATAGCGAACGCTGTACGGGCAGCAAAACGAGGGCCACCCAGAAAGCGCCAGCCCATGATAAATAGGGGAAGATTCCCCAGCAACACCATAACACCGATCGGCCACCCGGTGTAGCTGTTGATGATCTGTGCCAGGCCGCTAATTCCGCCGCTGGCCAGGCGGGCCGGTACAAGGAATGTCCGCAGGGAGACTGCCTGAAGGGTTGAACCCAATGAGATTAAAAAATAATCCCGGAATGTTTTCTTGTCCCACCGTATCTGTTTAAGTTTCTTGGTTGTTTTTTCCATGTTTTTTTCCACAAAGACCCACACTGCGAATTATACCTGCAGGAATGAAAACCCGGCAGAAGGCCGTTTCCTCAATAAAACAAAGGGCTGTCCTAAAAGTCAAGTAGGTGGAAGGCGACTAGTATATTTTGCTTATTTTTTTACTCTCAAAGTGGGGGAAAACACTTATATTTTACAAGAAATTCATCTCTAAATGGGGAGCTGATCGGAAAAGTTGGACTTTTCAGACAGCCCCTCTTAAGAAAACATGTTCTCCTTCCAACCCGGGAATTAATCCAGGAGATTTGTCGCGGCCAGTTTTTCGATCACACCGATCACCGCTGAATTGTCCAGGTTTTCCATGCCCATCTGCAGCATTGCGCCATACAGCTGCGTGTGCAGGCTGGCTGAAGGCAGGGGGGCGCCATATTCCCGGGCAGTATCGACTACAATTTTCAAGTCTTTTTCCTGCATGTAGGCTTTAAAGCCCGGTTCGCGGTTGCCGGCGAAAAGGCGTTCCGGCTTGACATCCAGGGTCCAGCATTGGGCCGCTCCTCCCTGGATCGCTTTGACGACCCGGACAGGATCAGCCCCGGTCTTTTTGGCCAGCACCAGCAGTTCAGCCATGGCAACCATTTGGGCTGCAACCATGATCTGGTTGGCAGCCTTGGCGATCTGACCGGCCCCGGCTTCTCCAACGTGGGTGATAGATTTGCCCACGACATTAAATATTGGCACAAGCTTCTCCAGAGCTTCCTCCGGTCCTCCAACCATAATAGCCAGAGTTCCATTCTGGGCGCCAACATCACCTCCGCTGACTGGGGCATCCAAGGCATAGGCTCCCACCGCCCGGAATTCATGATCGATCTTCCTGGCCAGAGAGGGTTTGATGGTGGAATGATCCACATAGATCAATCCCTCTTTCGCGCCTGAGAGGATCCCATCCTCACCCAGGGCGACCTGTTCCACATCTGGGGAATCTGGAAGATTTGTGAATACAATATCCACCCGGGAAGAGACTTCACGGGGAGAAAAAGCTTCCCTGGCACCTCTTTCAACGAGTTCCTGGACCACTTGTCGGCTGCGGTTGTGCACAACCACCTCGTAGCCAGCATTCAGTAAATTTAAAGCCATGGGTTTACCCATCAAGCCCAGACCGATATAACCCAGTGCTGGTTTGTTTTCCATCTTTTTTTCTCCTAGATCTCTACTGCTATGTCGTTAACTCACGTACCGAAAGTGTTATTTGGTTTTACCCTCAAGTTGATATCCGTCAGGGTTGTCCTGGACTTCCCACCCCCGGGCTTCAAGCTCCCTTCTTAGTTGATCAGCTTTTTCCCAGTCCTTATCCGTTCTTGCCCGCTGGCGTTCTTCCGCCAATCCAATCACTTCCGGGGGAGGGAGGACTGGCTCGGTGATTTGATCAGCGGCCAATAGAGCGGCCTCCCAGCTTGAAGCATGGATTCCAGCCAATGGATCGCAAAGTTCGAAGCTGCCCAGGTCAGTTAGATCCACCTTCTTGCCGGCAGGGATGACGTTCTGGGAACCCTTCTCGATTGTTGTCACATTCCCCTGGCCAACCCCATGCAAGGAACCCGCCTGAAAATCGATTACCAGGCCAGTGTTTTCATCGATGCCGACTATGATTTGGTCTTCAGGGAGTAATTTAGCCAGCTCTGCAAAGCGGGATTGACCCAGATAACAACGGCTGGTATCCAGCCCATCGCCCCCATCCTGGTTATTCCAGTGGGGGATAAAAACCAGGGGGAGGTTATAGGGAGAGAAAAAATCTAATCCAGGCTTCCAATGGAGGTCCTCTCCGACTTTGTAGATCTCATACACCGGAAGAGCGGCAGCGCTGATTGCCACGGTTGCCGCACTGGAAAAAGCCAGTCCAGCTCCCAAGCGGTGGCGGGCCAGTACATATTCCCAGGCGAGTGAATCTCGCAGCTGACGCACCGCGTAGCTGGGACTGCCTGGTCCCATAAAAATCAGATCAGCTTCCAGGATGGGCTGGACGATTTCAAGGGTATCAGGACTGTGTTTGGTGCCTTTTTTTCGGGCGGGGATGACTTCGGTCTCGGGATGGTAATTCTGAAGGTGGTGATTGATAAAGTCGCCTATGTTGGAAGCGACCTGATCTGAATTGAGCTCAAATCCTGCTGGTGTTTCAAGGATCTTCACCCGGGGTGAAGGAGGTGATAATTGGAATAGAAAATCAAAGATCTTCCGACCTCCCGGCGCGCTTTCACCGGATCCGAATAGAGCGATAGGTCCGGGAGTGATTGAAGGGTGTTTTCCCATTATCTCAACCTGTAAGCTAATTAGGCCGTTCGAAAATTTACCTCATCATACTACAGAATTGAATAGCAACATACCGGATCTGGCTATCTGATCCGGTATGCTAGGTATGGTAAAAAAAACTTATTGTTCAGGCGTAATGCGCAATGATGTTTTTCAACAAATATCCCTGGCAGGCATCCTTGGCATTGTATTTTGGCTTCCAGCCCCAATCCGAGCGGGCAGCTTGGTCATCAATATCCGCCGGCCAGGAATCCACAATTTCCTGCCGGGGCAGGTCCGGCTGATAGGTAATTTGCGCTCCTGGGAAGCCGCTTTCAGTAAATTTCTGGAAATCCCGGGCTGAATAACTGAAACTGGTGACGTTGTAAACCCGGCGGGTCAGCTTTTCTAGGGGTGCTTTGGAAAGTTCCAGGAGCGAACGGACGGCATCAGGCATGACCATAAAGGGAATCCTGACATCAGGGCGGACAAAACACCTGTAGGGTTTTCCCTGGGCAGCAAAATGGATCATTTCTGGCCCGAAGTCGCTTGTCCCTCCACTGGGAACAGTAAACGCGCTGATGATCCCCGGAAAACGTAGGGCTCGGAAATCAATCCGGATAGGGGGCTGGTCATCCAACTGATGGTAATGATCGCTGTAATAAGAGCCTACTTTTTCACAGTAAAGCTTGGAGCAGCCATACATGGTGGTTGGCTCTGTCCATTGAGTCTCTTTTACGGGAGGTGCAGATGACTTGGTCTCCAGGTCTGGCATCCCGTATACGGCAATAGAGCTGGGGAATAAGAATTTCACCGATGATCCAATTTGTTGGGATTGACGGGCAGCCAGCTCCAGCAAGTCAAGGGTGATGCCGGTGTTCACCTTGTGAGCCAGGGAGGGATTGTACTCCGCTGTGGTTGAGAGGACGGCAGCCAGGTGGTAAATCTCTTGGAAGGCGTATTTGTTTTCAATTTCCTTGATAAAATCCTTGGCCAGTAAATCCCCCTGGAAGTGGGTTGTCTTTCCTGTCAGGTGGCCTGGCAATGTTTTCAGATCCAGGGATATGATGGTAGTTTGAGGATCTTCTGATAGGGCTTCGATCAGGGCCTGGCCGATTTCTCCACATGCCCCGGTGATGAGTATGGTTCTTTCCGGCATTCTTTTCTCCTGGTACTTACCTGGAAAAAATAAAGATGGTCTGGTAAGCGATTTAGTTTATGCTAGAATGATTCTATCTTGTAATGTAGCATTTTACACGGGTATTTTAATCGCTTTGTCCACGAAGGAAATCATATAAAGAATTGGATCTGGAGTATTCTATGCCGCTGAACATTATTGTGGGAGCTCAATGGGGAGATGAAGGCAAAGGGAGAGTAGTAGACCTCCTGGCTGGCGAAGCGGATATCGTTGCCCGGTATTCTGGTGGGGATAACGCCGGACATACGGTCACTGTGGGGGAGGACATATTCAAACTCCACCTGCTTCCATCTGGCATTGTTCACCCTCACATAGTTGGGCTGCTCGGGAATGGCATGGTCATCAACCCGGCCACGCTTCTGGAAGAGATCGAACAGGTCCGGGAAGCTGGTGTGTCAGTAAACCCGGATAGGGTCAAAATCTCCTCTGCCGCCCACTTGATCACACCCGGTCACCGGGCTCTTGATGGGGCGCGGGAGCGAGCTCGCGGTGATGCTAAAATCGGTACTACAGGCCGGGGGATTGGACCAGCTTATACCTCCAAGGTTAATCGTTCGGGCCTGCGGACAGAATTGATGCTGGTTGATGGTGCACTCAGTCAAGCCCTGGCTGACCATCTCAAGGAAGTCAATTATCAACTGGAAGTGGTCTACCGGGAAGAGCCGTTGGATGACCAGAAAATTATCCGTGATTTCCAGGGCTATGCTGAACAGCTCCGGCCCTATCTCTCAGAAACCGGCGCATATGCCGAGAAAGCATTGGCCGAAGGAAAAATGATCCTGGCGGAAGGAGCCCAGGGAACACTCTTGGATCTGGACCATGGGACATATCCATATGTCACCAGTTCCACACCAACTGCTCCCGGGGCACTGGTTGGTCTTGGCCTGGGGATTGGCTCCGCGGATCGCGTAATTGGCGTTGTGAAGGCATTCCAGACCCGGGTGGGTGAAGGGCCGTTCCCGACTGAGTTGGAAGGAGATCTGGCCACGCGCTTACGGGGAACAGGACAGAACCAGTGGGATGAATTTGGGACCACAACAGGAAGGCCTCGCAGGGTTGGCTGGTTGGATATTGTCCTGCTCCGGTATGCCATTCGCGTTAATGGGATTACTGAGATTGCCCTTACCAAATTGGATATTCTTTCAGGATTTGATCAGCTAAAACTCTGCACGGCTTACCAGATCGGGGAAGAAATCCACCAGAGATTACCGATGGGTCCTGGAAACCTGGGAGGAATGAGAGCGATTTACGAAGAATTGCCTGGCTGGGAGGAGGATTTGACTTCCACCCGGCAATGGGCTGACTTTCCTGAAGCCGCCCGGGGATATGTAAAAGCTCTCGAATCTCTCCTAGGCGTACCAGTGACCATCATATCTGTGGGTCCGGAGAGATCCCAGGTAATCCAGCGATAGCGAATGATGAAAAAGATCTGTATCAGTCTGACCGCTTTCTTCCTGGTTGCCTGTCTGCATTTGGAAGCTCCCAGGGCTGAGGACACACCCACGGCTGCAATAACCCTGACACCACCTCCAACGAGTACACCCACGGTGATCTGGTTCCCACCAACAGAAACGCCAGTGGTAACGCCCACCCTGAAAATCACACCCACACCTGGGGTGATGGTGGAATTGGGCGAAGTCTTATATCAGGATCAATTTATCTCCCCGGAGGGATGGTCACTCCCTCAGAATGAGCGCGGGCAGATCAATATCGGGAATGGGGAGATCAATATCATCATAAATGAATCTGGGACCTATCTTGCAGGCACCAGGGATAAACCTGATGTGGGTGATTTTTATGCGGAGATAACCGCCAACCCGGTGTTGTGTTCTGCTCGCGATGAATATGGATTCCTGTTCAGTGTGATTGGGAGCGGTCAATATTACCGTTTTGCGCTTTCCTGCAGTGGAGAGGTCCGCCTAGACAGGTACGTATCGGGTGTCACTACGACCCTTTACCCCTGGACAAGAAGTGCCTCGATCCCTGTGGGCGCGCCCAGCGTGACAAAGTTAGCCGTTCTGGTTGCTGAGAATGAGATCCATATCTATATTAATGGTATCTCCCAATTCTCCACTGAGGTTCAGCAAAGGATCTACGGGTCATTTGGGGTCTACGCCCGCTCAGTCGGGGATACTGCCCTGACAGTCAGCTTCTCCGATTTGATCGCTCGCGAGGTCCTCCCCAAGTGAGTATTCAGAACAGGGGGAGCTAATCCAGACAGGATTCGCCCTGGAGTCAAGTTTGGTAAACTGAGACAGTGTATAATATTCTGAAATAGAAAGCAGTACCTTACACCCCTCAGGATCGGGTGATGTGCTGCTGAAGAGGAGGAATTGTGTATCAGAAATTAACCATTGTTGGAAATTTAGGCCGCGACCCTGAAATGCGCTATCTGCCGAGTGGGCAGGCAGTCACGGATATGTCAGTGGCTACCAATCGGGTCTATACGGACTCCAGTGGGCAGAAAGTAAAGGAGACCTCCTGGTTTCGCGTCTCGGTTTGGGGCGGAAGAGCAGAAACTGTGAACCAATATTTAAGGAAGGGAAGCAAGGTTCTGGTTGAGGGGTATCTCCGCCCGGATCCCGAAACTGGCGGCCCCCGGGTCTGGACCCGAAATGATGGCACACCAGCAGCGAGCTTTGAGATGACTGCCCAGAATGTAACCTTTTTATCCTCCCGGGCAGAAGATCAGGCCATGCAATCCGGCGCTGGCGGTGGAGCGGCTGATGTAGTGGATGAGGATGATATTCCCTTCTAAGACTGCAGAGAATAAGTAAGGCAGCGGTAATGGAAAAAAAACCTCGGGAACTTAAGATTCCCCCAATTTCGTATCCTCCTGACCTGGATGCAGCTTATGCCAATCTGGCCAGGATCACTCACACCCCATCAGAGTTTGTATTTGATTTTGCCCAGATCCTGCCGGGATTGAACGCGCCCAAATTCCTTTCCCGGATCTTATTGAGCCCCTTGAGCGCGAAGTTGATTTACAAGGCCCTGGGTGATAATCTGGCAAAATTCGAGGCGGCCTTTGGTGAGATTACCATTCCCGGCAGCACCTCTTTGGCTGAGAGCCTCTTTCAGCATCCTGGAGATAAGGATTCCTGACTCTCTTTAATGTTGGTCATATATTGGATTGATAAAATATATCCCTATGGCAAAAGCCCTTACTGAATTTACCAGCATCGCGATTGCTGTGCACCCGAAAAGCGAGCAGGCATATACCCTGGCTGAAGAGATAGGTGCTTCCCTGGAAGCGCAGGGAAAAAAAGTGCTTCTGGGCCGCATGGACGAGTCCATCCTCAGGACCGGGGTAAATAACGGCCAGCAGGACTTATTGATAGCGCTGGGTGGAGATGGAACCATGCTGAGGGCAGGCCATATCAGCGCTCCCGCCCAGGTGCCAATTCTGGGAATTAATCTGGGCAGGTATGGATTTTTAACTGAAATTCAGCGTGATGAATGGTCTGCAGCCCTCAAGCGCTTGCTGGCCGGCGACTATTGGATTGAGAAGCGCATGATGCTAGAAGTTGTGCTGTATAGGCAGGGGAAGGAATTCGGCCGCTGGCATGCCCTGAATGATGCGGTGATCAGCCGGGGCGTAACTATCCGCCCGGTTGAGTTGGAAATCTTCATTAATACCAGGCATTTGAGCACATTAGTCGCAGACGCGATCGTTGCCTCGACCGCTACAGGGTCCACCGCCTATGCGATGGCGGCGGGGGGGCCAATCCTTTCGCCTGAGTTGAGAAATATCATCCTGGTTCCAGTTGCCCCGCATCTTTCTATTGAACAATCTTTGGTCCTGGAGGAGTCTGTCCAGATTTCTGTGACCGTGCACACCTCCCATGAAGCTGTTATCAGCATTGATGGTCAGCCGGCTATCAAAGTGGATAATGATGACCGGGTAGAAATTCGCGCTAGCGAGAATATGGTCCGATTTGTCCGCTTCCAGGACCCTGGCTACTTTTATCGCAATTTGATTCCCTATATGGACCAAAATCCAGCCATAAAAAAAACCAATGTCAGAAACTGAACAAACACTTACCTGCGCGTTTCATCCCAAGCGTGAAACACAATTGCGCTGCAACCGCTGCAATAAACCGATCTGCATCCAATGCGCGACACATACCCCGACGGGTTACCGCTGTCCGGATTGTATCCGTTCTCAGCAGAAGGTATTTATCACCACAAAATGGTTTGACCATCTGATCGCGGCGTTTATCACTGCTGTGATCGCTTTGTTTGGCAGTCGATTGGGAGCCTACTTTGGCTTTTACAACATCTTGATCGCCATAGGGGCAGGGTATCTTGTCGTGCTGGCAACCAAAAAAGCCATTAAAAACCGGCGTTCCCCCCTGCTGAAATTTGTGATGAGTGGGGCTGCATTATTAACCAGCCTTGTGCCACCGATCTATTACCTGTATGAAACCTACTGGATAGAGGGTTACGGATTACTGGGGGGACTTGTCGCGATCATTTGGCGGCTGGCTTATGCTCTGATCATCACGTTTTATATCTATCACCAGCTAAGAAATTAACATGCTTGTTGAACTGCGCATCAAAAATTTCGCCATAATAGATTCCCTGCAATTGGAATTCAATCCCGGTCTGGTGATCCTGACTGGGGAAACCGGCGCAGGAAAATCCATCATTATGGGAGCGCTGGAAATGCTCCTTGGCTCGCGGGTGGATATGTCTGCCCTGCGTCAGGGAAGCGATTTTGCCAGTGTGGAAGCGGTATTTAAAATCCCCCCGACGATCAAAGAAAGTTTGCTCAAGCGCCTCAAAGAAGAGGAAATTCTGGATGGGACCGAATACCTTACCCTTACCCGTGAGATGAGGGCGGATCGGCCCAATATCGCCCGGGTGAACGGTCACCGGACCAATGTTGCCCTGCTGGTCGAGCTGGGTGAATCCCTGGTGGATATCCATGGTCAGTCAGAACACCTCTCCTTGATGAAGGTCAGTCAGCATTTGGGCTTGTTAGACCGCTATGCGAATACAGCTGAATTGCTGAAAGCTTACCAAGAAGTCTATTCTGATCTCCGCCAGACTCAGAGGGAGTTGGCAAAGTTAAGGCAGATTGACCTGGAAGCGGACCAACGAAAGGATTTACTCTCTTTTCAGATCGAAGAGATCGAGCTGGCGGGATTGCAGGAAGGCGAGGAAGAACAGCTTGCCAAACGCCGAAATCAACTTGTGAACGCAGAAAAATTATCCGATCTTTGTCAAAAGGTCCTCACCATCCTGGATGATGCGCCTGGAAACCAGCCTACAGTAATGGATTTGGTCGGTCAGATTGTTCGGTCTTCTAATGAATTATTCCAGATCGATCCTGTGCTGGAAGGCCTTGCGGGGAAAACAGCAGGCTTGAGTGATGGTTTGTTTGAGCTTGGTAAGGAGCTCAGATCCTACCTGGATAACCTCGAATTTGATTCTGCAGAATTGGACAAAACCCAGGAGCGCCTGGCCTTGATCCAGGAAATGAAAAGAAAATACGGCCAGGATATACCTGAAATCCTCGCGTACCGTGATCAAGCCAGGGTGGAGTTGGACGAGATCACAGGCAGGAACACTCGGATTGATGAGCTGCTTAAGATCGAAAAGAGTTTGCTGGTAGAACTTGGGCAAAGTGGCCAGGACCTAACCCGGGCCAGACAGGAAGGAGCACGGCAACTGTCCGCTGAGTTGGAAGACCAGCTGAATGACTTGAAGATGGCTGGAGCTCGATTTGATATTGCTTTCAGGTCAGAGGAGGATCCAGCAGGGGTCATAGATGAGACCGGACAACGCGTAAAATATTACCCTGATGGGCTTGAAAAAATTGAATTCCTGGTGGAAACCAACCCGGGAGAGGGGCTTAAAGCCCTTGCCAAGACAGCCTCGGGAGGAGAAACTTCCCGCTTGATGCTTGCCTTGAAAAATGTGCTTGCCCAGGCTGATCATATCTCAACGCTGGTATTTGATGAAATTGATCAAGGAATTGGGGGACGGATAGGGGCAGTTGTGGGAGAAAAACTTTACCGCCTCACGCCAGAGCACCAGGTGATCTGCATCACGCACCTCCCACAACTGGCCGGTTTTGGCCAGCAGCATTTCCAGGTGGTGAAATCCCTGATCGAAGGGAGAACGGCAATTCAAGTACTTGAGATCGAGGGGGAAGCGCGAGTGGAGGAGTTGGCCACAATGCTGGGCGGTCCAAGTGAAAAAAACCTGGCCTCCGCCAGAGAGCTGATGGCATATGTTGCTGAAAAAATCAGCTGAAAAGATCTGATTATGGGATATCAACTGCATCTCCTGCGGTTTCGAAAGAAGAGACAGGCGAAAAGCCGATCCAATCCCCTGGGAACGATCGGTTTTCTACTTGCGGCGGTGGTCAGCGTTCTGGCCTCAGCGGGTGTGATTTATGGAGTCAGCCTCTACACAGAGATTACCGAGGATCTGCCATCTCCCCAAGAATTGGAAGTCCTGCTCGATCCCATCAGCGGGTCCTTGCTGGAACCCTCCCGGATACTCGATCGGGATGGAGTGCGAGTCCTGTGGAGATTTGACAATCCAGCCATTGCCGTCCGGCGATATTCAGCCATCACAGATGGGGAAACCATATTTTTCAGTGAGGTGCCAGAGGATTTGATTCTGGCGACTCTGGCCGCCGTTGACCCAGATTACTTCCAGCGATCGGATTCTTTTTGGGTCAATATTCTGGATGGAGGAGAGGATCCATTCCCCGAGATCCTTGTGAAAGAGTTGCTTCTCTGGCAGGAACTGGACCACCCTTATTATCAGATCCGGACACATTTGCTGGCAGACCAAGTCATCGCTACCTATGGCAGGGAAAAAATCCTCGAATGGTATCTCAACAGTGCCTACTACGGCAATCAGATCTATGGGGTTGCCCAGGCAGCAGAATTTTATTTTGGAAAGGATTTGGGGGATCTGAATCTGGGTGAATCTGCTATGCTGGCTGCTGCGGCCATTTTTCCTGCCCTGAATCCACAGGACGCTCCTGTAGCGGCCCGGGAAAATCAGGCCGAAGTCCTGGAGCATATGGCCGAGGCTGGTTTTCTCTCTTCAGGTGAGGCGGATAGGGCAGCCAGGGCCAGGCTAATTTATGCGGATCCAGAGTCTGATGATGACTTGTCCCCCCCCGCATTTGTGTCCTATGTGTTAGCTGAAGCAGGAGAATCTATTCCTGAGGAACGGCTGCTTCGTGGCGGCTTGGATATCATTTCCACGCTGAATGGTGAGCTGCAAGATGCATTAACCTGTACGCTGGAAATCATGCGCCAGCGGGTTTATGAGCAGGATCTTCAGCTGGGATCTGGTTGCGAAGCTGCCAGGCTGCTCCCCAGGTACAGCGGCCCTTACCTGGAGCTCAATGACCCCTTGGAAATGGATCTGGTGGTGTACGATCCCTTCACGGGGGAACTGCTGGGGATGGTTGGGGTAACTGAGTCCGGGGATTCCGCCAGCCTGGACAAACCCCGTGATCCTGGCACTCTGATCACCCCTTATTTGTACCTCAATTCTTTCACACAGGGTTTTGAACCCGCCTCACTGGTGTGGGATATCCCTCTTCCTGAACGCGATTTGATCTTCACCGATCTGCATCCAACGACAAACAGAGAGGAAGAGTTCCTGGGCCCTGTCAACATGCGCACCGCACTGGTAAATGATTTGCTTTCGCCGGCAGAACAATTACTTGATACTCAGGGTTCTCCCCGATTCCGAAGCACCCTAGGGCTTTTTGGGTTTTCTATTCCAGCAGGTACAAATCTGACCAGTCTATCTGCTACTGAGAATTCACCCTTGAAGATGACTGATCTGCTGCAGGGTTTTGGGGTGTTTGTAAATCGAGGTTATCTAAAGGGCAGGGCGGTTGATGCAACAGGCCTAGAAATAAAACCGGTGGGGATCTTGCATATAGAAGACCAGGCAGGCCTGGATTATTCCCAAAACAATTATCTGCTGGAAAAAAAGGTCATCAATGAGGAATTAGCATACCTGGTCAATCATGTCTTAAGCGACAAGGAAGCTTGGCTGGATCCTCAAACAAGCGATGTGTTCCGCATTGGCCGGCCTGCAGGCGTAAAAACTGGCTATGTACCCGGTGGACAGTCTGGTTGGGTGATTGGCTACACCCCACAGATCGTGGTAGGTGCCTGGACTGGCGGGCTTGCTCCAGAGGTGGAAAGGATAGGCATCGATCCGGTTGAAATCTCTGCCGATTTATGGCGAGCGGTCACCCAATATGTTTCCCAGGATTTTAAGGCTGAAGAGTGGGAGATGCCCCCAGGCATTATCACCCAAGATGTCTGTTATCCATCTGGCGATCTTCCGACAGAATTTTGCCCTCGGATCGTTCGCGAGGTTTTCATTCAAGGGAATGAACCTTTGGGGCTGGATGGGCTTTACCAGGCTTTAGAAGTCAACCGCGAAACAGGGCTATTGGCATCTGTCTTTACGCCTGCCGCACAGATAGAAGAACGCGTCTACCTTAATGTGCCACCGCTAGCGGACACCTGGGCGGAAACCGCGGGGATTGAAGTCCCTCCAGTTTTATTCGATTTGCAGGACGCCAACCAGGATGACGATGCGCTTCGCCTGACAACGCCAGACAATCTGTCTTTTGTGCGGGGCAGGGTGAGGATAAGTGGCTCTATACCGGAAGAGGGGTTTGTCTCGGCTCGACTGCAGTATGGGATTGGTTTGAATCCGCGTTCCTGGCTGCAGATAGGAGAGGATATCACTTCCCCGGCCGAGAATCGAAGCCTTGGAACTTGGGACACGAGCGATCTGGCGGAAGGGATTTACGCCTTGCAGCTAGTGGTTATTCAGGAGAACCAGCAAATCCAGAAGAGATCACTGATCGTATCTGTTGATAATACACCCCCGGAATTTGTTCTGGTCACTGATCTTTTTGATGGCAAGATTACCTTTCAGAAGGGAGAAGACCTTTTACTGGAAGTACAATTTACCAATCCCGCAGAAATTGAAGAGGTGGATTTTTTTATGAATGACACCCTGCTGGCATCCAGGCGTATCAGTCCTTTCATTGTTCCCTGGCAGCTGGTCCTTGGGTCTCATGATCTGGTTGTGAGGGCGCTGGATCAGGCAGGCAATAAGGCGGAACTTAGCGTAGAGTTCAGTGTGATCCAGTAGAGACCTGGTTTCTAGTAGACGTGAATTCCCTTCAGTGATATTTATTTCTTGAAACCAAACAAGCGCAGGGCATTCGGGTCATTGCGCCAATTCTTCTTCACTTTGACCCGCAATCGCAGGAAAACTTTGCGATCGCTCATAGATTCAATTTCCCGGCGGGCCGCCGAGCCAATCTTTTTGATCATCTTCCCATTTTCCCCGATGACGATGCCTTTCTGGGAGTCGCGTTCCACGAACAGGGTCGCCTCGATATATGCGTTCCCCCCCTCTCTCTCCTTATATTCATCAATCCGCACCGCAATTACGTGGGGGAGTTCTTTTTCCAGCAAATTCATAGCAGAAGCCCGGATCAAGTCCGCAGCGATCTCGCGTTCATACAGATCGGTCACCTGATCTTCCGGATAGAGCAGGGGGCCTTCCGGAAGGAGTTGGATCAGGCGGTCTTCCAATTGGTCTAGATTCTGACCGCTCGCGGCGGAAATTGCGATCAAGGAGCTTTCAGGCATCAGGGCCTGGTACTGAGCGATTCGGTCATCGAGATCCCCCGGGGAGATTTTATCCAATTTATTTAGTACCAGCAGCACGGGGGGTTTGGATTTCAAATTCGAGAAAGCCTGCCCGAAGATCAGGTCTTCCTCCCCGGGAGGTTTACTGCCATCCAGGATCAGCAGGGCCAGATCGGCATCCTCCAGGGCCAGCAAGGCGTCCTGATTCATCATTTCCCCCAATTTATGCTGGGGAATGTGTAAACCGGGGGTATCGATAAAAATCAGCTGGGCCTCTGGCAAGGTCAGGATGCCCAACTGCTGCAGGCGTGTGGTCTGGGGTTTAGGAGAAACCGCAGCAATTGTCTGTCTTAGCAGACGGTTAAGTAGCGTGGATTTTCCGACATTGGGACGGCCCATGACGGCGATAAAACCTGATTTGTGTTCTATATCCATAATTGGTGGCAGTTGCCAAGGGCATAGATTGTTCTGCCCTATGCCTTGACCGTTGTCCTCATATTTTATATAATTGTGTGTCTGGGTTAAAAACAAGCCCAGAGGATACTCGTTGGAAAAAACGGTATCCAAATTTAGATTCAAGGCACAATCGCATGCCCTGGTAAAAGACCGGGGCGTACTTACGCGTATATTAACCGCTGTAGGCCATTTTGGTCAAGTACAAAAAGGAAGAGGGAAATTCTATGGCTCAAGAAGATAAAGCCAAAAATTACGCTCGTATCAGCTATCGGTATCCGCTGCCACCCCTGATTGAAGTCCAGCTGGATTCCTTCAAACGACTCAAAGATAAGGGAATCGAAGAATTATTTCATGAGATTTCACCTATTGAATCCTACAACGGGAAAATGAAGCTGTACTTCCCCAGTAAATCCCCGGAAGCAGAGCAGTGGGGACTGGATTATCGTTTTGAGCCCCCGGAATATTCCGTGCAGGAATGTGTCGAGCGGGACCTGACCTATGCATCTGCGCTGTATGTTTCTGTCTTGCTGGCTGGTGCAAAAGTCCCGGAACCGATCAAGCAAGAAATCTTCATGGGTGAGTTCCCGGAGATGACTGATAAAGGGACCTTCATTATTAATGGTACCGAACGCGTGATTGTCTCACAGTTGATCCGCTCTCCTGGTGTCTATTTTGAAGCCGAGGTTGACCGGGCGACTGGGCGGCGGCTGGCAGTATCAAAATTAATCCCTGACCGGGGCGCCTGGATGGAATTCGAGACCCGCAAGACCGGGTATCTGACCATCCGGTTCAACCGCCAGCGGACCATTCCGGTAACCATCTTCCTGCGTGCCCTGGCCGCTGTTGATGACGGCCTGAAGGATTCTCCAATTAAAACTGGGTCAGACGAAGAGCTGATTGCCCTGTTTGAGGACATTGACACCAATCCCGACCGCATGTTCATTCCAGCTTGTTTCGCTCAGGAACCAGATTGGGACATACCTGATGGAATGACTATTGCTGAGATGGCCTTGATTGATTTCTTTAAGCGTATGCGACCGGGTGATCCTGCCACAGTAGAAAATGCCCGAGAATTTTTACAGGACCAGCTCTTTAATGACAGGCGCTACAATCTGGAACGGGTTGGGCGGTACAAACTGAATCAGAAATATGATCTGGGAGGCAAGGTCCCCATTTCTCACCTGACCATCACCAAATGGGATATTTACTACCTGATCCGCCGCATGATCGAGATCAACAACAACATGCAGGATCCGGACGATATCGACCATCTTGGCAATCGCCGCATCAAAACTGTGGACGAGCTGATCCAGAATAAACTCCGGGTTGGCATCCGCCGCATGGAGCGGGTGATTCGGGAAAGAATGTCCATCCGCGGAAAAAAGAAGATGTCCCCGGTAACCTTGGTGAACATCCGCCCTGTGGTGGCCTCGTTGCGGGAGTTCTTCGGCTCCAGCCAGCTCTCGCAATTCATGGACCAGACCAACCCGCTTTCCGAACTGCGTCATAAGAGGACGCTTTCAGCCCTGGGACCCGGCGGTCTTCACCGTCAGCGGGCTGGCTTTGATGTCCGTGACGTGCACCAGTCCCATTACGGCCGCATCTGCCCCATCGAGACCCCCGAAGGACCGAATATTGGTTTGATTGGCCGATTCGCTTCCTATGCCCGGGTCAACGACTATGGATTCATTGAGACCCCTTACCGCAAGGTCCGCAATGTTGTTTCGCCGAAAGATCCTGAAATAGAAAACGCACAGCTGCGGGAGGATGTAATCCATCCTTCCACAAAGAAAGTGCTGGGCAAAGCCGGGGAGCGCATCACTGGAAAAATGATAACAGCTATGAAAAAAGCCAAAATCGAGGAAGTGCTGGTTACGCCCTACATTTCCGAAGAAGTGGAGTATTTGGCTGCGGACGCAGAGGATCGTTTTGTTATCGCTCAGGCCAACGCGGAAATTAACGAGCACTATGAGTTTGTTAAAGACCGGGTCTCTGCCCGCCATCACTCGGATTTCCTGTTTGTGAAACCCACAGACATTGAATATATTGATGTGGCGCCCAACCAAATCGTTGGTATCAGCGCCGCCCTGATTCCTTTCCTTTCCCACGATGACGCCAATCGGGCCCTGATGGGATCTAATATGCAGGCCCAGGGAGTTCCCCTTCTAAACCCGGAGATTCCCACCGTATCAACCGGGATGGAAAAACCGGCTGCCCTGGATTCCGGGCAGGTGCTCTTGGCTGAAGAGGATGGTGAAGTGATTTCTGTTGTGGGTGATAAAGTTATCATCCGTAATAAGGAGAATGAAAACAAAGAATATAAACTCTGGAAGTATGAACGCTCCAATCAGAGCACATGCATTGACCAACGGCCGATTGTCCGAAAGAGCCAGCTGGTTAAAAAAGGCGATGTCATTGCAGATTCCTCCTCCACGGTGGAAGGCAATCTGGCTCTCGGACAGAACGTAACGGTCGCATTCCTGTCCTGGGAAGGCGCCAATTTTGAGGACTCGGTTGTGATTTCTGAACACTTGGTTCAGAACGATGTTTATACATCCATCCACATAGAGGAACATGAGGTTGAGTCCCGGGATACCCGGCTGGGGCCGGAAGAGATCACCCGTGACATTCCCAATGTCGGTGAGGACGCCCTCAAGGATCTTGATGAGACCGGTGTGATCCGTATCGGCGCTGAAGTCGGCCCTAATGATATTTTAGTGGGAAAAATCTCCCCCAAAGGTGAAAAGGAACTCTCACCGGAAGAACGGCTGCTGCGAGCGATCTTCGGTGAAAAATCCCGCGACGTAAAGGACACCTCCCTGCGCATGCCTCATGGGCAGCGAGGTAAGGTCATTGATGTCAACGTGTTCACCCGGGAAGACAATGTGGATCTGTCTGCTGGTGTGGAAAAAATGGTCAGGGTTTTTGTAGCCCAGAAGCGGCGCATCACCGCGGGCGACAAAATCGCTGGCCGACACGGGAACAAAGGGGTGGTCTCCACTGTTGTTCCTGTAGAAGATATGCCTTACCTGGAAGATGGAACCCCGGTGGATATGCTGCTTTCGCCAACAGGTGTGCCTGGCCGTATGAATATCGGTCAGGTATTGGAAGCCCATTTAGGATGGGCTGCCCGTAAGCTGGGATTCAGGGCAATCACACCGGTGTTCGACGGTGCCCGGGAAAGCGAAATCGAGGCTGAACTCGCCCGCTCCTGGTTGATGGATCAGGCTTGGGCCGAGGCTGAGCAGAAAGCCTGGGAATGGTTGGATGGTTTTGATTATGAACCCTCCGATCTGCAGGACAACTTTGAAGCCCGCCGGCTTTACCTGGAACACTGGCTGGGAGAATTGGGATACGATGTCTACAAGCTAGTTTCAGATGAAATCTATGCCCGGCGCTCCGTGCTGTACGAATGGCTGAAGGAGAAGGGATATGATCCTGACCAGATCCTGTTCTTCGAGGACCAGGAAATTCCTTATAATGAGCGTGATATCCAGGATGAGCGGGCAGTGACTGCCTGCTTGCGGCTGTGGATCGAACATGTCAGTGACCCAAAACCTGGCAGTTTGGACAAAGTAGACCTGGAAAAATTGAGAGAAAAAGCAACCCGACTGGTTGAAAAAACCGGGGTTCCCCTGCCGCTGTTTGGTAAACAGGTAGTGTATGATGGGAAGACCGGAAAACCCTACCACAATCCAGTCACCGTAGGCGTGATGAACATTCTCAAGCTGCACCATCTTGTTGAGGATAAAGTGCATGCGCGGTCCACTGGGCCGTACAGCTTGGTTTCCCAGCAACCGCTGGGCGGCAAAGCCCAGTTTGGTGGTCAACGATTTGGCGAGATGGAAGTTTGGGCTCTGGAAGCGTATGGGGCTGCCCACACCCTGCAGGAAATGCTCACGGTCAAATCCGACGATGTAGTCGGTCGTGTGCAAGCCTATGAGGCAATCGTCAAAGGCGAACCGATCGAAGAGATCGGCATCCCGGCGTCTTTCCGGGTACTGGTAAAAGAAATGCAAAGCCTGGGGTTGGCCATTGAAGCGGTCACCGAGGAAGGCGAAGTAATCACCTTTGGGAAGGAGGACAGTCGGACCCAAATCCCACGCATGAGCACAGGATTACTGGGTTTGGGTAACCGCTAAGCAGTCTTGCCGCAGGCAAGAAGATCGTATAGTAATCGAGATGGACTGGCTTGACGCCGCTATACTGGCGTGCTAAAATTCTTTTTCGTTGTCCCTTAATAGATCAGGGCAAAAACGAACGATTGAATAGCGGTTTACGAGCGATCCAAGGCCATCTAGCAAAATCGATGGCCTTGCTATTTGAAAAGAGATCAGGATTAGGACGGAGGCGAATGTGCCAACAATTAATCAATTAGTCCGCAAAGGACGAACAGACAAAAAGACCAAGAGCAAAGCTCCTGCGCTGCGTTATACATTTAACTCGATGAAACAGCGCAGAATCCGCCAGGATAAAGGTGCTCCCCAGAAACGGGGCGTTTGCACTATCGTGCGAACCATGACACCCAAAAAGCCGAACTCAGCCTTGCGGAAAATCGCCCGTGTGCGGCTGACCAATGGCATTGAGGTAACAGCTTACATCCCTGGTGAAGGCCATGGCCTGCAGGAACACTCTGTTGTGCTGGTTCGTGGTGGCCGTGTGAAGGACCTCCCTGGTGTGCGCTACCATATCGTTCGTGGTGTGCTGGACTCCAGCGGCGTGGATGACCGCAAACAGGGCCGTTCAAAATACGGAACAAAAGCACCTTAAGTTCGGGTGGGATAAGTGAGTGTTTTAACTACTTGATGGAGAGTACAGATGAGACGGAGAAGTGCTGACAGGAGAAAGATTGAGCCCGATGTGCGTTTCAACAACGTTCGGGTTCAGACGTTTATCAATCACGTCTTGAAAAAAGGCAAAAAGAACGTAGCAGCCACCCTGGTATACGGCGCGTTTGACATCATGGCTGAAAAGACTGGCAAGGATCCGGTTGAGCTCTTTGAGCAGGCTATGCAGAATGCGTCCCCGCGCATGGAAGTTCGCCCCCGCCGGATCGGAGGTGCGACCTACCAGATACCCATGGAGGTTCCAACTCACCGCCAGTTTACCCTGGCAACCCGCTGGATACTGGAAGCAGCCCGGGCTAGAAAAGGGATGCCTTTTGACCAGTGTCTGGCAGAAGAGCTGCTCAGTGCCGTTAATAATGAAGGCGCTGCAATCCGTAAGAGGGAAGAAGCCCACCGCATGGCCAAAGCCAACCGGGCCTTCTCTCACTTCCGGGTCTAGTTCAAAATTAGCTATATTAAATAAGGAAGTATGGCCAGAAAGTACGCTTTAGAGCAGTTCCGAAATATTGGTATCATTGCCCACATCGACGCGGGTAAAACAACCACGACCGAGCGGATCCTGTATTACACAGGCAAAACGCATAAAATCGGTTCTGTCGATGATGGGACAACTGTTACCGACTGGATGGACCAGGAGCGTGAGCGAGGAATCACGATCGTCTCTGCTGCTGTCTCTGCTGTCTGGAAGCGGCATTTGATCAACATCATTGACACTCCTGGCCACATCGATTTTACGGCAGAAGTCCAGCGATCTCTTCGAGTACTTGACGGGGGGGTCGTTGTTTTTGATGCTGTACAGGGTGTTGAGCCTCAGAGCGAAACAGTCTGGCGGCAGGCTGATCTGTATCGAGTCCCCCGGATCTGTTTTGTCAATAAAATGGACCGAGTAGGGTCCTCCTATAAGCGCACAGTGGACATGATTCGCGAGCGGCTTGGCGCCAACGCTATTCCCATCCAGGTACCTATCGGCGTTGAGAATAAATTTCAGGGTGTTGTGGATATCATCACCCGCAAAGCCTATATATGGGAAGACCATGAGGGCAGCTCCCCGGTGGAAATAGATATCCCGGAAGACCTGGTGGAGCAGGTGGAAGATGCCCGTCACGATCTGGTTGAGGTCATCGCTGAAACGGATGAGGATCTGACCCTGAAGTACCTCGAAGAGGTGATCATCAGCGAAGAGGAACTCAAGAAGTCCCTCCGGGCAGCGGTCATTAACAATAAGCTCACGCCGGTACTGTGTGGCAGTTCCCTGATCAGCACCGGTGTCCAGCCCCTGCTGGATGCTGTGGTGGATTATCTGCCATCCCCGTTGGATATCCCTCCCGTAGAGGGTAATGAGCCCAAATCAGAGGAAAGCATCTCCCGCAGCCCGGATGATAATGAGCCCCTCAGCGCGCTGGTATTCAAGATTGTCACCGATCCCTACGTGGGACGGTTGGCCTACATTCGGATCTACTCCGGTGTGATCGAGCAGGGCACTTCAGTTTTCAATCCTGGAAAGGCCAAGCGCGAGCGTATTGGCCGGCTGATCCGCATGTACGCAGATCGCCGGGAGGATATCACCACAGCTGGCGCGGGTGACATCGCCGCGGTGCTCGGCCTAAAGAACAGCTTCACAGGTGACACGCTTTGTGATCCCAAGTCCCCGATCATCCTGGAAAATATTACCTTCCCGGATCCGGTGATCATGGTCGCCATTGAGCCTAAAACCGCCGCAGACCAGGATAAGCTGGCCACAGCGCTGCAGAAATTATCAGAAGAGGATCCCACATTCCAGGTCCGTGTGGATGGTGATACAGGTCAGACACTGATCTCCGGCATGGGCGAGCTGCACTTAGAAGTGCTTGTTGACCGCATGCTGCGCGAGTTTAAGGTCCAGGCCAGAGTTGGCCGCCCGCGGGTTGCTTACAAAGAATCCATTACCCGCCCGGTGGAAAAAGTGGACTACCGCCATGTCAAGCAAACCGGGGGCCATGGACAGTACGGGCATGTGGTGTTGAACCTGGAACCCTTGGGAGATGGCAGCGGGATCGTTTTTGAGGAAAAGATCAAAGGTGGTGCGATTCCCCGGGAATATATTCCGGCAGTAGAAAAAGGGATCCTCTCCGCCGCGGAATCCGGGGTGTTGGCCGGCTACCCGGTTACGGATGTCAAGGTTACCCTGGTGGATGGTTCCTTTCACGAAGTGGACTCCAGTGATCTGGCATTCAAGATGGCTGGATCTATGGCCTTCCGGCAGGGAATCCAGAAAGGGGCACCCGTATTGCAGGAACCGATCATGAGAGTTGAAGTTGTCATTCCCGAAGATTTCCTGGGTGATATAATTGGGCAGATTAACGCCCGACGGGGAGATGTTCTGGGAATGGATGCTCATCCGGGCGGCACGCAGGGAGTGCGGGCCATGGTCCCCCTTGCTGAAATGTTTGGATACGCGACCGAGCTGCGGTCAGCAACTAAAGGCCGGGGAGCGTTTACCATGGAGTTTGATCATTATTCAAAGGTATCAGAGGAATTATCGAAAAAAATAATCGTTGGTGGCTGATGCTGCCCACATATAAACAATCAAGAGGTTTAGACATTTTTTAGGTCAGGAGAAGAACTATGGCGAAAGAGAAATTTGAACGGACGAAGCCGCACCTGAACGTGGGCACCATGGGGCACATCGACCACGGAAAAACCACCTTGACAGCGGCGATCACGAAAGTCGCGGCCATGCAGGGATTC
>DRBO01000158.1 GCA_011039385.1 Chloroflexota bacterium | reverse complement strand
ATTGCTGTTCCCGTGGGTATCGTTATAAATGAGGTTCCTACCCTGTTTGTATCATACCAAGTAAAAACAGATCCAGTTCTCCCAGTCACCATGTCTCCCCTTCACCCCCTCCAGCATGATGTCCCTGCCTGGCCCGGGCCCACTGCGCTCAAGGTTCTTACTACCCAATTTCTGGCAGTTGGGCTACCATATGGTGTGACACAAAGAAGGAGCGCGCGGGCCCGGGTCCAGGAGAACCATTCCCTTGGGAGAATCGCATTTAGTATTTCAAATTAATTTAGAGATGGACACGCTGATCTTGATCAGCACGAGAAGGGAGCAAATGAATGGTTACCCTTAGATCCTTTTTGGCTGGCAATCAAAGAACCCTATGGCTTTGCGGCCGATACTACTTATTAGTGGCTGGTTTGACCCTCTTGTCCGCCTGTGCCCAGAATGGCGCTACCCCTCAGCCGGCAACCATTCCCACGGGCACTCCTGATCCTGCCTCCCCGACGGTCAGCCCCCAACCCTCGGCCACCCTCCAAATCCCCGGTACGCCTACGAGCACAGCGCTGCCTACCGCGACGGAGGAACCTTCCTTCTCCCTGCACGGCAGCCTTGTTGCTGATCTGGGGGAGGATTTTCCGTATAATGAGCAATTTCTGGAGGTGATTCGAGCGGAGGAAACCTGTCAGGAGGGGGTGCCTGGCGGGGAGGTCACGCTCCTGGTCTATGATGTCACTGGTCAGCGCCCGCTGGCCGCTGTGCTGCCGGAGAAACAGATGCCGGTTGCCTCCGCCTTCAAAGGCCCGCTGCTGCTCTACGCCCTCTCCCAGATCGATCCTGAGATCTGGACCTCGGTCCCGGTCAGATACTGGAGTCAGACTGGAGAGATCCCGGAGGAATACCTCCCCCTCTTGCGGGAAAATTGGATCCTGTCCCGCATGTACGACATGATTGTCACCAGCTCCAACAAAGCGGCAGGGGATGTGCTGGGCTATGTGAATTACCACAGCGATACCGATCTAAACCCCCTGGAACAATTCAATGCCTGGTCCCGGGAGGTGGTGGGGATCAGCCCGGCTTCAGGGTTGGCCGAATGGGATGAAGGCCTGACCGCCGGTGTGGTCGATCCCAGCTTTGTCTCCCGAAGCGTGACCGGTTGGTGCGATTGGCGCTATTCCTATGCCAACACCTATTCTGCCCGGGACCTGGCGCTGTATTATGCCTGGTTGTATGATCAGGCGCCTGCCGGCCTGCAGGAAACCGCCTATGAAGTGTTGGGGATCGTGGAGGATGATCCTAATTACATTGAAAACGCGGCAATTTCCTCCCGGGGGAGATCGGTCAGCAAAGGGGGTATTTTTGGCGGTGGCGGAAGGAGCTTCGTTTGGGTGGATGGGGGATTGATCGTCCTCGAGGACCAGGTCTACCTGGTGGTTACCTCTACCCTGAATGCGGCGGATCGATTGCCGGAGATCTACAGGCTGCTGCTGGAAGAGATCCAGCGAGCTACAGGCCGCGATCCGGTTTCGCTGGTCAACGGGATATCCGTGCCAGATTGGGCCGCCGCCCTGGCGGAAATATCTTCAAACTATGTCACTGAGACCCACGCTG
The DNA here is from genome assembly GCA_011039385.1 of Chloroflexota bacterium. GTDB lineage: Bacteria > Chloroflexota > Anaerolineae > Anaerolineales > UBA11858 > B10-G9. The sequence goes on along the minus strand of DRBO01000158.1, from coordinate 40,320 downwards.
AGGCCAGCAACATCGCCAGGGAAATTGACTATATCAAAGATATGGATTATGAGGATGCATCGCTGATGTGCGGTCCTCTGGCGGGGGCGATGCTCCAGGACGCGGGGGTCCTGCCCGAGGAGTTCCCGCTGGAGCAGTTCTGGCTGGGCGACCCGGTGGTCGATGGAAGGCCCTGGGTGTTCTTTAGTGAGGAAGACTATTACCTGTTTGCTTTTCGATCCCGGGAACAAGCCTTGGACCGGTTTAACTTTACAGGATTCCCTCTCCTGCCGGGTGATGTGCTCTACACCTACGGGGGAACAGGAGAACACTTGTTTTTGGTCGTGGAAGTTGATCAGGGTGGCAGGGCATATACAGTGAACAACAACTGCCTGGAAAGGCATAACTGCCCCATCCAGCGCATCATGTTGTATGATTTTTCCAACCCCGGGACCGGGGCATTCTATGTGGATTACCAGGAAGGGTATTTTACAACCGGGCTGCAGGGGTTTGACCTCTTGCGGTCGAAAGACTACCCCCAGATCTTTTCCGACTGGTACTTCCGCTACCTGCTGACAGATTGGGGTTCCTGATCAGGGAGCAGCCGCGTCTGAATTCAAATAATCAAGGGCCTTGATTGGTTTTTTTGTATATCCCGGCAGGATTTAAGAGCGAGGGTAAATTCCGGTTACCCAGCGCTCAATCCCGAGGTTAAGGACCGAGGGGCATACCTGGGACCTGGTCCTTCGACTTCGCTCAGGACAGGTGGTAAAAGTCAAATATTCAGCAGGAAAACGATAATTTGCAGTTTATGAAAGGTAGCCCTCACCCGTGCTGGAGAGTCTTCAAAAGACATAATGGCGTATCAAATGGGCAAGGGGAGGGGGCAGGTTGTTAGGAGATTTCTTTAAATTTAATCCCAAAGTCCATCAGCTTGAGCTGATTTCTTGGCTTGTTCTGCTTTCCTGAGATTCTGGATTGCATAAACATATTCAACCAGGATATTCTTGTATTGTTCAATGAGTTTACTTAATGCCTTATAATGGTCCAGTCCTTTGGATGGGAGATCGTCTGCAAACTGAGGAATACCACCAGGTGTCAGTTTCCATTCAAAGTCTTTGCCAATCTCAATGTATCCATATTTGATTAAAACTGAGCCAACTAAACCGATCAAATCTCTGATCGCTTGATCCATGGATCTGTTTGACCTCTTTTCAAATTGATAGGAATACGTCATATCTGATGTCGCATGATCAGGTATTCCAACCCGGTGAAGCCAGATCTGACTGTCATCAAGCCGCTTACTGGTTTGTTCTGGTAATGTATCGAGAATTTCCTTTAATTCCCGTTTCATTTCTTCTAACTTTTCGGCGCCAAGGTTTCTGGTTACTTCTGGTCTATGTGTATAATAACCCTTTATGAGTTTGATTGACAATTCCCGGATGTAAGAAGTCGTTATTCTTTTAAATTCAGGAATGAATTTTTCGCCCTGTTCATTAATTGAAACAAGGACTTTTCGTTCCTGGGCGATAATTCGGTCATAATCTGTGCTGTTCATTTTCTCTCACGGACGATTGCGCTGCTCTGAAATCAAATCTGATTATTACTATAACCCAATAACAAAAAATTTGCAGAGATTTTGATATAACAGCATAGACTGCATGCTGACCAGATACAAAACACAGAGCGAAAAACACCTCCGGTGGAACAAACTCAAGCACAAGCTCCAGGGTGTTAGTGAACCTGAATTGTCAGCAGTATTCCGGATGTCCGACGAGACAACATCCTTGCGCATTCATTTCTCTCAGCCGCGACAGGCCTTCCTGTATCGGAGCCTTGTCGATCCCCTCTCGCTGGTATTCAAGAATCACCGCAAGCGGTCCAAGTCTATCCCAGCTAGGCGTGCCATCGGAAATGGCCCCGGGAGAAAATCCACCAACCCCGGTCTCCAGTCGGGAGCGCAGCTCCCTCCCCCTTACTTCGCCACCACATAGATCCGGGCTGACCAGGAGCCGAAGGCACCCCCGCAGGTCACCAGGGTGACCCGCTCATCACTGGTGGGCCCCAGGTACTGCAGGTGCTGGTTGAGCTCGGCTGCGGTGCGGGCCACGTAGGGCACCTGGACGACCTTCTTGACTTTGTATTTATACACTCCCCCGTTCTTGGTGTGGAGCAGGATGTCGTTTCCCGGCTTTAGCTTCTTAAGGTTGACGAATACCCCTTCCCAGGCGTACCAGCCCATATTGTAGTTGTGTCCCACCAGCACGATGTTGCTGCCCTGGCCCGGGTCTACTGAGGTCAGGGTCTGTCCGACCAGGTCCAGGCGGCTGTTGGTGGCGAAAAGCGAGTTGGTATCGTACTGAATGACCCCGTTAGCGTCCCGGTACTGCCGCAGGGGCACCACTGCCCGGTTGACCCCGATGCTGGGGATGATCAGGCGGGTCACCGGCCCGGCCGGCACAGGGGTGGGTGTGGGCGTGGGGGTCGGCGTGGGAGTGAAGGGGCTGTACACCAAGGAAAAAAAGACGTCCTGCGGGGCGGCTTCCGTGCTGCGGATGGAGGCGATTTTCGGCAGAGGCAGGTTGACCTGCTGCGGGAAAAGCAAGTACTCCCCTTCCACAATTTGATAGTTGGATAAGAGGGGATTAACCGATACCAGGGCTGCCCAGAACAGCAGCAGGCCTCCGGTTATCAGCAGGATCGTTGGTATCCAGCGGCGGGGTTTAATCATGCTAATTGGAATGGAATAAAGTGCCTGGACCAGACCATCGGGTTCTCATTAACAGGCAGTCCCTTACGGGACAGTCAGAGCTGTCCCGAAGGGCCTGGTGATTTCAGAGTATAGGCTGCCAGCGCCGGTTGAGTTTCAGACGCTGGCAGAATTAGGTTCAAACTGCGGCAGTCGCTCTCTTGCGGCGAATCAACAATCCTGCGGCTACCAATCCCGCGCCGAGCAGGGCGACACCGCCCACAATATACGGCGTGCCGATCTCTACGCCCGTGGAGGGAGGATAGCCGGCATAGTCATAGGACGCTGTGATCCGGCAGTCATCCACGCTGTACCAGGTGATGACGTGATAGCGGTAGGAAGCGGGGAAGATCTGGTACAGGTCACCCCCACTGTAAACGTCGCAGATTTGATCATCGACCACACTCTGCAGCTGGGCAGCATCGCTGCAGGCCCAGGGATCAGTCAGGGTGCCGGTTCCGCCAACGGCAACGCTGGTGCTGCAGTAGAAGGTTCCAGCTGCGTTTACTGCGCCGGGAATCAATAACGCGATCATGATGGCAAGAACAGCGATAATGCGATATTTTTTCATGCCTGCACTCTCCTTTTACTTCAATTGCTATGATTATAGCTGGATTTTCTTAAAAAATCACTCAACATCCCTGAAAGGTAGGGCTTTTAGGGCTAATTTGCCCCTCCAGGAAGGTCTAAAACCACCTCCAGCAGGGCCTCAGCCAGGCTGACCAGATCGGAATTGGTGCCGTTTTCGGCTGCATACTGATAGGCTTCGGCCGCTTCAGCCGTCTTTTCCAGCTCTTCCAGGGCCATACCGGCGTACAGGTAGAGAGCCGGATTCTCGGGTTGGAGATAGCGGGCAGCATCCAGGTACATCATTGCCAGGGTGGGATCCCCTTCCAGCAGGGAGACAACTCCTAATCCCTGCAGTGCCAGGGGATGACGGGGATTTTCCAGCAGCACATATTCCCAGACCAGGCGGGCCTCTACCAGGCGGCTTTCAGAAAGGATCAATCCTGCCCAGGCTGCCTTGGTATCCTGCAGGCTGAAGTCCAGATCGAGGGCATTCCCATAAGCCGCCGCCGCTGCTTCCCAATCTTCCTGGGCGTAGTAGGCGCTGCCCAGATTGACATAGGCAGTGACGTTCTGGGGACTGAGCTCAATGGCTGTTTGAAAATGCTCTGCGGCCAGGTCTGGCTGGTCCCCCTTCAGGAGCAAAACACCCAGGTTGTTGTGGATCCAGGGCAGGTATTCGTCCAGCTCAAGGGCCTGTTGGTAAGCCTGCATGGCTTCCTGGTCCTGTCCTTCCAGAACCAGGATGTCTCCCAGGTAGCCGAAATTCAAGGCCGAATCCGGCTGCCAGCGGGTGAGGACCTGGAGGTACTTTTCAGCCCAGGCAGCTCGTCCGGAATCAGCCCACTGTTTGGGAAGGGTGGTTGTGACCCGGTCGATCAGGGAGGGGCCGAGGATCAATATCGACATCGACAGTGCCGCAACCAGGATCGATCCCACCACCAGGGACCGGATTTGTCTGGGCTTGAGGAGGGGTTTTCGGGGTGGTAGCGGGGTGACTGTAGGGGACAGCCAGTCCTTTCTATCCAGTACCCATAGGATGGTATCGGCTTTGGCAGTTACTGTGAAACCGCTGGATTTATCATACAGCAGCATGGCGCTCCCGAAATGGTCGCCAGGCAGGAGAGACCGGGGCTGACTGTCGGGATTCTCCAGCAGGATCTCCCCGCGTTCTAAAATTCCCAAAAATCCGCCCCGAGTTCCCTGTTTTAGGATCCGGGTGCCGGCTGAGTAGCGGCGCGTTTTCAGCCTGGAAGCCAGGAACAGGCGCCGTTTTTCCGGCAGCTCCCGCAAGAAACTGATTTCCTTCAGGTCTGGGGGTGTGATTTGCTCGTTAATTCTTTTCATTGAAAACCTTATCCCCTAGTCTATCTTGAAAGGGCAGGGAAGGCAACTGGTTCCCCGCGAACTGCAGGATATTTTAACTTTGCCTTGACACTTGGTTCCCCGCGAAGCCAGGAACGGCTGCTTCGCAGCCGGACGGGGGTAAGGAGACGGGGGGTAAAGAGACCGTAAGAAGCAGATAGAAGGTGGGCGGTTAATTTCTTATAGATTTGTGGGATCTTGTGAGTTTATAGAATAGGGTTCTACCGATCTTCCGGGCAGTGTTAAGGTCATCGGAAGATATAGATTGCCTTCTTTGGATCAAATCCAGACATGCGACTGTTTCTATAGAGGAGCGAATGGCCAAACTTAAGAAGTGTGCCTGTTCTTTGTTAGATTGACCTGTTGAGCCTTCCTCGATATTGAGTGTGATAGAGGTAGCGGCTCGAACCAATTATGAACTCAAATTGAAACTTTCATTTCCAGGAATCGTTTTTATCAGTTCGTATGCTTGATCAACATAGTCCAAAGAGAGTTGATAGACGAATAGAGATTGAAATTTGTATTCCCCCCTAATTCAATTATTGCCATCCTGGTTGAATTCATCCATAGGGCAGACGATTTTCCCGGTCGGCTGCCCCTCGCTGCTCTCGGGGTAAACTCCGGCGACCCCCGGTCCCCGGTCAGGCGTTGACTGCATCCCCCACACAGATCACTACCGCCGCGGCCATGCCGCGGGAGTGGGTCAGGCTTACAGACCAGGTCTCAAAACCCTGCGCCTGAGCGATGGCCTTGGCCCGGCCGGAGAGGCGCAGGATGGGTTTTCCGGAGGGTTGATTGACCGTTTCGATTTCCTTCCAGGACACAGGTCCGATCCCTGTCCCCAGGGCTTTGGAGGCTGCTTCCTTGGCTGCGAAACGGGCGGCCAGCTCAGGGGCGCTGCCGCGGGCACCCCGGATTTCGGCCGGTGTGTAGATCCGCTGCAGGAAGCGCTCACCGTGGCGCTCGAGGGCTTTCTGGATTCGCCCGATCTCAATCAGGTCAATGCCGGAGGACAGGTTCATAAGGGTGGCCCCGCGGTGGAGATCGCCAGCCGATCAGGATCCAGGTACTTTCGTGAGGCCTCCAGGATCGAGTCCGGGGTGACGTCCCGGATCATCTTCTCGTATCCCTGCAGGTAGTCCAATCCCAGCTGGTGGCGCTCCATGGTCAGCAGGGCGGAGGCCACGCCGCTATTGGATTCCAGCGAAAGCGGCAGCCTGCCGATATAGTTCGACTGCACATCAGCTAGTTCCTGGGGAGTGACGGGCTCAGCAATGAATTTTTTGATTTCGGTTTTGATCAAATCAATGGCTTTTTCCAGGTTTTCAGGAGCAACACCTGCGGCAATTGTCCACGGCCCCGGGCCGATGCTGCTGCTCAGGGAACTGTAGGCATAGTAGGCCAGTCCTGCTTGAACACGCACCGAGTCTCCGATCCGGCCCATCATCCCGAATTGGCCCAGGATGCTGTTGCCCAGCAGGGCCGGGTAAAACCCCTCCCACTTCCGGCGCGGCCCAACCACGCCCAGCACGATATCCGCCTGGCTTTTTTCCTCGATCGGGTGATGGGCCCGAGTGGTCTCACCCAGGGGAGCAGCTTCCGGAACCTGGAAGACATCAGGCTGGTCAGGGTTAGACCAATTACCCAGGCTCTCTTCCACCAAAGTCAGGACTGTCTCAGGTTTAACCGCCCCGGTGATGACGATCACCATCTCCCTGGGTCCGTAGTGCCTGGCGTGAAAATCCACCAGGTCCTTTTGTTTAATTGCCTGAATGGTTTCCAGGTAGCCATCGGAAGGATGTCGATAAGGGTGGCCTGCATAAGCGATTTGATCGAATCCCATGGAAGCCATTTCACCGGTGTCCTGGGCTCGCAACTCCAGGCCTGTCAGCAGCTGTGAGCGCACTTTTTCGACATCGCTCTTAGGGAAGATCGGATGGATCAACACATCTGCCAGCAGCGCCAGCAGATGCGGCAGATCATCCGCCAGGGACTTGCCGCCAAACCCGGCTGTGTGGGCGCCCGGACTGACCCCCAGGCTGGCGCCCATGGATTCCAATTCATTGTAGATCTCGCCAAAGGTCCGGTTCGCGGTGCCCCGCATCAGGGTGGTCGCCGTGAAATCTGCCAGCCCCAATTTCGGTTCAGGGTCATACAGACTGCCAGCCTGCAGGAAACCGGAAATGGCGACCGACAGGGATTTGTGGTTGGGCCGGACCAATAATACGATCCCGTTCCCAAGTTCAGTCCGGGTGATGTCGTGGGGACCGGGGAGACTTTCTGTTTTCAAGGCTGCGAATTCCTGCTTGCTCATGAGTGATTATTTCCCTTGTTATGGGGCAGATAGATCCCCACTATTCTGTTTTTGGGGAGTAAATATTTCTGGGCGATACGCTGGACATCCCCGGGTGTCACCGCTTTCAGGTTGCCGAGATACCCGGTCACCCAGTCATAGCTGGCGAACATTTCTGAAAAGCCCATCCAGAAGGCCTGGTTGGTGATGCTTTCTCCTCCGTAGGCAAACAGGGCCCGGTTCTGCCTGACCGCCCGCGCCAGCTCTTCCTTGTTGGGCGGAGAATCCTGCAGCCGCTGGATTTCCCCATCCAGAGATTGCAGGGCGGCTTCTGGCGTTGAGGCAGGGTGGACGATCATATTTATGCTGTACAGATAAGGATCGATCGTGGCCGGTATTCCACCGCTGATGCTGACAGCTACCTCATCCTCTTCTACCAGTTTGGCATAGAGCCGTGAGGTCTTGTTGGAAATCCCTCCCCCGCCGAACATATTCAATCCCTGGGGCCCGGAGAGAATGCTGTCCAGGATCAAGAGCGGGAAAAAATCCTCGTGGCTGGCTGGCGGGGCATGGTAGGCTACATCCACCATGACGGTGTCGCCGGGACCTTCTACGGTCAGCCGGTGCTCACCCCGCTGGGTGGGTTCCGGCCGGTTCACGCGGGGAGGATCAGCGCCTTCCGGCAGGTCCTTGTAAAGCGTTTTTAAGCGCTTGAGCATGCTCTCTGTCTCAAAATCGCCCGCGATAGAGATCACCGCATTGCTGGGCGCGTAATAGGTTTTGTAATGCTGATAGAGATCCTCTCTCTGAATAGTTCCCAAATCCACCATATCCCCCAATATCATATGGCTGTAGGAGTGGATCTGGAAGGCAGCCTTGTGGATTGCCTCATTGAGCCAGAAGCTGGGACTGTTCTCCCGTCCCTGCCTTTCTGACATGATCACTGTGCGCTCGGATTCGACTTCTTCCGGATCGTAAATACTGTTCACCATCCGGTCGGCTTCGATTTCCAGGGCCTGGTCGATTTTGTCCGCCGGCATGGTTTCAAAATAGGTGGTCCAGTCCAGGTAGGTGAAGGCGTTCCAGGTACCTCCTGCCCGGGCGATGTTTTTTTCCCGCACTTCGGCGGGGTACTTCTCCGTCCCCTTGAACTGCATATGCTCCACCCAGTGGGAGATCCCCGTGATGCCCGGGATCTCATCCCGGGAACCTACCCGGTACCATACCCAGGAGCTGATCAGGGGCGCGGTGTGGATTTCTTTTAATTTGATTTCTAAGCCATTCTTTAACCGGATGGAAGGGATGGGCTCTAACAGGGTCATAGGTTTGTTTTTATTGTGTGAGGGATGCGATTAATAAGTCCAGGGCCAGTTTATCTCCCAGCTGCCCTGTTTTGATGGCCTGGTCCACGTCCGAAAGCTGGTGGTAGATCCTTTTCAGCTGGGGGAGGGTGAAAAGTTTGGCCTGGGGGGTGATCTTTTTGATCGGGTAAGGATGCACGCCAATCTCCCCGGCCATATCATCGGGACTCAGGCCAGGATTTTCATCCAGGAGTTCGCGGACCTGGATCAGCAGCCGGAATTGGCGCACGACCATCCCGAAAAGCGGCAGAGCTTCACTCTCCTCCAGCAGCCTGTGCAGCATGTTCAGAGCTTTTTCACCGTCGCCGTAGCCAATGGCATCTACCATTTCGAAGACATCTCCCTGGCGCACGTCAGCGACCAACAGGTGTACATCTTCTTCGTTGACCGCCCTGGAAAAATCCACATAAGTGAGCAGTTTGGTAATTTCGGATTTCGCCAGCCGGGGATCTTCATCGATATAACTGGCCAACAGCTGGGCAGCGGAGTTGCTGAACTCACCACCCAGGTTGTGGGCCTGGTCCAGGATCCAGCGGGTCATGGCTCCCCCTTTGGGCAGGGTGAACAGCTGGGACCAGGCTTGGTCAGGATGGTCCCTGGCCCAGCTTAGCAGCCAGTGCTTTCTTTCCAGGGCCTTGTCCTCGATCAACACCAGGGCAGTGGAAGGGGGGATTGATTCCAGGAGCTCCAGGAATTTCCCCTGTTTGGTTTTTCCTTTGGCGAGGGAGAGGGGGTGGTATAGAACCACCATCCTTCTCTTGGTGAGGAAGGGCACAGTATGAGTTTCTGCCTGGATGGATTCCAGGGACTTCGTCCGCCCGTCCAGAGTAGTGATGTCCATGGTGGTATCGGAGGATTCCCCCATCCTCGCTTTCAGCCGCTCATCCAGGAAACTACGAATAGCGAACTCGTCATTGCCGTGCAAGAGATAAACGGAAGGAGAGGAATTACTCATATCAAGCCTGGGTCCGAATCCTGTGGGCGGGTGTTCCATTCAGGGAATGCCGGGTAATACCGATTATTTGCAGATTTCCCGGATCAGCGTTCACCGTGACCTCACGCTGCAGCAGTGGGCCCAGCGGTCGGGAAAGGAGCAGGGCAGCAACGCTGAAAAGGGTGATGAGAGGGATGCGCTCGATCTTGTCGCGGGTTTTATGGCCAACGCCAATTAAACCTGCCGTGCCGGCCACCCCGGCCGCAAAACCCGAGACCAGCAGATTGGTGCCGCAGTTCTTGTGAATGGCCAGGTTGGCCTGGCCTGCCCGCAGCCTTGCCAGGGCATCCTCGATTGTCCGGGTTAATTCCTGGCTGGAAATCTTGCCCAGGATCCAGAAACCGCTTCCATCCGAATGCCCAGCAAAAGACTTCCCGGGATGGGACAGAGCTAGTAAATTCAGTGTGGCGTGCTCCAGGCCGTGGTTGCGGCGCGTGCGTGAAATAAATGAGGACATTGTCTAAAGGTCTTCTGTAGTTATTGGTATTGTATCAACACTTATGGTTCGGGGAAGACGGATTCAACCCCTGCCTGACAGGAAATCTATTTTACTTGACAAGATTGCGGAAGATTATTGGTGCGGCCTGGTTATAATAAACTTCTGAGACACCTCCCTTCTCGTGCTATAATTTCCTTCCCTGTTGGGGTGGTATTGACTGGAAATTTCCCTATGAAAACATTGATAACTGGCGTGGCTGGCTTTTTAGGCTCCGCCCTGGCAGCGAAGTTACTTCAGGATGGGCACCAGGTGTTGGGGCTGGATGATCTCTCGACCGGGTTGGAAGAAGCCATTCCTGAAGGCGTTCAATTTGAACTGGGTGATATGCTTGACCGTCCCAAACTCTGGACCCTGCTCCAGGGGGTGGAATGCGTCTATCACCTGGCTGCTAGAGTGGCGGTCCAGGAGTCTATCCTTTATCCTCGGGAGTACAACAGCACCAATGTGGGTGGAACGGTGAGCGTGATGGAAGCCATGCGCGATGTGGGGGTCAAGCGGGTTGTCTTCACGTCCTCGGGCGCGGTGTATGGTGCGCAAGTCGCCCAGCCCCTGCATGAGGAAATGGTGCCCGCACCTGATTCTCCTTATGCGGTTTCCAAGCTCTCGGCGGAATATTATATCAAGACCATCGGAAGCCTGTGGGACATTGAAACGGTGACCCTGCGGATCTTTAACGCCTACGGCCCGGGACAGCATCTACCGGCTGACCATCCCCCGGTGATCCCCAATTTTCTGAGACAGGCGGTAAAAGGTGGCAGCCTGGTCATACACAACAGCGGGACCCAGACCCGGGATTTTGTCTATTTGGATGATGTGATTTCAGCTCTGGCCAGAGCCGGCAGCGCCGCGGACGTGGATGGCAAAACGATCAATATCGGCAGCGGCCGGGAGCATAGCGTCCTTGAGCTGGCAAACAGCGTCATTGAGGTCACCGGAGCTAAAACAGAGGTCGTTTACAACCACAAAGCCAGCGGGGGCGTAAACAGGATGCGGGCGGATATCACCCGGGCGGGAGCCTTGCTTGATTATCAGCCCCGTTATTCACTTGCCGAAGGATTGGCATGCACCCTGGAATTGGATCAACGATTTCAAACCGAGAAATAGGTTCCTTGTTGGACAGGCTGGTTTCGTTTTTCTGAGCTGCAATTCCCGGACAGTGTTGTAAAATATCTCTACCATGGAACCACTGCCAGTAACATTTTACGCCCGGGATACAGTTGAGGTCGCCAGGGATTTGATCGGGAAAAAGCTGGTCCGCAGGGAAGGGAAGAATCGGATCTCCGGAGTGATCATTGAGACCGAGGCTTACCGTGGAGAAGAGGACCTGGCCTGCCATTGCCGGGCAGGAAGGACTCCTCGCACGGAGATCATGTATGGACCGGCCGGGAAAGCTTATGTGTATTTGATCTATGGGATGTATTGGATGTTGAATATTGTGACCGAAGGAGATGGGAACCCGGGGGCGGTGTTAATTCGAGCCATAGAACCCCTGGAAGGGCTTGAGATCATTGCTGAACGCCGGACAGGACAGATCAGAAAGACCTGGACAGATGGTCCGGGGAAGCTCTGCCGGGCGTTAAATATTAAAGGGGATTTGAACGGCTCGAATATCTGCTCGGCTGCTGGCCCCCTTTATATCACCCAGGGGAAAGTCATTTCGCCCGAGACCATACAAGCCGGACCGCGGGTAGGGTTGGAATCCGTCCCTGAGCCCTGGCAGAGCAAAGCCTGGCGGTTCATGGTAAATCATCAGCACCTGAGAGGTGTGTAGCGGTTATGGAGTATCTATGTTCAGAAAAAAAGAAGAACCTTCCCCCAACTTAGAACCAATCCCCCTGAAAACCCGGATAACTTCCATCCTTGGCGAGGGGTCAAGCTGGAAAGGGGAAATCAGCGGATCCGGCGGGATCCGCATCGAAGGGTTGTGTGAAGGATTGATCGATCTGGACGGCTTGATCATTGTCGATCAAAAGGGACGGGTGGAAAGCGATTTGATCAAGGCGGATACAGTCATTGTGGCCGGGGCTGTACGCAGCAACATTCAGGCCAAAAAGGTGGAGATCAGGAGCACAGGACGGGTGTGGGGAGACGTCACTACGGTGAAGTTCTCCACTGAAGAGGGCGCCTATTTGCGCGGCAAGATCCAGATGGAAGAGGAAGAAATCCCGGAAGGATCCGCTGAACAGAGCCCGGACGAAGAACGGGCTTCACTGCCAGAATTAAAGCCAAAGAAAACCACGGACTAGCATGGCCAGTTTCCCTCAAAAAGGACTGTCAGCCTTAATTCTCCTGGCCGTTCTAACTTCCTGCAGTTCACCCACTGCCATCCCGATCTACAAGCCAGGCACGGCGGGGCCCCCTGCCCCGACGGAATACCAGGAACCGCCCACGCCAACGCCACAACCGACACAAGAACAGTCAAACCCAACGCCCGAGGAGACTGCCCCGGAAGGGGTTGCAGGGAGCTGCCCGGAAAGCACAGGGACCGTCCAGGCCTATGAGATCCCCTGGGATGATGAGACGCTTATCGGCAGGGTGTATACACCTCCTTGCTATCTGGAATCCGGCCTGCGCTATCCGACCCTGTATTTGCTGCATGGCGCTACGAAATCCGACCAGCAGTGGGAGGACCTGGGACTGGTTGAGGTGGCGGATGATCTTATTACCCGGGGGGAAATTCCTCCCCTGATCATAATTATGCCCCGGGAAGATACCTGGGTAAATTTAGCCGAAAATTATTTCGGGGACCACTTGCTCCAGGCTGTGATCCCCTGGATTGACACTGAATATCGGACCCTGGCGGAAAGGCAGTACCGGGCATTGGGTGGAGTGTCACGGGGGGGCAACTGGGCGATCCGGCTGGGCTTGCTGCACTGGATGACCTTCCGGTCCCTGGGAGCCCACAGCTCCCCCCTCTTTTATTTGGATCTGTTTCGCGTACCGGCCTGGCTGGAGGAGATTCCGCCCGGAAACACCCCCCGCATCTATCAGGATATCAGTGAGGGGGATCCGAATCTGGCTGAAGCGGAGTCACTGCGGGATATTCTGGAAGAGGCCGGGGTCTCCCTGGAGTGGCACCTCTATCCAGGCTTACATAACGATGCCTATTGGACCTCCCACCTGGAAGAGTACCTGCTGTGGTACAGTGCAGGGTGGAGCGACCTGATAAACAATTCTCACAACAAGGACTAGGATCATGAAAACACCCCCATTTGAAAAATTCTTAGAGATGGACTGGGAAGAGATCCAACCTCTTTACGATGACCTGGAAAAAGAGCAGCTGGAGGAAGAGACACTGACAGCCTGGATGACCGGCTGGTCGGATCTGCGCAAGCTGGTTGATGAACGCTACGCCCGGCTCTCGCTGGCGACTGAACTGGACACCACTGATGAGGAAGCAGAGAAAGCCTATCATGCCTTCCTGGAGGAGGTTTATCCCAAGACCCAAACAGCTGATCAAAAATTAAAGGAGAAACTGCTTGCCAGCGGGTTGGTGCCGGATGGCATGGAAATCATCCTGAAGAAGATGCGAACGGAAGCCGACCTGTTCCGGGAGGAAAATCTGCCCCTGATGACCGAGGAAAGCAAGCTCGGCACCCAGTATAACAAGATCTTCGGGGCCCAGACGATCGAGTGGGGCGGAGAAGAGCTTACCCTGACTCAGGTGAAATCAGCCATGCTGACTACTGACCGGAATGAACGCAAACAACTCTGGGAGATGACTTCTGAACGACAACTGGCAGACCGGGACGCCATCAATGACCTCTGGGTTAAATTTATGGGGATCCGGGCCCAGCTGGCTGCCAATGCGGGTTTTAAGGACTACCGCTCCTTCCGCTGGCTGCAGAGGCTCAGGTTGGATTATTCGCCCGAGGACAGCAAACGTTTTCTGGCTGCGGTCAAGCAAGTTGCTGTGCCAGCCGCAACCAGGGTCTACCAGCGCTATACCAAGCGGCTGGGAATCGAATCCGTTCGCCCCTGGGATTTGCTCAACAACCAGACGACTTTTAACCTCCCCGCGATCCAGGCCTTTGAGACCGAGGAGGAATTCATCGCCAGGGTCGGGGCTATCTTCAACAAATTGGATCCGGTGCTGGGCGGTTATTTCAACACCATGCGCGAGAGTAAACTACTCGACCTGATGAACCGCAAGGGCAAGGGACCGGGCGGATTCTGCACCTCATTTGCGACCGTTGGGCTGCCCTTCATATTCATGAACTCTGTTGGGCGGGGTTCCGACCTGCGGGTTCTGTTCCATGAGAGCGGACATGCTTTCCATGTCTTTGAGCGCATTAATCTGCCCTATCACCATCAGTGGCGGCCTGGATTGGAATTTGCCGAGGTGGCATCCACGACCATGGAACTGCTGGCAGAGCCCTATCTGGCTGAGGACAGGGGCGGATTTATGTCCGTTGAGGACGTGGCCATAAGCCGCCTGTTGAATCTTGAGGAGAAACTGCTCTTCTGGCCCTACATGGCGGTTGTGGTCGCCTTCCAGCACTGGGTCTATGAAAACCACCAACTGGGGACAGACCCAGCTGCCTGTGACCAGAAGTGGGCTGAATTGATCGATCAATACATGCCGGCGATCAATTGGAAAGGCTATGAGGAGGTCAAGCAAACCGGATGGCACCGGAAGCTTCACATCCACCTGGCGCCCTTCTACTATATTGAATACGGCCTGGCGTCCCTGGGCGCTTTTCAGATCATGGCCAAAGCAAAAAAGGATCAAGCCAGGGCACTGCGGGACTACCTCAAGGCGCTGGCCCTGGGTGGCACTGTTACTCTGCCAGAGCTGTACCGGGCGGCCGGGGCTGAGCTGGCCTTTGATACCGCCACACTCGGTGAAGTTGTGGAGTTGATCGAAAGGGATCTGGCCGAGCTGGAAAAGAAAATCTCCTGATCCGCCCTAAAAAATCGATATATGTGCCGGGGAAGATGCTGTCAGGAAGATAAATTTCAGCGCCTGCTGGCCTCCCTCTCCGTTATAATTAAATCTCAGAGCTGAATTAGATAGGGGAATCTTATGTCCAAGAAACTGAAGATAGTCATTCCCATGGCAGGGTATGGAAAACGCCTCCGGCCTCACACCTGGAGCAGACCTAAACAGCTGCTCAGCCTGGCGGGAAAGCGGGTGATTGAACATGTGCTGGATACTTTTAATACCCTTCCCGGAGACCTCCAGGTGGAGTATGTCTTCATCGTCGGATATCTGGGTGACAAGATTAAGGCTTTTATGGCAGAGGAGCACCCGGATCTGACCGTGCACTTTGTAGATCAGAAGGAAATGCGGGGACAATCCCATGCTATCTATCTGGCTAAAGAGTATATCGATGGCCCGATGATCATGGTCTTTGCTGATACTTTGATCAAAACAGACCTGGCTTTCCTCGCAGGGGAAAAATCAGATGTGGTTGCCTGGGTTAAGCCTGTTCCCGACCCCCGCAGGTTCGGGGTGGCGGAATTAGGAGAAGACCAGCGCGTAATCCGGCTGATTGAAAAGCCCAAGGCCATGGATAATAACCTCGCCCTGGTAGGCTTTTATTTCTTCAAGGATGGCCGTGAATTGACCGGCGCGATCGAGAAACAGATGGATCAGAAAGTGCAGTTAAAAGGGGAATATTTCCTGGCAGATGCCATTAACATCATGCTGGCTGACGAAACTTGCTGCATGCGGACCGAAAAGGTCAATATCTGGCTGGATGCTGGCACCTTTGAGGCCATGCTCAGCACCAATCGCTATCTGCTGGATCACGGGCATGATAATTCCGAGAAAGCCTCCCAGCGCATGGGAGTGGCAGTTATTCCACCGGTCTTTATCCACCCCGAGTCTGAAGTGGAAGCTTCCGTGATCGGCCCTCATGCGACCGTGGAAGCCGGCTGCAGAGTGGTGGGATGCCGGATTAAAAATTCCATAATTGAAAACGGATCCACGATTGAAGGGATGGTCCTGGATGGCTCGTTGATCGGCCAGAACACCATCATCAAAGGCAAACCCAAGAATATCAATATCGGGGATAACACAGAGATCGAGCTTTAAATAGAACGCTCATTGCCCATCAAGGAGCCCAATGCCCAGAGATTTTTTAGCCAAACGGGTTGTAGATCTTAGACCCTCGGGTATCCGCAAGTTTTTTGACATCGTCGCTACCATGGACGATGTCATCACGTTGGGGATCGGAGAACCTGACTTCACAACACCTCAACCCATTCTGGAGGCCGGCATTGAAGCACTCCGCCAGGGAGAGACTCACTATACTTCCCCCGCTGGCATTATTGAACTCCGGGAAGCCATCACGGACCTGCTGGAAGAAAAATACCAGGTACGCTACAACCCGGTTGATGAGGTGCTGGTATCAGTGGGCGTCTCCGAGGCTCTCTACCTGGCGCTGACCGCGGTGATCAATCCCGGGGAAGAGGTCATCATCCCCACGCCTTGTT
Source organism: Chloroflexota bacterium (assembly GCA_011039385.1). Classification (GTDB taxonomy): domain Bacteria; phylum Chloroflexota; class Anaerolineae; order Anaerolineales; family UBA11858; genus B10-G9. The sequence continues at coordinate 24,072 of DRBO01000158.1, read as the reverse complement.
TTGTGTCCTACCAGGCCGAGGTGCTCCTGACCGGCGGGGTGCCGATTGAAGTGCCGGGGACGATGGAAAATGGCTTTCAGCCAGAACCGGAGTTGATCGAGGCTGCCCTCACACCCCAGACCAAAGCGATCTTTATTGGCTTCCCCAACAATCCTACCGGCGCGGTCGCTACGCGCGAGAACCTTCTGGCTATCAGCCGCATCGCCAAAGAATATGACCTGCTGGTGATCTCGGATGAGATCTATGACAACCTGGTGTACGGCGTGGACCATGTTTGCTTCGCTTCATTGCCAGGGATGAAAGAGCGCACGATCACACTGGGCGGGTTTTCCAAGACTTACGCTATGACTGGCTGGCGCGTGGGCTACGCTGCCGCGCCGGCTGAGATCTTAAAAGGGTTGATCCGCATCCACCAGTACACAGTTATGTCAGCCCCGGCGGTTTCCCAACTGGCGGCTCTGGCGGCTATTAACATCGGTGCGGAGCATGCTGAGGAAATGTGCCGGAAATATGATCGGCGCCGGAAGTTGATCGTCTCCCGCCTGAATGAGATTGGCCTGGAAACCTTCCTGCCCCAGGGCGCCTTTTATGCCTTTCCAAAGATCACCAGCACCGGGCTGGATGACGGGGTCTTCGCCCAGCGCCTGCTGGAAGAGAGTAAGGTCGCTGTAGTGCCCGGATCCGCCTTTGGTGCCGGCGGGGAAGGCTTTGTGCGCTGCTCCTATGCTGCCAAATATGAACTGATCGAACAGGCCCTGGAGCGGATAGAGAAGTTTGTTAAGCGCTGCGGCTGATTGGGATCCGGCTTGTTATAATTTGACCCCGCCTGGAAAGAGCTGGCGGGGTTTTTCTGCTCCCGAAGTCCCCAAGACCTCGGAGGTCTTTATTACAGGATCGTTGGCGGATCCACTTCTATGATCCACTCAGGTCCCGGGCGGTGATCCTTGATCAAGGGCAGGGGATTGGGGCCCTTGATCAGCAGCTGCCAGCGGTATTCCCCCCGGATCTTGGCGAAATAAGGCGGTGTGGGACCCACCAGACGGGTGGACCGGTAACCCTCATTCTTGATCCAACCCTCTAGAACTGCCGCGTAAGCCCGGGCTTTGCTCTCGGCAGATTTGTAATCCCGGTCGCGAACCTCAAGGCGGATCAGATTCAAAAAGGGTGGATATCCCAATTTCTGCCGGTAGCTGATTTCCTGCTGGTAAAAATCCCTGTAGTTATGACCGGAGGCAGCCTGGATGACATAATGATCGGGCTCAAAGGTTTGTAAGATTACCTGCCCGCCCAGGGGGCTGCGACCGGCCCGGCCTGCCACCTGGGTCAAGGTCTGGAATGTCCGCTCCGCGGCACGGTAGTCCGGCAGGTGCAGCCCGCTTTCGGCCAGCACTACTCCCACCAGGGTGACCAGCGGCAGGTCGAGGCCTTTTGCCAGCATCTGGGTGCCAATGATGATATCGGCCTGATGGGAGGAGAATTTTTCCATGATCTCCCAGTGGGCGCCTTTGGTCCGGGTGGTGTCCCGGTCCCAGCGCATGGTGCGAGCTTCGGGCAGCAGCTTTTGGACAGCGGCTTCAACCTGCTCTGTGCCAGTGCCCAGGTGTCGGATGCGCTCCGAACCGCAGGCAGGACAGGTCCGGGGGATTTTCCGCTGATAACCGCAATGGTGACAACGCAGGGAGTTATCAGTCAGGTGGGAGGTGAGCGATGTCTCGCAGCGGGGACAGCGCAGGGCATAGCCGCAGTCGCGGCAGAACACGTAACTGGCGCTGCCGCGCCGGTTGAGGAACAGAATCGCTTGCTGGTTTTTCGCCAGTGTGTCGGCCAGGGCTTTCCGCAAGGCCTGGCTGAATATGGACCGGTTGCCGGCCTTTAATTCTGAGCGCATATCTACCACCTGCACAGCCGGGAGAGAAGCCATTTGCAGGTTTTCATCCAAATCTTGATAGCGTGGCGTTTCCGGAGATTGCTGGGCTTGATTAAGCTGCACCTGGATAGAACTCCGATGGGCCAGGATACGCTCCGGTAGGCTGAGATAGGTCCATTTCCCTTTTTCGCTGTGATAAAGTGTGCTCACATCCGGCGTGGCTGATCCCAGGATGCAGACTGCCCCGCAGATTGCGGCATATATTACAGCCCCGCGCAGGGCATGGTAGCGCGGTGACAGGTCACCCTGGTAGTAGGAACCATCATGGCATTCATCCACCACGATCAAACCCGGGTTTGGAAATGGCGTGAATAGCGCACTGCGGGGACCGATCATGATATCCAGCGCGCCAGCCCTGGCCAGCCGCCAGGTGTCATAGCGCTCACCGGGAGAGAGCTCCGAGTGCAGTATGCCTACCCGTCCGGGGAAACGCCCTAAAAAACGACTTACTGTCTGAGGGGTCAGAGCGATCTCAGGTACCAGGATGACCGCCTGCTTCCCGCGTTGGAGGGTTTCTTCCACCGCCCGCAGGTAGATCTCCGTTTTTCCAGATCCTGTCACACCCTGCAGCAGGAAAGGGGAGGGATTCTCCTGGTCAAAGGATTTGTGGATCGCTGCCCAAACATTTTCCTGGTCGGGGGTGAGCCGCGGCGGGAAACTGGGCTCAATATCCAGATCTTCCAGCGGGTCGCGAAGCACGGTTACTTCGATGATCTCCGCCAGCTCCCGGCTGACCAGTTGTTTGAGATCGTTCAGGTTCGCACCTGTCTGAGCGTAGATCTCGCTCAACGGTACTGGATCACTGGTCTCTATGATCAACCTCAAGACTGCCTGCCGGCGGGCTAATGCGTCTGGGTAGCCCTTTTTCGCCAGGCTTCCCATTTGTTCTTGGGCACTTTGGCGATCTCCCAGGAATTTCAACTGGCGTTCGATTTTCGGTTTAACTGATGGGTCTTCAAGGGTGGATTGGCTCTCGAGCAAACCCCGTCTAACCAGTGCCCCGGCGGATTTGCGCCAGTTCTGATGGGGGAAGGCCCGATCCAGCTGCCGTCCGCGCAGGGGGCCGCGCTCCAGCAGGAGATCTACCAGGCGCACCTGGGTAGGGGATGGTTCGGGCAGCAAGGGCTCACCCGTCTCCAGGGCTGAGAGGCTTTGATCAGAAAGGCGGTACTCGAGATCGGCCTGCACGCTCAATCCGGCCGGCACCATCGCCAGCAAGGTGATGCCTAAAGGGGACAGGGAATCCGCCGCCAACTGCTGTCCCAGTCGGATCTGGTTTGCGGTGAGGACGGGATCGGGATCGAGTAACTTATGAACGGCTTTGGTTTCCAGCACGGCAGGGCGCTCAGGAAATTCAATTATCACTCCCTGGACATACTGACGGCCAAAAGGTACTTCTACCAGCTGGCCTAGAAGGAAGTTCTCTTCCAGTTCAGGAGGGAGGTGATAGTCAAAGACCCCCTCAACATGGGGAACATTGACGGCGATGCGGGCGTAAGAGGGGGATTTATCATCGGCAGCGGGCATGGTAGGGTCTCTTTTGGGATCAATCCCGGATCAGGACTCCGGAGGTATATCCCACTACGCTGGCATTGTCGCCTGTGATGTCGCCGGAATGGGCATAATTCAATATTTTGGAGGTCACGGGGCCAATCTCGCTGGTCGCCCAAAGGACTGCGGCCAGGGGACCGAGTCCGCAGGCGGAGCCGGTCCCACTCTGCTGAACTTGATAGAGTCCCTCCGGGTCCAGGGCTTGGATGCGGTCGATGATGGTCTGATCCATCATCCTGGCTTCTGCGGCAGGGTGGAAGTGTGACAGATCAGTGCTGGCAGCCAGAAGGGCACCCCGGGAGCTCATTAACGCTGCAAGGATCGATCCCAGAGCCCGCATTAAGGAGGGAGCCTGGTCTCGGATCATCAGCGGCAGGAGTTGAAACCCGTCCGGAAATGTGCGCTGGAAAAAAGGCAGCAGGATTTCCACGGCGTGTTCAGGGTCATTTCGGATTTGCGTTAAGCCTGTGCCAATCCGATCCCGGAGAGCACTATCTACCCATTCCAGGCTGTCGCGATCGACAGGAACATCCCCTAGCGGGGTTTGATAGGCGTCGTGCCCGGTGGTGAGAATTTCGCCGGGATGGAGCTGGTGGAAGGGTGAGAGGATGACCACCAGGTCAGCTTGTCTGCCCTGCAGGGTTTTAAAGGCATAGCCTGCTACCGGTCCGGAATAGAGATGACCGGCGTGGGGGGAGATCAAGGCAGCGACTTTGCCGGAGAGTTCTGGAACCTGCGCTTGGGATATATAGCCATCCACGGATTCCGCCAATCGTTTGGGGTTAGCGGGATACCAGCGTCCGGCCAGTGGTGAGGGTCTGATATCGCTAAATTGCTTCATGGTTTCATTTCGATTGTAGCACAGGTATGTTTCCTGAGCCTTTGTCAACCAGAGCTCGTAAAGCCCTTGTGATATACTATTTTTCAATTAATGAGGAGTATTCGAAGATGAAAAAAGTGTCAATAGAATACTGTGTTCCTTGAAACTATACACCCAGAGCCCTCAGTTTAGAGGGTGCTTTAAAGAAGGAATTTGCGGATATCATTTCCGAGATTAAGCTTGTCCCGTCAGATGGTGGGGCCTTTGAGATCCGGGTGGATGGAAAATTGATCTACTCGAAGCTGGAAACTGGCCGGCATGCGGATCCACCGGAAATCTTGGGTCTTTTCAAGGACACTATTAAGGAGTAAAAGAGCATGACCGAGAAAAAAGGCAGAGTCTTTTCAGGCGCCAGGCCTACAGGACGTCAGCATCTGGGTAACTATCTGGGGGCCATCAAGAACTATGTGGCCCTGCAAGGTGATTACCGAACCGTCTACTGCGTGGTGGATATTCACGCCCTGACCACAGTGGAAACCACCCGAGAATTGGCGCTGAACACCCAGGAGATGACACTGGATTGGCTGGCCGCCGGAATCGACCCTGAAAAGAGCATCATTTTTGTCCAGTCCCATGTTCCCGAGGTGATGGAGCTGCATACCATCCTCTCCATGGTGACCCCGTTGGGTAAACTGACGGCGCTGCCCACCTTCAAGGAGAAGGTGCGTGATAACCCGGACAACGTCAACTATGGCCTGGTAGGGTATCCGGTTTTGATGTCAGCCGACATCTTGCTTTACAAAGCTGATCTGGTCCCTGTTGGCACCGACCAGATTCCCCATCTGGAATTCGCCCGCGAGGTAGTTCGCTCCTTTAACCACCGCTATGAGACCAACATCCTGGTTGAGCCGCAGGCCAAGGTTACCCAGATCCCTAAGGTCGTGGGGATTGATGGGGAACGCAAAATGAGCAAAAGCCTGGACAATCACATCGAGCTGGCAGCCACGCCGGAAGAAACCGAAAAGCGGATCATGAGCATGGTTACCGACCCCCAGCGGATGCGGCGCGACGATCCGGGCAACCCTGATGTCTGCAATGTTTTCTCCCTGCACAAGATATTTTCCTCAGAGGAGGAAGTCGAGGAAATCAACCGGGAGTGCCGTAAAGCGGGCATCGGCTGCGTGGATTGTAAACGGAAACTGGCTGCCAATCTCAACCAGCACCTGGTGCCTTTCCGGGCCAAACGGGAGGAACTATCCCGGGATCCCAATATTGTACGTGATGTCCTGGAAGATGGCGCCAAACGGGCCAAGGTGATCGCCAGTGAAACCATGTCTGAAGTCCGGGAAGCGATCGGCTTTTATGGGGCAAGGGAGTAAGGTGTGAAAGCTGTGGTCCAGCGCGTGCAGCGGGGGGGTGTTTCTGTGGGGGAGGAAACCCTGGCCGAGATCCAGGAGGGGGTAGTGATCCTGCTTGGCGTTAGCCCGCAGGATGATGAAGCTGTCGCTCGTAAATTAGCAGAAAAAATCGCCCGAATGCGCATCTTCCCGGATGAGAACCGCAAGATGAACATCTCCCTGCTGGACATCAGCGGGGAAGCCCTGGTGATCCCCCAGTTTACCCTGTTCGCGGACACCCGCCGCGGCCACCGGCCGAGTTTCACGGACGCAGGACCCCCTGAAATCGCGGAGCCGCTTTCAACCTATTTTGCTGAATGCCTGCGTGCCCTGGGAATTCCTACCGGCGAGGGGAAATTCGGCGCCCACATGGTAGTGGAAATCATTAATGACGGACCGGTGACCATCTCGCTGGAGATGTGAGTTTTTCAGGCTCGACCGAGGACCGGGGGGAAGGTGCCTTGCGGGCACGACCGAAGACCGAGGGCCGGATGCGGGCTGGAGTTTATCCCGAGTGAGATGAGGGATCGCGATCGGGACAAGCAGTCCATCAATGCGCCTGTCCCGAGAGAAATCGAGGGAAGCGCGGCAATCCCATCAGGACGAACTCTTCCTCCCATCGGCCGGCTCTTTGCAATGACATCAGGGGTGACAGGATGATGAGGTGATCAACCACTCTTCAGCCCGCCTGCCACTACAACCCCAGCATTATTTACTGATTATTTGGATATTCTGATAACTCCAGAACGACTCACGATTTCCAACTTGCGACTCACTCAGTCACCCCTCCTCCAAGTACCCCAGCTCCCTGATCTCGGAGTCTTTCTGTCGTTTTATCCCTCCCCCCAATCCGGAGTTATCAACATATATCCCGGTGGTAAAATCTAATCCATGGTGGCAAAAACGACCCCCCTTCCAATCAGGGATTTTGACGTGCGCACGGACCTGCTATCCGTGTCCGATCTGGTAGAGCTGTGCTTCGCTGACCGCCTCTCCCCCGATGGGGAGGCCCTGCTGCGCAAGATGCGTTCCTCGGCCCATAACAAGCGCTTTCAGGAATGGGCTTACCACATGGCTGGACGGATTTCCATGCCGTTCACTGGCTATGTCTGGGAAGAAGGCGGAGAGATTATTGGCAATTTAAGCCTGGTCCCCTACCATGTGGCCGGCAAACAATATTACATGATAGCCAATGTGGCAGTCCATCCTGACTATCAGCGCAAGGGCATCGCCCGCTCTCTGGTCCACCAGGCGCTTGACTTTCTACTTCCCCGGAAGCTGGACGGCATCTGGCTCCAGGTAGATGAGGGCAATCAAGGCGCAATTGATCTCTACCAGCGCCAGGGTTTTCGGGAAGTTTCCCGCCGCACCACCTGGATGCTGCAACCTGGGGATGTGCCGGCTGAATTCATGGACTGGCAGGTACCCGGATTTCGGGTTACCCCCCAGCGCCAGGGGCACTGGAAACAGCAGCGGGTTTGGCTTGAAAGGAACTATCCGCCTGAGGTGCGCTGGCATCTTCCACTTCGGCCCCAGTATTTACGCGGCGGCCTGGCAGGAAGGTTGGCGCGGTTGACCCTGATCGACCCTAAGATCTGCCAATGGTCTGTGATGGCGGGCAAGGAGCTGATCGGTGTCGTTTCCTGGCAGTCCTCCAGGACCCATGCGGATTGGATCTGGCTGGCTTCCACCCCGGAAACCGAAGGTGTGCTGCTGGATGCTTTTCTGCCGGTCTGGCTGGCTGAGCCGGGCGTTAAGCGCTCGCTGCGATTGAACTTCCCAGCCCGTAAGACCAATCTCGCTCTCGAAGCTCACTGGTTTAAACCCAGCCGGACCCTGATCTGGATGAAATACCAGGGATAATATCCAGAAGATTATCAAAATTGCCATTTGAACTTGCTGCACTGTATCACCCGTTTCCTCACTCAACTAATCTAATATCACTGATGCCTGTATCCAACTAACTAATCACGATACACCTACTGCATTAAAATGGAGGCGAGATGAAACTGGATTGGAAGAAGACTTTTCTGATCGGCTTTGGTTTTCTGGGTACCATGGTGGTCTGGCAGATATATAACGCTTTTGTGCCTATCTTTCTGCAAACCGGTCATCCTGGTTTTGAAAGTTCGCGGGATATGCTGGGTTTTGGGTTGAATGCCACGACGACTGGGGCGATTATGGGCATAGATAATCTGGCCGCGATTTTTATCCTCCCCTTGATAGGGGTCTGGAGTGACAGGATCAGAACGCCTATTGGCCGGCGTTATCCTTTCATTCTCACAGCCGCGCCGCTGGCTGCCCTGGCTTTTATCGCTATGCCCTTGGCCGCGGGCATGGTCAAACCCGAACTCAATGGCAGGATTGCCGGAAATACGGCTGCCTTTTCCCTGTTCATGATTGCCACTGCCCTGGTGCTGCTGGCGATGGCTGTTCTGCGCACACCGGTCATCTCGCTTATGCCCGATCTGATCCCTTCCCCGCTGCGCAGCAAAGCGAACGGGGTGATCAATTTTATGGGCGGGGTTGGATTTATTATCGGCTCGTTTGGGTTGGCCCTGCTGTTTGACATCAAACCCCTCTATCCTTTCCTGGGAGCGGCTGTCATTCTTATCGTAGCTCTATTGGTGCTTTTCCTGACTACCAAGGAGCCAGACGTGGACAGCCTGCCCCATCCGGAGGAACATCAGCACAGCGACGAAGAACAGGCTGTCGGTGCCCTGAAGGGGGTCTCGGTTGTTCCCAAGGAATACCGGCGCAGTTTGATCGCGCTGTTAGGGGCCATCTTTTTACTATTTATTGCCTACGAGGGGATTGGTACGTTTTTCACCTCCTATGCGGTAAATGAGCTGGGCATCAGTGAGGGCTTTGCGCCCACGCTGTTCGGATTGGCAGGGGTGACCTTTATTCTTTTCAGCGTACCAGCCGGATTCATTGGCGAGAAGTTTGGCCGCAAGCGGACGATCATTGCTGGGATCATCTTGTTTGGCATTGATATGGCTCTGGGTTATTTTGTGAAAGACTCCACCCAGATGGGGATCATCCTGGCTACCAGTGGTATTGGCTGGGCGCTGATCAATGTCAACACCCTGCCGATGGTGATCGATACCTCTGAGGATGAAAGGCTTCTGGGCACTTACACCGGGCTGTATTATCTGGCATCCCAGATCGGTGCTGCCCTGGCGCCCCTGATGATGGGAGCGGTGATCGACCTTTTTGGAAGCAACTTCCGGACCATATTTTTGTCTGGGCCAGCGTTTTTTGTGCTGGGCTTGCTCGCAATGACCCTGGTCTCACGGGGTGAGGCTCACGGCGTTGCTGACGCAGCTATATGATGGGCGCAGAAGGGAATCGGCATGAACAAAGTCGTTTTCGATTGTGACAATACCATGGGATTGTTTACCAAGGAAGTGGATGACGGTCTGACCTTGTACTATTTATTAGGCCGGCCAGACGTGGATTTATTGGGGATCACAACCACTTTTGGAAACGGCCCTCTGGATAAAGTGCATCCCCGGACTGTGAAGATGGTGGCTGACCTGGGCAGGGAAGATCTCCCGGTCAAACTGGGGGCGGCTCACCGGCATCAAGGGGTGACCCCTGCCGCTCGTTTCCTGGCTGAAACCGCGGCAACCTGTCCTGGAGAGCTGATTGTGCTGGCCACCGGACCGTTAGGGAACCTGCGCGGGGCTCATGCGCTGGACCCGAACTTTTACAACAATCTTAAGGGTATTTACTGTATGGGCGGATACCTGAGGCCAGTCCGCTTGGGAAGAAGGGATGTCAAGGAACTCAATCTGTCGGCTGATCCAGAGGCATCCCTTGAAGTGCTCAATGCGCCCTGCCAGGTGACCTTGATGAACGCTCAGATCTGTCTGCAGGCGCCTTTTACCTGGCGTGACTTCCGTAAGCTAACTTTTTGGAGCCGGAAAACCAGACGCCCCATCCGTGAGTGGTTGATCCTGCACATGATTTTCTGCGGGATCGGTAATTTTTACCTCTGGGATCTGCTTCCGGCTGTTTGTATTTCCTGCCCGGATCTGTTTTTCAACAACCCCGTCTCCTTGGAGTCCTCCCTGGAAGATTTAGAAAGTGGTACGCTGCGCCTGCGGGAAGGGGCTGGCGTATCCGGGGTAAACATGCCCGTGTTAATCCGGGACCTGGATAAATTCAAGAATGTGCTCTTTCAGGCCTGGCGCCAGGTTCCTGTTTAGATGCACTGGCTGTATCTTGTTGACTTTCTTCTGGAAACGGCGTATACTGGGGAGGAATTAAAGGTGGTCAATTATGGGAAAAGTTGACTCAAAAAGAATAGCTGACCAATAGGACCCAATGCACGCATGCTCCGGCTGCGTGCATTTTATTTATAGGCATGTGGAGGTGAAAGCGATGGATTCTGGAATGATTGGAAAAATCCAAAAATCGAAACAATATGCCACTGAACGAGAACGGATCAAGATCAATGCCCTTTCTGTGACCTTTCGCGGTCAGAACAACGCCCATCAGGTCTCTTTTAAGGATGGCCAGTGGCGCTGCGATTGTGATTTCTTCCAGACCAGAGAACGTTGCAGCCATACCATGGCATTGGAACGGATTCTCATTCAGGAGGCGAACCTTTCCCTGGATGAGGGATAGGGATTCAACAATAGTTATAGAACCACGTCCTTTCCAGGCGGCCGAAAACTACCCCGGCCGCTTGGCGTTTTAAGAGACTTTGTCTCTCTCTTCCCGCGATGCGATATAATGGCCCCCATGAAATATCACATTTGGACCTCTGGTTGCCAGATGAACGTGGCGGATTCCCGCCGGGTTGCGTCAGCCCTGGAGGGATTGGATTATCAACCCACTTCCCATCCTGAAGAAGCGGATGTGGTGGTCTTGAATACTTGCGTTGTCCGTCAGAGCGCAGAAGACAGCGCTGTTGGCAGAATTGGCTCTTTGAAAAACCTCAAAAAGCACCATCCAGAGGTGATTATTAATGTCATGGGCTGTCTGGTGGGTATCAAAGGAACCGCAGACCTAGAAGAACAGTTTCCCCATGTAGATGTGTTCTCTCCTCCTTCTGACCCCGGCCCGCTGATGGCTTTCTTGACCCAGGATGAGACCAAGGCCTGGGAGCACGATGCTACCTCACGCCGCTTTGCTTTCATGGATGGGGAGCTTCCTCTGCCGAAAGAGGACCAGGCCAACCTGGTCTCAGCCTATGTGCCCGTGGTGCTGGGTTGTTCTCAGGCCTGCACCTACTGCATCATTCCCTACCGCCGGGGCGTGGAGCGCAGTCGGCCCGTGGAGGATGTGCTCAACGAGGTCCGGTCCCTGGCATCACAGGGGGTGAAAGAGATTACCCTGCTGGGCCAGATCGTAGATCGCTACGGGCAGGATCTGGATGAACCCACTACCTTGTCAGCGTTGTTGAGATTGATCCATGACGTCAACGGATTGGAGCGGATCCGCTTCCTGACCTCCCACCCGAACTGGTTCAGCCCGGATTTAATGGACGTGGTGGCAGAGCTGCCAAAACTGATGCCTCATATCGAGGTGCCTCATCAAGCCGGGCATGACCGGGTTTTGAAGGACATGAAAAGAGAGTACAGTGTTCAGCGCTACCGCGAGCTGGTCGGTCAGATTCGGGAACGGATACCTGGTGTGAGCATCGCCACGGATGTGATTGTGGGTTTTCCCGGAGAGACAAAGGCCTATTTCCAGAGCTCTTATGACCTGCTGGAGGAGCTGAAGCTGGACGTAGTCCATCTGGCGCGCTATTCAGTCCGGCCTGGCACAGTGGCAGCCAGAAGAATGGGAGATGATGTGCCTGATGAAGAAAAATGGCGCCGCTTCCGTCTGATCGAGGAGCTTCAGGAAGGCATTGCCGCTGAGATCAACCGCCGGTATCAAGACCAGGAAGTCGAGGTGTTGTTTGAGGGGCGGCACAAAGGCCGCTGGCGGGGGCGCACAGCAACCAACAAACTTGTTTTTGTGGAAAATGAGAGCAACCTGCGGGGGATGATCAAAGAGGTTACCATTACCTGGACAGGACCCTGGTCGATGCAGGGCCAGCTTCAGGAACGTTAAAATAGATGCCGCCAATGAAATCCAGGGCTGTTAGCGTGAAGACGATAGGGGTAAATGATGAAAGGAGAACAGCTTTTTCCAGAGCCAACCGTCGGAGCACTGATCTTTAATGAGAATGACCAGCTCCTGATTGTCAAGACCCACAAATGGCATGGTAATTACACCATCCCCGGAGGTCATGTTGAGCTGGGGGAGCATCTGGTGGAAGCCCTCGAGCGGGAAATCAGGGAAGAAACCGGATTAGTATTATCCAGAGCAGATTTCTTGTGTTTCCAGGAATTTGTTTACGATGATTGCTTTTGGGAGCAGCGGCATTTCATCTTTTTTGATTTTGTGTGCCGGGTTAAACCCGGTGAAGTGTCCTTGAATGATGAAGCCGAGGGCTATGTCTGGGTGGACTTGAACAAAGTGGGGGATTATCCGATCGATGAGTATCTGCGGCATTCCCTGGATATTATCCGGAAAAACCCTGAGCACCTGAACGGGATTTAATCTATAACATCTGGCTTCAGATGTCTTACCTGGGCGGAAGGAGTTAGTTAAAATATATATGCGGAAAATCTGGTCAAGGCGGGGTATATGGTCAAGCGCTGGATGATTATCTTGATGTTATGGTCTTCAGCCCTCAGCGCCTGCAACCTGCCGCAGGAAAACGTTCTTCCCGAAGGAGAACCCGGGGCTCTCTATACCGCTGCGGCCCAGACAGTATCCGTTCAGATGACTGTGGGGGGGGGTAAAAACGTATCTGCTGGCGGGATTTCTGGAACCGCCCAACCGGAGAGTGATTCCCCACGCCAACCAGGCGAGACTATTGCCATTCCCACTTACACTCCTCCAGGTCCTGTGAACGGGACCCCCTTGCCTTGCGACCAGGCCAGGTTCGTCAAGGATGTCACCATCCCGGATGAGACAGACCTGGACCCGGGAGAGGCTTTCACCAAAACCTGGCGGTTGCAAAACGCGGGATCCTGCACATGGACGATTGGATATCTGCTTTATTTCGAAAGTGGGAATATCATGGGTGGCCCCACCTCTCAGTACCTGACTTCCCAGCCCGTTTTTCCCGGCGAGACTATAGATGTGTCCATTGATCTGGTCGCTCCTGAGGAAACCGGCACATACCTGGGGAATTGGATGCTGCGCAATGTCAAAGGAGAAGGATTTGGCATTGGGGAATTTTCCAAAGCTTTCTGGGTCAAAATCAATGTTGTAGAGGGAGCGGGGATGATGTTCGATTTTAGCGCCCGGGCGGAGGAAGCAGCCTGGGGCAGTGGTTCCACTCCGGTGGATTATATCGATCTGGGCGGGGAGATCCTCAATTTTGACCAGCCAGGCGATCCGGGTGATCCCTATGTAGCCCTGCTGGATCAGCAGTTTCTCGAGGGAGGCAGTCTTTCTGGCGTACTGCTGGCTTCCTATCCTCCCCGGGGGGCGGGCAACTATATCATCGGGCGTTTCCCGAACTATAAGGTTAATAGCGGTGATCTGCTGTTCGGCCGGGTAGGGCTGACCACAAATTTCAACGGATCTTGTGGAAATGGGGATGTGACCTACAGGATCAATATCATGGTGGCTGGGGATCCTACCAGCCGGACTACGCTCTGGGAGTGGAATGAAGTTTGTGATTCGAGGATGAAATCCTTTGAAATCGATCTGGACAGCTATCAGGGGGAGACAGTACAGATCTTCCTGGTTGTGATTGCTAATACGGATTCAGCTGATAACCGGGCTGTTTGGGAAGCGCTTTCTATCCACCGCTGAGAAAAGGGAACCCCGGGCAGGTACTCTGGCCCAAAATTAAGGTAGAATTAAATCCAAGGACCTCTATCGAGCACTGGCTTCTCCTCTCAGGGAAGTGGTACAATGTGTGACAATTGTAAGAAGGAAAAGATCTTATGAGCAAACAAGAATCAACCAAGGAGATCATAAACTCTTACCGTAAGCGCCAAAATCAATCCTGGCAGACGATTGCCATGTTTGTCGGTGCCGCATTGCTGATTATCGTCGGTGCGGCATTTGTGGTTACCTGGTTAACCGGGACTACACTGGATATTGGAATGATCTTTGCATCCAAAACGCCAATACCCACGGCCACTTTTACTCCCAGCCCGGAACCACCAACCGCAACCATCACACTGACTCCCACAGAATCACCACCTACGGACACACCCGAACCCAGCCCGACAGCTACCCGTTCAGGTGCGGTGATTTATACCGCTGAGGAAGCCGACACCTTCGCAGCCATTGCCGAGATGTTTGATGTGAATATTTTTACCCTGCTCTGGTACAACAAGGATGAAGACCGGCTGGGCCTGGATATGGCCAACCCGATCTTGTTCCCGGGTGACGATGTGTACATCCCCGCTCCCGACGCTACCGTGCCTACGCCCACCCCGATCCCCTTTGATCTCACTCCCGGGTTCCGGGTGGAATATATCGTCCGGCCGGGCGACTCAGTGGGCTCGATTGCCCTGGCGCTGCGCAGCACGGTGGATGATATCCTGGAATATAACGACATAGAAGATCCCGACGCCATTTATCCCGGACAGACTTTATTGGTGCGCGTCAATCTGGTCACCCCGGTTCCGACAGACGAGTCGGAAGCCACCCCCGCTAACACCCCGGGAACAATATCCACCCTGACCCCCACACCTGAATGAATAAATTGACCCAAAACCGGGCTTGCTGCCAGCAAGCCCGGTTTTTTTTGTTAATCGGGATTTCGCCCCTTAGGGATTGACGCCCGGTTTTCCTGCGGTATAATGATAATGATAATTATTATCAGTAAGGTTTGAACTATGACCGCTCCTGACTATGACCAGCGGATTGAGCATTGGAAAACAGCCCTCCATCAAAATGGGTATCGCGTCACTCAGCCGCGCCTGCAAGTAATAAGGATCCTCGCTGAGAGCGAAATCCCCCTCACCCCCCAGGAAATTTACCAACTCTCATTGGGACTGGATTCTCCCCCCGGTATCGCCAGCGTTTACCGAACACTTGAGATGCTGGATGACCTGGGATTGATCCAGCAGATCCACCAGCCCAGCGGATGCCATGCCATCTGTCCGGCTGTAGAGGGCCATAAACATCTGCTGATCTGCACCAGCTGTGGACAGATGCGAGTGGTTGAAGGTAATGAAGCGGTCTCAGAATACATCAGGATGATCGAGGAGCAAACCGGATATCAGGTGGAAGAACACTTGCTGCAGCTTTTTGGCATTTGCCAGAATTGCTCCTGATCCAGCATTGAACCGGGGAATTAGTCTATGTTAAGAATAAACAAGTACTTCTTACTGGCAGGGATTATATTGGCGATGGGCATCGCGCTCGCGGCTTGCAGTCCGATTGAAAATAGGCCCGGGACGGAAGATCGTGAACGTTTGGAAATCGTGGCCACAACCACTTTTATTGGAGACGTTGTCGGGCAAGTAGCGGGGGGAATCCCGGAGATCACCGTGCTGCTGGAGCCTGGGCAGAACCCCCATTCCTATCAACCCACACCCCAGGATCTGGTGAATATCTCCCGGGCGGATGCCATCTTTGTCAATGGGCTCAACCTGGAAGAATTCCTGGACGATTTACTGGATGGCTCAGGCACGGAGGCCAAGGTGGTCGTGGTTTCCGAAGGCATTCAGCCGCTTGGTTTGCCTGATCAAACTGGCGGAGAGGGGGATGACGATGAACTCGAGGAGGATCATGGCCAGGAGATCGGCTACGATCCCCACGTCTGGTTCGATCCCAATAACACCTTTATCTGGACCGAAAACATAGTCAATGCCCTCGCTCGCCTGGACCCTGCCCATGCGGCGGACTACCAGGCCAACGGCCAGGCCTTCCAGGAGGATTTGCTGGCCCTGGATAGCTGGATCCGGGCGGAGGTCAACCGGATCCCAGAGGGGAACAGGGAATTGGTTACCGACCACACCTCCCTGAGCTATTTTGCGCAGCAATACGGATTCAGACAGATCGGCGCTGTCATCCCTGCCCTGACCACTGAGGCGGAAACCTCTGGACAGGAATTGGCCGGTCTGATTGACACCATTCGGGAAAATCAGGTGAGAGCGATTTTCGTTGGAATCGATTTTGACCCTACCTTGGCCCAACGAGTAGCCGAGGAAACCGGGGTGGATCTGATCCCCTTATATTTTGGATCATTGACCGCCGGTGAACCTGCCGGAACCTATCTGGATTTTATGCGCTTCGACGTGAGTGCCATCGTTGAAGCCTTACAGTGAGGTAATCTAATGAAAAACCTCATCACCACTTTCCGCAAACAATCCTTCTCGCGGCGTTATGCTCCCCACCATCCAGATGCCCCGCTGCTGGAACTGGAAGGCATTTCCGTTCGCTACGAGACCGGGACAGTCCTAGATCAGATCAGTTTTGAATTGTCCCATGGCATGGCAGTGGCCGTGGTGGGGCCCAATGGAGCGGGAAAGACCACCCTCTTCAAGGTCCTTGCTGGCATCCGGGATCCCGATCAGGGATTGGTCCGGGTTTTCGGGCATGAGCCCGGCGGGCACACCTGTATTGCCTATGTGCCCCAGCGCAGCCAGGTGGATTGGTCTTTCCCGGCCACGGTAGCTGATGTGGTCATGATGGGCCGCATCAATAAAATGGGCCCATTCCTGTGGCCCCAGAAAGATGATTGGGAAGTCGTCCGCCGCTCGCTTGATTTCGTGAATCTGGGGGCTTATGCACAGCGCCAGATTAACGAACTCTCTGGCGGGCAGCAGCAGCGCATGTTCATCGCCCGCGCCCTGGCTCAAGAAGCGGAGTTGATGCTGCTGGATGAACCTCTCAACGGTCTTGATGTGCCAGCCCAGGAGAAGATCCTTGAGATCCTTGATACCCTCAAGGGGAGGAAAGTGGCAGTGATGATCTCCATGCACGACCTCCGGTTGGCGGCAGAGAAGTTTGAACGGGTCATGCTGCTCAATAAAGTGCTGCTGGGCTATGGTCCTCCGGCAGAGGTCTTCACCCCGGATCTGCTGAAACAGGCTTATCACGGACACCTGCATTTTATTGAGGGAAATTATGACACTCTGGCTGTTGGCGATGAATGCTGTGATGGAGACCACCATGACTATTATTGATCTGCTTATCACTCCCTTGAATTATTCCTTTATGGTCCGGGGCTTATCTGCCGCGATATTGACCGGGATTGTCTGCGCTGTGGTCGGCGTTTATGTGGTTGTCCGCGGCATGGCTTTTTTTGGTGATGCCCTGGCGCACTCGATCCTGCCCGGCGTGGCTGTTGGCTACTTGATAACGGGAGGCTCCCGGGAGCCGATGTTCTGGTGGGGGACAGGGACCGCGGTGCTGGTCTCACTGGCAATCGGGGCGGTCAGCAAAGGCGCTCGTATCAAGCAGGACACCGCAATCGGGATCATCTTTGCGGGCATGTTTGCTTTGGGGATTGCCATCATTTCCACCGTAAAAAGCTACACAGTGGATCTGACCCATTTCCTGTTCGGGGATGTGCTGGGGGTTTCAGGGAATCAGCTGCTCCTCATCGGTGTTTTCAGCGCCCTGATCCTGCTCTTGGTAATAGCCTTTTACAAGGAATTTCTGGTGTTGACCTTTGATCCCACCCTGGCGGCTACCTTGCGTATCCCTGTGAGGATGTTTGAATACTTGCAGCTGGTGCTGATCGCTCTGACTATCGCGGTCTCTTTCCAGGCGGTTGGCGTAGCCTTGATGGTTGCCATGTTGGTGACCCCGGCCGCGGCTGCTTACCTGCTCACCAAACGCCTGCCGGTGATGATGATCCTGGCTGCTGTGATCGCTTCGGCCTCCGGGGTGATCGGGCTCTATCTCTCTTATTACGTCAACGTGGCATCCGGCCCGGCCATTGTGCTGGTGGCAACGCTGTTTTTCCTGCTCGCTTGGAGCTATGCTGTGATCAAAAAGCGCATGATTCTGCAGGCGTAATCATTCCGCTTTCTATCCGCAGGCTTCGGTTAGAATTAGTTTGCTTCACTGCAGACTAAAGTTCAAAAGCCCATTCCCCTTTTCTCATCAAGGGGTGGGTATTCCCATCCTGGTCGATCCCATCCACATCCATCTCGGCCGAACCGATCATGAAGTCATAGTGCACCGAGCTGTGATTGCCGCCTGCCGCGAGGAATTCCTCCGTGGTCATATCCCCCCCGCCGCGCAGGCAGTCGCGGATCCCCCGGCCCAGGGCGATGTGGCAGGAAGCGTTCTCGTCCAGCAGGGTGTTGTGGAAGATCTCTCCAGCTTGAGAGATGGGCGAGCTGTGGGGCACCAGGGCAAGTTCTCCCAACCGGCAGGAGTTTTCATCGATCTCCAGGGTCTTTTTCACAAACTCCTCCCCGGTATCAGCTTTGACGTTGGTGACTTTCCCGTCCTCGAGTTCCAGGGTGAGGCCGTCCACAAATCCATCCCCCATGGTGAAGGGTTTGGTGGAAGAGACAATTCCATCTACTCTCATGCGGTCCGGTAGGGTAAAAACCTCTTCCGAGGGCATGTTAACGGCGTTCTCGTGACCCTCTCTATCCTTTAAGACAGCGGTTTTCCAGAGGTGGTCCTGGGCGAGGCCAACTTTCAGGTCGGTTCCCGGTCCTTTCAGGTGGATGGTTTTAAAGGCAAAGTCCGAAAGCCCCTTTGCCCGTTTCTCCAGCGCAATGAAGTGCTCTTTCCAATAGGCAGTGGGGTTTCCTTTGTTCAGCCGGTAGAATTGGATCAAATACTCTGACATCTTTTCAACGGCGTCTTCCGGGGACAGGTCCGGGAAGACGGCCTGGGACCAGGCTGCCGTGGGGTAGAGGACGATGATCCAGGGTGTGGGATTGCGCACCAGGTATTCATTGGCTTCCCGGAAGGTTACTGAGCGGGTCTTCTGCATCTCGGAAAGCAGGGAGCTGTCAATTTCCTGGAACTGATAGGGATCCGATCCCCCGATATAGATCCGGGCATCTTTCCTGTCCGTGGCTCTGGTAAGTTCCTCAACCGACCAGGTTGGGACTTCTCCGAAGGAATCCCGGGGGGCATACTGGTAGCGGATCAGGTCCAGCTCAGGGTCTCCCCAATAGACCTCCACCAGGGGAGCGCCCATCTGATAAGCTTGTTTGACCAGTTCTCGAACCAGCGGGGCTGCTTCCAGCGGGGTGAAGAACCTGGCAGACCTTCCAGGCAGGGCCCCGATGCGGATCCGCCGGCCAGCTTGATAGCCCAACCCGGACTTTAAGATCAGACTGGCATATTCTTCAAGATAGTTTGCAAATAAGCTGGTCATTCTACTATGGCTCCTTTTTGTGCTTCCTTCTATTGTTGTCTATCTAAAATCAATTCGATCGCATTACTGTTCCCCAAGTGCGTCTTGGATGGCCCGGATGACCCCGGGATCGGTTTCATCCTTGAGCCGCTTTTGTAAAATCCGACTTGTTCTTTCTCCCCCGATCTTCCCCAGCGCCCAGGCAGAGGATTTTCGGATCAGAGGTTCGGGAGCTTCCAGGGCTTTTTCCAGGGCTGGCAGGGCATCCTCTTCACCGCGATTTCCCAGAGCGATCGCTACATTTCGTAGATAGCCCCGCCGTTTGGCACGCTTGACCGGGCTGCCTTTGAATCGAGCGCTGAATTCCTCCTGGCATAATCCCAGCTCCTCGATCAGATCCACTTCCAGTATCTCTTCCCGTGGCCGAAATTCTTCCAGGATGTTGGAAGCTTCCTGCCCGGGTTTGTTCCAGGGGCAGATGAGCTGACAAATGTCGCAGCCAAAAATCCAGTCCCCTATCCGGGAGCGCAAGCCTTCGGGAATTTCTCCCCGATGCTCGATGGTCAGGTAGGAGATGCAACGGTTGGCGTCCAGGGTGTAAGGCTCGCGCAGCGCTCCTGTGGGACAGGTGACCAGGCAGCGCGTGCAGTCGCCGCAGTAGTTTTCAGTGATTGGTGGATCAATGATCAGTTCTATCCCCAGCAGGATCTCGGCCAGGAAAAAGTAGGAGCCGTATTCCTTATTGATCAAGATGGTGTTTTTCCCGATCCAGCCCAGGCCGGCTCGCATGGCCAGTTCCTTTTCCAGTACTGGGCCTGTATCAGTATACCAGCGGTTGGGAACCGGTTCGCCTACCCAATCCTCAATAGCTTCCACTAGCGCCTGAAGGCGTTTTCCGAGGACATCATGGTAATCCTGATTGAGAGCATAAGCAGCGATGTTGCCGCCCCCCACGTTCCCCCTGGGGGCTGAGTACGGGGATCCCAGTACCAGGATGGAACGGCATTCGGGCAGAATGACCCGGGGATCAGCCCGCCTTTCCAGGGAGTAATCAGTCCCGATCCAGTCCATGGAAGCCTGATATCCTGCCTGCAGCCAATTCTGCAAAAATCCCCTCTGAAGCGGGGGATCGGGGGTGGTCACGCCTGCCAGAGGGAATCCCAGCTCATGGGCGCGTTCTTTGATCTTCTGGGTCAGGGTAGTTGTATCCATGGGTCAGGGAATCCATCCCGGGGCAAATCCATTGATGATCATGCGCAGGGCTTCTTTGCTGTCCGTATCGATCACCCAGATCTCTGGTGCTTCAGAAAGAGCGGCCTGGTTGTAGCGCACATAGGCCAGCTTCTGCCCGTCAGGATGCCAGGCAAATGAAGTGTGCTGGTAATCGATCTCATCTGTGAGCGGGGCGGACTCGCCGCTTTCCAGGTCCATCACCCAGAGTTGGCGCCCGAGAGTCCAGTCCTGGGGGCTGAGGGATTTGCGGCTGAAAGCGAATGCCAATCCACGGGTAGAGAAGCTGGGATTGAGATCTTCCAGGAAGCTGCCTTTTGACAGGTCCTGAGTGGTCTCCTCCACCAGGTCATAGAGCTGAAGGTGGCGGGGTGCCAGGGTATCCCCTGCGAAAAGGATCTCCGAGGTCAGAAAGTAACGCCCGTCAGCTGACCAGCTACCGTCCCCGCTGGTCTCATTGGGCAGGAAGCGCGTGATGTCGGTTGCGGGATCCCAGAATTGGTAGCCTTTGGCTGTTTGATTGTAATAGGCCAGCCAGCCGGACAGGGACCAGAGTGGGCTTTCCAGGCACTGGTCCGGTTCGGCCAGGGCAACCTGTGATCGATCTTTGAGATTGAATACCCGGATGTCTGGCAGGGAGCCGGCTTCCCGGGAAAGCACTTCATAGGCCAATTTATTCCCATCGGCGGACAACTGGGGCCTGGTGCAGAGGGCTTCGCTGCAGTCCATGAACAGCGAGGTTTCTCCCGATCGCAGATCGAGGACCATAATCCTGCTGGTGCCATTTTTAACGGCGACGCTGTAGTAGATCTGCTCGTTGTCCGGAGTGATGGAATAGTCCAGTACCCCGCCAGGGTGATTGGTCAGGGCTTGACTTTCACCGCTTTTCGGGTTGATTTTATAGAGATTGCTTTTCCCGTCCGCCGGCCATAAATAGACCAGGGAGGTGGGGCTGACAGGCCACTGGTAGTTGAACTCCCGCCAGAATGGGAATCCGAGTTTCGACCGCGCCCCTCTGCTCAGGCGGATGGAGACCATCTCTCCGGGAGGCCAGATACTCCCGGGCGTGAAAGTCATCAATTTATAATCTGCATCCCAGCTGATCTCTCCATCATCTGGCGGCGAAATATCCACATATTCTTCAACGCTTTGAGGATCCATGGCCCGATTGAATTTGATCGCTAAGGGCTGCCGGCCCTGGATCTCACTGCTCGTGGGCAGAACCTCTGCAATATGGGGAGAAAGCTGCCAGCCTGTCAGCAGGCCTGCAACCAGGAGAGCGATGGCGATTAAAACCCCGGTCTTCCAATTCATAGACACCATTATAATCGAGTTCCCGGACGGGATAGTTTTCCCCTCCCGGCCGGATTTTACAGCTTTGACAGGCTGGATTTCCGCATCCTTTCTCGTGTTAGAATGATATCTATGAAACGCTGGCAGTTTTGGGTGGGTTTGGTTTTAAGTGCGGGTTTCCTTTACCTTGCCCTGCGCGGTTTGGGAATCAATGAGATCTGGGAACCCTTAAAAACAGCCCACTACTGGTGGCTATTGCCAGGCGTGGCTGTGTATTTTATCGCTGTCTGGGCCAGAGCCTGGCGCTGGCATTACCTGCTCCGGCCTGTTAAGGCAGTTTCCACGCGGAAGATGTTTCCCATCGTGGCCATCGGCTATATGGGGAATAACATCTACCCGGCCCGGGCTGGCGAGGTTCTCCGGGCGGTGGTGTTGAAACGCAAGCAGGAGGTCCCGATTTCTGCCTCCTTGGCGACGATTATTGTCGAGCGTATTTTTGACGGGGTGGTCATGCTGGGATTTGTGTTCCTGAATCTGCCAAGACTGGCTACCTTGACCGGGACCTCCGGGTTTATTGGCAATATCCAGACCCTGGCAATCTGGGGTTCGGTTGCTTTCCTGGGGGCCCTGGCGGCATTCATGCTGGCGGCTATGTTCCCGACCCGGGCGGAAAAAATGAGCACTAAGTTGATCCAGATATTCCTGCCTGAACGCTTCCGGGAAAAGGTGCAGGAAGTGATCTGTAAATTCATGGCCGGACTGGAATCCCTGCGTTCTCCATACGAGGCAGTGATGGTGTTGCTGACTTCGGTTGTGATCTGGCTGCTGGAAACAGGAAAATACTGGTTCGTTATGCAGGCTTTTGATTTTCAGGTCAGCTTCTTTGCATTGATGCTGATGAATGGTATTGTTAATCTGGCGACTACCATTCCTTCTGCGCCGGGATATGTCGGCACCTTTGACGCCCCGGGTATCGCGGTCTTATCTGCATTTGGTGTGGACCAGGGCGTTGCTGCCGGCTACACGCTGGTCTTACATGCCGCGCTGTGGTTCCCGATCACCCTGTTGGGAGGATATTATATGCTCCGGGAAGGTATCCGCTGGCAATCAGGTGCCATAATTGAACAAGGTTCCGCAGCTGTGGAGACGGAGTGATTTTAGCATTATAATTAAGTTCAATCCAGTAATATGGAATTTGGTTTCTTGTTCAAGGAGTATAGATGATGGACCAGGCCCAAAAAAGAACTCCCTACCGGGTATTAATAGCAGATGATGTTCTGGAAACGCGCCGCAACACGCGCTTGATGCTGGCGGACAATCCCATGGTGGATATTGTGGCCATCGCCCATAACGGCAGGGAGGCAGTGGAGCTGGCGAAAAAACACCAGCCGGATATTGCACTGATGGATATCAATATGCCGGAAATGAATGGATTTGAAGCTTTCCAGGCAATGTACGAGATCTTTCCCTCCATGGCCTGCGTGATCATTTCCGCCGAGGATGATAACCAGTCTTTCCGGTCAGCCATGAATGTTGGCGCCAGGGAATACCTGGTCAAGCCTTTTACGGTGTATCAGCTCAACAACGCGGTGAAGCGAGTGGGTGATATTGTCAAAGCTGAACGGGAAAAAGCAGAAGTTGCCGAACGCCTGCGGGCGCAGCGGGCATCCTATTTAATGCAGCTGGCTCACGAGTATTCCAAATCCCGGCGGACGGATGATGAAGCGGTGGATGTCTTCGAGCAGCTGGCAGCCAATCCCAGGTGTGAGCTGCGCTGGCTGCGCACCCTGGCTATGTTATATATCATCCGCCAGGAATGGAAAAAACTCCAAGTGCTGTCCGGCCGACTGGCCCGCCAATTTGGATAGGAACCCCATAAAAAGGATAACAACATGAACATTGCCGTTATTGGCGCTGGTTATGGAGGGTTATCAGCAGCCTATGATTTGACGCGTGCCGGACATGGCGTTGTTGTCTATGAAGCCGCGGACCGGGCTGGCGGGCTGGCTGCCGGTTTTAAAGAACCTCATTGGGACTGGTCAGTGGAAGCCTATTACCATCACTGGTTCGCTTCTGATGAACATATGCTGGGGCTGATCGAAGAGCTGGGCTTATCTGAGAAGGTCCGCTTCCCGCGGCCCTACACGGTCATGCTCCACAAGGGAAAGTGGTATCCCTTCGATTCCATACTCCAGGCACTGCTCTACCCCGGCCTGGGCTGGGGAATCAACAAGGTTCGCTTCGGATTGGTGGGGCTTTACCTGCGGCTGACCAAAAACTGGCAGGCAATGGAGAAAACCACCGTGGATGCCTGGATGCGCAAGTGGGCCGGGAATAAAGTCTACGAAACCATGTGGGAGCCAATGCTAATCGGTAAGTTCGGTCCCCACTACCGGGATGTGAATATGGCCTGGATGTGGGCCAGAATGCATGCCCGGACATCACGGCTGGGCACCTATGTGGGTGGTTTCCAGGCTTTTACAGATGATTTTGTTGATATCTTGAAAGGTCTGGGTGTGGAGATTCGTCTCCAAAGACCGGT
>DRBO01000023.1 GCA_011039385.1 Chloroflexota bacterium | reverse complement strand
TGGAGCAATTTTACTCTTTATATAGTGTACTGCAATTAACCCTATCAAGCTTGACTACTTGAGGTTGGCTCAGTTTCCTCAAAGAAATAATTACCCGTGTTGTAAGCTGTGAATTTTCTTGTTTTGACAAGGTTCCATACCACTCTATGTTCGCGGAGTGGTATGGAAATATTACGTTATTAAAATTGGATAGGAATAGTGAGTTTATGCCTGCGGTTCTTATCCTGCCCCGGAAAAAATCCCTGAACTTTTAGAAATAAAGCATGAAACACAAATTTATGTTTATGATACAAACCCCCGTGGGGAGGTGACAGGAAAAATACCAAAGGATTGGGTCAATAGCTATGCCGGAAAGTGATAGAAACAGAAAGTATGTGTATACAGCAACTGTAACTGTGGTCGCTAAAACAAACCCAATCCTGGAACATGGCTGTTCCAGGGCATAGATATCTTTCAGTTAAAATTCAACAGGGCCGATAGAAATTTCAAGAGATGATGTAATTTACTGAGGTTCAGATCATTAATTATGCTAGCCAGCGGAGAACTATCAGCTTAATCGGCATCAAGCGTGCTAGCATCCTGGTCTCTTTTCCTGGATCTTGCCGCAATAAGAACTCCCCCTGCTCCAACCAGGTATGGGATGAGCCACAATGGCCCTATTAATCTAAAAAAGAATGTTATGGCGAGGAAGGGCAGAAAAATTAAGTAAGCGATGAAAATAAGTGTTCGAAAACCCGTTCTGGGAAAAAGCAGAAGCAGAAATATGATTGCGGCTGACGGGAGCAGCCAGAGGAATATTGATCGCCACATGATTATGGATCCTGGCACGAAACTGGCAGTATAGAACAGGATCCCAAGCGGCAAAAGTGTCGCTAGCAAACAGATTATAAGAACTAATCGATATAAACGCATAGTACCCCGCAGTCCCCGCAACTGGTCGATAGTGAACTGATCTTCATTTTCAACAAAATCTTCCAGCCTGTCAACTGTGGAATACCTTAGTTCATCGACTTCGACTTTACCTGTGGCTTTCCATAGTACTAAGATCAGCTCCAGCCGGGAGCTTACTTCCAACTTTGCATAGATATTATTCAAATGGAATTCTACTGTGCTGATAGAAACACCAAGCGCCAAAGCAATTAGCTTATTGCTTTTACCCTGCAGCAGCTGTCGGATAATTTCCCACTCACGATCACTCAATTGATTGAATTTTGCCATGGGATCGTTTCCTTTTCAATTTTCCCCACAAGACGCCCCCTGGTGGTAAAACGCACTCGGATCTGGGAATTTGGGCGATGCCGAAGGATGCTTGGTGTTCCAGCTGAAGATCCCTTGGCGGGTCTTGAAACGTCACATTTCCCTCTATGCGAATGTTTATTACACTTGAATGGCCTTAACGATCTTGCTTATCTAGCAAACCAGCCCTCTCTTCCGGGCTGATAAAAGCCACCTCCAGCGCATTCCGCTGCGCCCGTGTGATCAGCTCCTCGCTGAGCCCCGCGGCCGGGGCAGCCTGTTCATATTCGAAATGCAGATCGATAGCACTGATCCCTGGATCATCTGTATTAATCGTTGCCAGAATCCCAGCCTCAAGGAATTTACGGAGGGGGTGATCCTGATAACTATCAACAACCCTGGTCTGCAGATTGCTGGTTAAATTCGATTCCACGCCAATCCTGTGTTCGACCAGATAATCCATTAACAGAGGGTCCTGGATCGCACTCACACCGTGGCCAATCCGCTCAGCGCCAAGCTCCTCTATCGCCTGCCAGATACTGTCTGGCCCATCCTCCTCGCCAGCATGTACCGTGATATGCCAGCCGGCTTTCTGTCCTTCCCGGAAATGATCCACAAATAGTCTTCCAGGGTAATTGACCTCATCACCGGCCAGATCGAGGGCTGTAATCTGGTCTTGATAGGCCAGCAGGGCTTCCAGCTCAGCCCAGCCCTGGTCCGGGCCGTATGTTCGGCTGATTATGCCAATGGCATTCACCCCAATATCAAATGCCTCGCGGCCGTCCTGCAGGCCCTGCAGGACGGATTCCACAACGCCAGCGGGGTCCAGCTGATGGGACTCCGCCATAAAATAGGGGCTGAAGCGCAGCTCTATATAATCTATCCCCTCCTGATAAGCATCTTCCACATTTTCATAAGCGACCTGCCGGCAGGCGTCATAATCAGCCAGTATGCCGACCATATACTTGAATTTTTCGATGAATGCCATCACGCCTGGCCGGGGTTCAGTGATCTGGACGTATGGCCGCAGCTCTTCGAGTGTATCCGCCGGTAGCCGGATATCATGTTTGGCAGCTAGATTAAGGATGGTTTCCAGCCTTATGCTTCCGTCAAGGTGCCGATGCAGATCTACCAGGGGAAGTTTCGGATCTATCATATCGATCTCTCTTTTTTTTATCCTGTACCCATTTTATCAAAGACCCTGTATAATAAGAATACTGAAAGGAGAGGGTTGGATGAGAAAGGCAATGGCTTTTATATTTGGCGCCGTCCTGGGAGGTGTGCTGGGCGGATTGGGCGCACTGTTACTGGCCCCGTATTCGGGCGATGAAATGCGTTCTGTGATCCGGAAAGGTGTTGAGAATATCCAGATCGAGATCAAAGAAGCAGCCCAGCAAAAAAGATCCGAATTAGAAGGTCAACTGCAGGATTTCATCAATCCCCAGGAATCCTGAGAACGCAGGAACGCCACTCAAGACAGGCTCATCAATGACACTCCCCGCACAGGCGGGGGGTGTCATTTTTCATTATTACTGACTCAGCTGGAACCAGTAATTCGCTTTTTGTCTGGTAAAGCGGGTAGTGCCTGTTACGACCAGGACAACTGGATGGTTCCCGTTATCTCCGGAATTGATCGCCATTTCCAGTTCGTTTCCCTCAGACAAAGCCAGATATTCTACCCGCGGTTCAGGTCCCAGGTGAATCAATGCCAGGCGGTAGGTTTGGGGAAGAGAATTTTCAACCCGGACAAATCCCTCTGCGAACCAGCCCCCGTCACCCTCTTCAAATCCGGTAGAATAACCGATTTCCGGAATACTAACTGAATCCAACAGCAACCCTTCCCCATGGACTGCCGCATCGGTTATGTATTCGAAGCGAATCTGGATTTGCTCTCCAGCATAACCGGAAAGGTCTACAGATTCCTCGATCCAGACTCCGCTTCCGCCAGACAGACCGTTGTATCCCCAACCATAACTGTTGCCGGAGGGGTTTTCTGACGTGCTGGACGGAGTCCTGATGATCCGCCAATCGCCCCCATTGGTGGATATTTCCAGGAAAACGTAATCATAATCTTCTTCCAGGTCATACCAGGTCTGGTAATTGAAGGTGATAGGGCCGCTAACGTCCCGGAAATCAAATCCACGGGTCAGGCGCATATTCGAATGGTCCCCTTTATTGGACCAGAAGGCGTGGCTGCCCTCGATAGGATCTTCCGGCAGCAGTTTCACCGAATC
Organism: Chloroflexota bacterium; assembly: GCA_011039385.1. GTDB lineage: Bacteria > Chloroflexota > Anaerolineae > Anaerolineales > UBA11858 > B10-G9. Next base: position 44,028 of record DRBO01000023.1, on the reverse strand, counting down.
CTGCCCTGAAAAATGCAGGATGAAATTTCCGTCGCAATCCAGTTTAACATAATCGGCCGCGTATTGATGCACATCCCGGGCCATTTCGCGGGTGGAGCAATTGTGAATGATCTCTGTAACGTCGAAGTAAGGGGCGTTCGGATAGCTGATGTATTTGAACCTTTCAGTAACGTTGTATGCATCATTGAGGATATTGGTCACCACCCAATCCAGGAAAACATCATTCGCTGTGATCTGGTTTCCCGTCACGGGATCAGTGATGGATAGATCCGCTAGTACTTTGTCCACACTTGGCATTCCATTCAGATCTTCCGCGACCAATGCCTTGGTGGCTTCGCTTCCAAACCGGTCCATAAAATAAGTGACAAACAGGAAAGCATTGCCATAATGCGGCACGGTCATGCTGGGGTCATTGGGCCAATCATTCAATTGGGTATCCGGATCATCCGCAAAATAATAATCGTGTATAGGGCCTTCCCGATGCCCGGTCAACAAGGTCGCCAGTTCAGAAAAACCCTCGTTGAGCCAGGAAGTTTCATTTTTATCCCGGTACCAGTGGATCATATGCTGGAATTCATGCGCCAGAACTCCATAAGTATATGGGTCCAATAAGCTAGTATTGTCCGCATTGAGCATGAAGGTTTCGTGAGAGTTCGAAAATTCGTGCACTTCGGGAATGTACTCATCCACAGAGCTGTAATACCCGGCGACATTCCCTCCCAGGCCACCAGCGTAGATCACGTAGATATGCGGGTCCTCATCCACACCGGGGAACCATTCTGTGCCAAAGAACTCCTGGTTTGTGGGATAAATATTACTCTCAAAATCCGCTGCCAGATTATCAAGTGCTTTCTGAGAGAAGAACACTCCATTCTCAACCCAAAAATACAGGTGGTCTGTGACCGCGGAGAGTGTGGTTTCGATCTGGAAGTTCTCAGCTGTATCGGTGTTGGTCACCCAGAAGGTTTCCTGTTCACCCGCTTGACGATTCAAATTCTCCACGGGTAAAGTAAGCTGGATATTTTCCTTGCCTTCCAGCCGGCGGGCGATATCAATGGGATCATTGATGGGGATAATTGTGTTCAACAGCGTGGTCAAGGTTGGATTAGTTGAAGAAGGAACATAACCTGACGATCCCGGCGGGTTGCCAGACAGCTGCGTGGGTACGATAACCTCCACATCAACAGGTTCGTTAACCAGGAGCTCATCCAAAATCACGTCTTCCTGAATCCAGAGGTTGATACCGTAGGCTGTGATACCGCAAGCAAAGCAGGATAAGCCCAGGACTACCACCCCCAGGCCGATCAGTACGATAAACAAGGACTTGTTTTTCAACTTGGTAACTCCTCTGAACAGGGCAGCTGCCATTAATTGGCGGCTGACCTCATGGACCCCGGTCCTGCTCTATGAGAGATGATTCTGAATTCCATTTGGCTTCAAAAAACCCCTCTCCTCCAGGTAATTGATGATCTCTCTGGCGCACTCTTCCGGTGTCATATCCTCTGTTGTGACCGTAATTTCGGGGTTCACCGGTACCTCGTAGGGATCATCGATTCCCGTAAATCCTTTGATCTCCCCGCTGCGAGCTTTGGCATAGAGACCTTTGACATCCCGTTGTTCACATACTTCCAGGGGGGTATTCACAAATACCTCGATAAATTGGTCTTTGCCAACCATTTTGCGGGCTTCGTTGCGGGTTTTTTTGTAGGGGCTGATGGCTGCACAGATCACAGTCCCGGTATGGCGGGTAATTTCTCCCGCTACAAAACCGATCCGCAGGATATTGGTATCGCGGTCTTCCTTACTGAAACCCAGTCCTTTTGACAGATGAGTGCGGACCACATCCCCGTCCAGGGTGGTAGCCTCCCTGCCGTGCTCCAGCAGCATGGGACTCAAAGCATTAGCAATAGTGGATTTTCCAGAACCGCTCAGGCCTGTAAACCAGATACATAAGCCCTGCTTGTGAAGTGGTGGATAAGAATCCCGAAGGATTTCCGCCGTTTCTTTCCGGGTGAACCAGCCAGGCAGCTCTTTCCCTTTGTTCAAGTATTCTTCCCTGACCTGCGTGCCGGAAATGAACTTGGCTTCCCCGCCTTCCGGGGCATCCTCGCGAGCAACATACTTATCCTCTTTTTCGATATAGACCAGTTCATTGAAAAAGACCCCGGTGACACCGGTCTCATCCTGATACTGCTGCACCATCTCCTGGGCTTCATAGGGGCCGTAGAAGGGTTTGCCGTTGCTGTCCTTTCCAGGTCCAGCATGATCCCGCCCAACAATGAAATGGTTGGCGCCGTAGTTGCGGCGGATGATGGCATGCCATAGCCCTTCTCGGGGTCCTGCCATACGCATGGCCAACGGCAGCAGACTTAAAACGGTATTTTCTTCATAATAATTCTCGACCAAAGCTTTGTAGACCCGCACGCGGGTAAAATGGTCCACATCACCAGGTTTGGTTAGACCCACCACGGGATGGATCAACAGGCTGCCACCAACCCTTTCCAAGGCCCGTTTGGTGAGATCCTCATGAACCCTGTGCATAGGGTTCCTGGTCTGGAAGGCTGTCACATCTTGATTGCCAATCTTTTCCAGGATCTGACGAACCTCCCTGGGAGATTTACGTATATCCATAAAATCATAGTAAATCGGCGGGTTGATCACTTTCAGTTCACCGGAAATGCACAGATCCCCCCACTGCTCCATCTCGGATACCAAGGGATGGCGGTGATCCGTGGATCCCAGCACCAGCCGGGCTTCCCGAATGGGATCCCAACGATACACTTCCTCAATGCGCATGACAGCGATAATGTAATTTCGGGAATCACGCAAGGTGATCCACTCGCCGCGGGTGGGAAGGTCTTCCTTCTCAATGGTCAGGGTGATCGGTATGGGGAAGAGCACACCATCTGCCAGGCGCATTTCAGTCAGCACGCGGCTGTAGTCATCCTCACCCATAAATGAGGTCAACGGTGAAAAACCACCCACCGCCAGCAGCTCAAGGTCATGCAGCGAGCGGTCGCTCAGCTGGAGTGAGGGGTAATGATTGGCTTTTTCCAGCCAATCCTCTTTTTCCACCTCAGGAACAAGCAGGTTGACCAACTCACCGCCGTAAGGCTCAATAATCGTTCCGTTTTTTGTCATAATCGGATTTTTCCCTTCTGGTTTCTACCTGGAGATCCATTCGCCAGGCAAGGACAGCTTTGATAAAAACGACACTCATCATACCACAACAAGCTCTGAGGGGTCTTGATAGATTTACCCCTCGATTTTCCTGCTGCCAACAATTAGGATCGGCAGTTCCACGCGATCAATGATCTTGATGGTCAGATTTCCCAACAGCATTTCCTTTAATCCCCGGGTGACGGCCGAGGAGCCAATCACCACCAGGTCATAATTCCCGATTTGGGTTTCTCTAACGACTTCCTCAATTGGGATGCCCCGGCGGATTTTCACTTCGGACTCAGTCTGGTTTTCATTTAATATCTCCACCCCTTTCCTCAAATATTGAGCGTAGGATGTATCCGTTTGCAGCAGTTCTTTCACTGTTTCGTCGATCTGATCCAGACCGGTATACATGGCTGGCACAGCACCCGCACATACATGCAGCATGGTGACAGCTGCGCCGAGAGCAGCTGCCAGACCTGCAGCCTGATGAACTATGGAATAATTATCTTCGCCGCAGGCGGTGCAAAGCAGGATGTGGTCAATTTTCGGTTTGGCATTCTGGGTGATCAGCAGCGAAACTTCTGATTGCTTGATGAGGAGAGGGTCTATTTCCACAGTTTTGCGCAGGCGCAAGATCCGATCCGCGTTGACGATTACCAACTGGTAGGTTTGATTTTCAAGCACCCGCTTGATCACAACCGTGTTTTCCCCTTCCTCGATCAAAACCCGGGATGAAATCGCGCCCAGATCCAGGGAGGCCTGCTGCGCTACCGCTTGACCGTTTTCAAGATGTCCGCCCCTGGGCACCACTACCAAGATATCGACTGAGCCAGAAACCGCCTTGGAAATGATCTTCCCCATCAACACCGGGGGATGGTTATAACTCTCACTATCAAGAATAATTAGAATCTTCATCAATGAAATCAACCTCCTTAATGAAGGGCTCCGCTGCTGAACAAGCGCACCAGAACCAACACAGCCCCTACCAGCGGTAAGGCTGAAAACGCCAGTCGGATCCTCGGCCCAGCAAAAAAACGTGTTGCCGATGCTCCAATCTGGGCACCAATAGCCGCTCCAGTCTGCATGACAAGAGCCATCAATATATCAACATTCCCTTTGAGGGCATGGGTAATCGTGCCAAACCCAGAGGAAAAAACGATCTCAAACAAGTCCGTCCCTACCGCCACATGCGTAGGCACTCCCAATACATAGACCAGCATAGGCATCCGGATGAATCCCCCACCCACTCCCAAACAACCGGCCAACACCCCGGTCAAGAAACCAACGCCCAGCACTATCCAGATTGATATGCTTTCAATCCCTGAAACAGGGAAGGAAATCATGGGAGGAATTCTCACAGCCTGGATGCGTTTGGCTAATCCCTTAAACCCTACCGCATCCTCCACTGCTATCTGGTCGGTCCGAACCATCTGGATAGCGCGGACGCTTTCCCAGGCCGTGAACCCGCTGATGATCACCAGGATGACAATATAAGCAACCCCAATGCTAACCTCGAGTGCACCGGTGTCCTGCAGGGCTTCAATGATGCGTGCTCCGATTTCCACGCCGACTACGGTCGCCAGAATCATGAACGCGCCAAGCTTGAGGTCAACATGGCCCAGGGTTCGATGGCGACGAGCCGCGACAATAGATTTTCCAGTCATATGGGCCAGATCGGTTCCCACCACAAAATTCATCGGGACGCCGGTCCAGAACATCATTGGACCAGCCAGAAACCCACCTCCCACGCCAAAGAAACCGCCCAGGATCCCTACCAGGAAGCCCACACTCATCAGCAAAATAGGGTTTACTGTGACATCAGCGATCGGAAAATACATCCAGGATCCTCCTGATACCAAACTGGTCCAGTTTGATAAATTTCATCAAGAATGAGGTGGCAAAATCCAAAAGTACAGCCTGGACAAAGATCAAACCCAAACCGGCCCAGGCATAAAGAATCAAATTAGAATTAAAGATGGAAGCAATCCACTCCCCCAGCCAGCGTAAAACCAGCAGGTAGTAACCGAAAATCAGCAGGCTGTAAATGATGATCTCAACAATCAAGTTTCTGAATAACTTGCGGGGTTCCATTTTCTTCATGGTTCAACCTCTTGTGTCCAGAAGGAACTAAAACTGGTAATTAAATACTCTTGTCAATCCACTGAACCGACACTGAGATACCCTTCAAATAAATAACCCACTGTATGGCCATAAACCTGATCTCTCCCGGGAGAATAGAGATTCATGCGAGGGGTAGTGATATGCACTCTCTTTCCAGACACTGCCGCCGCCTTACGGCCTGTGGATAAAGCTCCAGTTTCTGTAGATGATATTTATAACTATCAATCTCAGAAAGAAAATTCACTACTTGACCAGGTCTTTATTCTCCAAATACCATTGGATGGTTTTCTGCAAGCCTTCCCGAAATGGCATCTGGGCTTCGAATCCAAAATACGCCTTAGCTCTCCTCGTATCCAGGGCGCGCCTTGGTTGACCGTTGGGTTTGCTGGTATCCCAGACAATGTTGCCCTCGAAACCAACCAATTCCGCTATCAAATCAGCCAGGTCTTTGATGCTGATCTCCATCCCGGCACCCAGGTTCACCGGTTCGCTCCCATTGTAGCGCTCAGCAGCCAGCACAATGCCCCTGGCGGCGTCGCCAGCATAGAAGAATTCCCGGGTAGGTGAGCCGTCCCCCCACAAGACCACTTCACTTTCTTTCCGCTCCCTGGCATCAATCATTTTCCGGATCAGCGCCGGAATAACGTGGGACGTCTCAAGGCTGAAATTATCCCTCGGGCCATACAGGTTGACCGGCAATAAGTAGATCGCGTTGAATCCGTATTGCTGCCGGTAAGCCTGGGCCTGTACCAGGAGCATCTTCTTCGCTAAGCCGTAAGGGGCGTTAGTTTCCTCCGGGTATCCTTCCCATAAATTTTCCTCCTGGAAAGGCACCGGGGTAAACTTGGGATAGGCGCAGATCGTGCCAATGGCTACAAATTTGCCTACTCCCGCTGCCCAGGCTTCATGCATCAGGGGCACACCCATCATTAAATTTTTGTAAAAGAATTCTGCCGGTCGAGCTCGGTTTGCGCCGATGCCCCCAGCCAGAGCTGCCAGATGGATGATCACATCCGGGCTGGCATCTGCCAGCATGCGCTTGATGCACTCTTTATCAGTTAAATCATAATCCTCGATTAAGGGGATAAACACATCCCTGGCACCCCGCTTTGCCAGGACTTCCTGGACATAGGAGCCCAGGAAACCGTCCCCGCCGGTCACACAGACGCGTTTATTTGTCCAGAACTCGCCTGGATCGGGGTAATCTTGATTATTCTTCATGTTTATCTCCCCATGCTGATAACCTGGTCATCCCAATTATGCCAGTCATCAAATTTGTCTTCCACGATCTTCTTGCCCTCTCCCGGTGCCTCAAGCCCTACCAGCTCGAGATCAGCATCCATCATGATCCGGACGAGATCATGATAGCGGACCTTCGGATTCCAGTTCAAGATCCGCTCGGCTTTCTTGGGATCAGCTTCCAGGTAATCCACCTCGGTGGGACGGAAATAGCGGGGATCAATTTCCACATAATCGCTGTAATCCAGGTCTACATAACCAAAAGCCTCTGCCACAAACTCGCGCACAGTATGAGCCTCACCGGTCCCTATCACAATATCAAAGGGCTCGTCCTGCTGGAGCATGGCCCACATCGCTTCCACGTATTCAGGAGCATAGCCCCAGTCACGCCTGGATTCCAGGTTCCCCAAATAAAGTTTTTCCTGCATCCCGGCCTTGATGCGTGCCACTGCCCTGGTGATCTTGCGAGTGACAAATGTCTCACCACGGCGGGGAGACTCATGATTAAACAGGATTCCATTACAGGCAAACAGCCCATAACCCTGGGAGTAATTCCGGGTGACCCAGAATGCATATAACTTCGCGGCCGCATAGGGACTCTGGGGTTGGAAGGGAGTGGTTTCGCTCTGAGGAGGGGGAGCACTGCCGAATAATTCGCTGGTAGAAGCCTGATAAAAACGCGTTTGAATGCCAGACCGGCGAATGGATTCCAGGATCCGGATAGTTCCTAATCCGGTGACATCCCCGGTATATTCCGGCATGTCAAAACTGACTCTAACGTGACTTTGGGCAGCCAGATGGTACACCTCATCAGGATGAACTTGATGGATCACTTTCTCCAAGCTGTCTGAACTGGAGAGATCCCCGTAGTGAAGGAAAAGCTTAACCTGTTCTCCGTTGTGAGGATCGCGGTAAAGATGATCCAACCGCCGGGTGTTGAACGTGCTTGCCCGGCGGATCACACCATGAACTTCATACCCTTTATGGAGCAGCATTTCTGCCAGGTAAGAGCCGTCCTGACCGGTGATACCTGTTATGATCGCTTTTTTCATATTTTTTTCCTCGTAGATCCATCCTCTGATGTGGAATGGATTCCTTTATCGGTCATCCTCAGGATGATGCTAGTTATAAGCTACAGAGCGGCTGTAAAAATTGCGGCAGCTTCAAAACCTTACTCCGTGAATATCTCTTTAGCCCAGATACGTTCCGCCAGGTACCAGTCCACAAGTTTCTGAACCCCGACCTCCAACGATATCTGTGGTTCCCAGTTCAGAACTTCCCTGGCTTTGCTTATGTCAGCATGGTTGGTCAACATATCCGCCCGGTGGCGGGGATGGTATTCGATCTGTGCTTTTTTCCCCAAGATATTTTCCAGCATGGAAATGAGTTCATTAATGGTGATCACTTCATGACCGCCAAGGTTAATGATCTCGTAGCCAACTAGACCCAGGGCTGCAATCGTCCCCTGGGCGATATCATCCACATAAGTGAAGCCCCGAGACTGCTCGCCGTCACCGTTCAAATGGACTGTCATGCCCTCTGCGATCCACTTGGTAAATCGGAACATTACCATATCCGGCCTACCAGCCGGACCATAGACGGTAAAGTAGCGCAGAACAGAAACATCGAGGTCGTGAAGGTAATGATAGGCGTGCGCCAGAACCTCAGCCCCCTTTTTCGATGCCGCATAGGCCTGCAGCGGATAGCTGCTCTCGGCGCTTTCCGGCGTGGGCAGGGGTGCGTCATCCCCATATACACTCGACGTGGAAGCCAGCAGGAACTTCTTGATCCCTTCCTGAAGGCAGAACTCCAATAGATTTAACGTGCCGGTAGTATTGGTATCCAAGTACACCCAGGGGTCTTTCAAGCTGTCCCGCACGCCAGCTCGGGCGGCCAGGTTAAGTACGGCATTAAACTCCTGTCCCTGTAAACGTTCATCCTCCAAGAAAGCTCGATCGCTGATATCCATTTTGCAAAAACTGAAACCCGGGTTACCTATAAGCCTGGTCAAGCGGTATTCCTTCATCCGCGGGTCATAGGCGTCATTCAAATTATCAATCCCTACAACCTCAGCACCACCCTGGAGAAGTTTTTCCACTACCTTGGAGGCGATAAAACCTGCCGCGCCGGTTACAAGATATCTTTCCATTCAGCTTCCTCCCGGGATTACAATCCCGTCACTTTGGGATCATCGCCTGCGATCTCCCCCAAAGCATTGCGGGCGTCCATGATGCATTGAGCCCTTTCGTAAACCGCCTGGAAATCATATTGGCTGTGGTTGGTGATAATTACCACGCAGTCCACATTCTCTACTTCGGCCATTACATCCGGCACACTGGTAAGCTCGATTTTCTCGTGCCGCAGTACTGGAATAAACGGGTCATGGTAGCTGACAACCGCTCCACCCTGCTGAAGCAGGCCGATCACATCCAGGGCTGGTGACTCACGGACATCATCAATATCGGGCTTATAAGCTGCTCCCAGCACCAGCACACTGCTCCCTTTAAGAGCTTTGCCCTGGTTATTGAGCGTTTCCTGAACCTTGCCAACCACATAGCGGGGCATACCTGTATTGATTTCCGATGCCAGGTCAATAAAACGCGCTGTATAGTTCAGTGAGCGCAGCTTCCAGGACAGGAAGAGAGGATCGATAGGAATGCAATGCCCGCCCAACCCAGGTCCTGGTGTGAATTTCATAAAGCCAAAGGGTTTGGTTGCCGCAGCGTCGATCACATCCCAAACATTGATGCCCATTCGATCGCACATGATTGCCATTTCATTCACCAATCCAATGTTCACCATCCGAAAGGTATTTTCAAGTAATTTAGTCATCTCCGCAACTTCCGCAGTAGCCACTGGGACCACGGCTTCCATAGCGCCCTGGTAATATTTGGACGCTATCTCCGTACAGGCTGGTGTGACTCCACCGACCACTTTCGGGGTATTTTTTGTGGTCCAGTCCTCACGGCCGGGGTCGACCCGCTCAGGTGAAAACGCCAGGTAAAAGTCCTCTCCCACATTTAAATCCCTTCCCTCTATCAGCTTCGGTAAGAGAAGATCCCGGGTTGTCCCAGGATAGGTTGTAGATTCGAGGACCACAACCATGTCGGTATGCATATAAGGAGCAATCGAATCTGCCACAGAAATAATATAAGACAGGTCTGGATCCCTGGTTTTGCGTAATGGTGTGGGAACGCAGATGCTTACCGCGTCAGCTTCCTTAACCACTGAAAAATCCGTGGTTGCCTTCAAGGATCCCACCTTAACCAACTTTTCCAACAGGCTGGTATCCACATCATCGATGTAGCTGATCCCCTGATTCAGCGCATCCACCTTGGACCTGTCCAGGTCTACACCGGTAACGTTGTATCCAGCTTCTGCCAGCACGGTCGCCAGTGGTAACCCCACATAGCCTAAACCCAGGATTACTACCTGGGCACTCTGATCATTCAGTTTTCCAAACAGACTGCTATTTTCAATCATTCTTCTCGCTCCCTCAATAACATCTCTATTTTTAAAACAGGCTCAGCTGTTCAGCATGATTATCCTCTTCCAGGTTTTTTACCGGTTTATACACTGGAGCTTTCCCGGCGTTCTGGATCAGTTCTGGTAATTTAGCAAAATCCGCTTCAATCACCGAGCGCAAGGAAGGCCGGTGTAAAGCCGCTGCCGGATGGTAAAAAGGCACAACCAACATACCCTTGACCCGGATGGGCTGACCGTGAATTTCACTGATTTTTGCATTGGATATGAATCGGGCCATCGAAAAACGGCCCAAAGTGACGATCACCCTGGGATTGATAATCTGGAGCTGCCTTTCCAAGTAAGGCGCACAGGCCTGAAGTTCCTCGGGTTGGGGATCGCGATTTCCCGGAGGACGACACTTGACTACATTGGTGATGAATACCTGCTCCCGTTTCATGCCAATGCCAGCCAGCAGTTCGACCAAGAACTCCCCGGCCGCGCCCACAAATGGACGCCCCTGCATATTCTCATGGAAACCCGGCCCTTCACCAATGAACATGATCTCCGCGTCAGAGGGACCTTCGCCAGGCACACCCTTGGCGCGGGAATGGAACAGTGCACATTTTTTACAGGTAGAAACAGCATCGGCTATTTTTCCAAGCTCAAGATCAGCGGTCATAAAGAAAAAAGACTCCTTGAGGAGAAAGGGCTATCCTGGTATTGGATCCCCTTTATGAAGATAATACGGTTTTAAACCCAGCACGTCGTCCACATCCCCGGACCGCCAGCGCTCCCAGGCCAATTCCGCCAGATATTTGGGACTGCGCATGGCCAGCGTCGGATCTGCCAGCGTGATCAATTCATGATCCACCAGGGCCTGGCGGATCTCCCGGGATAACTCCCCGGTTAGAAGGCACGGTTTCGTAATTCTGGTGACGAGTTCCTCCAGAGAAAGGTTCTCTATTTTACCCTCTGGGGCCCAGTGTCCATCAACGGTTTGGTACCAGCCCACTGCCAGGCGATTCCTCCCCGCCTGCAGCACAGCCGCCAGTTTTTGATCTGTCGGTGGAACTGCCCGGGCGGTGATGTCCAGGGTTGGCACACCGATAACAGGAAGTTGGTGGGTAAAGGCAATCCCCTTGACCAATGCCAATCCAATCCTCAGCCCAGTAAATGACCCCGGACCGGTGGCTACACCAAGGAAATCCAGGTCATTGGCTGAAAGGCCTGCCCGGATAAGATTTTCCGAGACAGCTTTGGCCAGCTCCACAGTATGAAACCGCCGGGATATCCAGCTTTCCTCGCAGAGGACCTGGCTGCCATCATAGATGACTACGCCCACGGCTTGTGTTGATGTATCAACTCCCAGCAGCATATTATGCTCCGTAAATATCCTCTCTGAATCGCTCCAGGATCTCTTTATGCCGCTCCCCCCGGGCATGGACAATAAAATCGCGCTGTTCTTCGTTTATTGCGCGCATTCTCATCCACAAATGCCCTTCCGGCAGGGCTTCTTTGATCTTGTCAGCCCATTCCACCAGCAGAGGACCCTGGCTGAGCATAGCATCAATATCCAGGTCGATTGCCTCCTGTGGCCCAGAAAGTCGGTAGGCATCCAGGTGGTAAAGCCGATTTTGATCCAAGCGCCGGTATACTTTAACCAGCACATAGGAAGGGCTGGTGACGGAATCGTAGGAACCCCATCCGGAAGCAATACCCTGCACGAGGGTGGTTTTCCCAGCTCCCAGGTTTCCCTCCAGGCAGATCACATCCCCGGGAAGCAGCAGCTCCCCCAGACGCATCCCCACCCGACGGGTTTGCGCAGGACTCCGGCTGATGACTTCAAATGAGCCTTTTTCGATTACAGCCATAGCGGTTTTCCTTCCTGCCGAAACCAGATCTTCTGCTGGTATTTTACCATTCCACTTCAAGCAATTTTCTTGAGATTACTGAGAGAGGCGATCAGTTTTTTGGTTCTCTCCTTGTCTTTCATGCCTTCAAAAAAAACATCGACGATTTCATCATCATCCTGCAGGCGGCTGTTAAGAACAAGGCCATTCCCCCACTTGGGGTGCTGGACTTTATCTCCCGGATTGAATTGTTTTTCAAGCGGCTGATTCCGGGCACTTTCAGCCTGGAGTTCCTTCCAGGTGCGGCCGACCTTTATCTGGCTGTCCTGCCTGGACACTGGTACGCCGTAAAGACTGTTCCCAGCCCGCAGTTCAGGCGGGATATCCCGGTAGAATGGTGAGGCTTCCAGCTCCCTCGAGCGCCCAAAAGTGCGGACCAAGGAATGCAGCAGGTAAAGGCGGTCCTTAGCCCGGGTAATCCCCACATAAAAGAGCCTGCGCTCTTCCTCCATAGCCTCCGGGTCATCCATGGAACGGACGTGGGGCAGGATCTCATCATTAAGCCCGATGATCAGCACCTGCTTGAACTCCAGGCCCTTGGCCGCGTGCAGCGTCAGCAGAGTAGCCCCTTCCGCATCGGAGTCCAGCGTATCCTGGTCAGAGATCAAGGCTACATTCTCGAGGAACTTGAAAAGCCCAACCGTCTGGTATTCAGAAGCCAGGCGCCGGAGTTCATCCACGTTTTCCCAGCGGTCATAGCCCTCATCACTGCCATCTTCAATAAAACTTCGGTAATCGATATCCTCCAGGATCCGATCTATCATCTCTACAGGCGGAAGGCTGTCAACCAGTTTCCGCCAACTCACCAGCTGCCGTCCGAATGCCGACAGCCGCGCTGCAACTGATTCATTGAAGGCTTCCCGATTTGGTGCCCCTTCTTCTGCGAGGGTCATCAAAAAAGCCCCCGGGGTAAGCCCATTCCGAGCTGCATTTTGAAGTAAATCGGCAAAGGTCTTCAGGCCGATTTTCCGTCTGGGCGTATTAATGATCCGGCGCAAGCTGACTATATCATCTGGATTTACGATTACGCGCAAGTAGGCAATAATATCCTTCACTTCCCGCCTGCCGTAGAAACGCTGAGCGCCCACCAACCGGTAAGGGATATGGGCGGATATGAATGCCTCTTCAATGATCCTGGATTGGGCGTTGGTGCGGTACATGACCGCAAAATCTGATACCTCGGCTTTCCCCTCTCGGACCTGCTGTTGAATGATGTCAACCACGAAGGCTGCCTGCTGCTGTTCATCAAAGGCTTCGCGGATGGCAATCAATTCACCTTCACCACGTTCGGTGAAGAGTTTTTTCGGCATCCGGTTGGTGTTGCGGTTGATGATGGCCATCGCCGTATCGAGAATGTTCTGGGTGGAGCGGTAATTTTGTTCCAGGAGAATAACTGCAGCATCTGAAAAATCCTCTTCGAATCGGCGCACGTTGCGGTAGTCAGCTCCCCGCCAGCGGTAGATGGACTGGTCAGAGTCCCCCACCACAAATATATTCCGATGATAGGATGCCAGATGCTTCAGCAGCGTGTACTGGGCTATGTTGGTATCTTGGAATTCATCCACCAGGATATGTTCAAAACGCCGGGAATATTTCTCTCGGACTTGCTCGTTATCCCGCAGCAGGAAAGCCATCCACAGCAGCAGATCATCAAAATCGAAGGCATTGCTGCTCAAGAGGATCTTCTGATAAGCTTCATAGACTTCAACCGCCACCTTGTCCCATCTGTTGAAAATCGGCACATCTTTGGGCAGGTAGAGCTCATTCTTGGCCGCTGAAATGATCCCGTGGATTCTTTGCGGCCGGTAATCCTTCTCATTATAATTGAGATCCTTAAGCACCTGCTTGACCACCCGGAGCTGGTCATCAGCATCAAAAATTACATAGTTCTGATTGACCGGAATATGAGCCGCCTCAATCCGCAGAATGCCCGCACAGGTAGAGTGGAAGGTACCCACAGTCAAACCGCGAGTATGTCTCCCCAGCAAGGCATCAATGCGCTTTTTCATCTCTTCAGCGGCTTTGTTGGTAAAGGTAACCGCCATCATATGGAAAGGCTGCACCTGCAGCTCGCTCATTAGATATGCTGCCCGGTGAGTGAGCACCCGGGTCTTTCCGGACCCAGGCCCCGCCAGTACCAGCACTGGTCCCGGTGAGGCTGTCACAGCTTTTTTTTGTCGACCATTAAGGGATTGGAGAATATCCATACAGGCCTGATTCTAATGGGTTGGCAGGGAGGTGTCAACAACATTGCGGAAATACCCTCTCCGTTGTAGAATTTATCCATGACATGGGACCTGATCGGACATGACTGGGCTGTTCAACTGCTGCGGGGGCATATTCTCAATAATTCACTCCGGCATGCTTATTTGATTACCGGGCCCCGGGGCGTTGGAAAAGCCAATCTTGCCATTCGCTTTATCCAGGCCCTGACCTGCCCTGAAGGTGGTTCCTCCGGGAATCCCTGCCTGGTTTGTCAAACATGCAAACGGGTGGACAGGCTGGAATATCCAGACTTATTCCCAGTCGGTGTGGAAGAAGAAAGCAAACAAATCAAAATAGATCAAATACGGGAGCTGATCCACAACCTATCTTTATCCCCTTATGAAGCTGGCCGCAGATTCGGCTTGCTGCTTGATTTTGAAAATGCCAGTCCCAGTGCCCAGAACTCACTATTAAAAACCCTCGAGGAGCCGCCAGGATCTGTCATACTGATCCTGACTTCCATTACTTCTTCCGCGCTGTTGGATACGATCACTTCACGTTGCGAGGAGATCAAGCTGAATTCGGTCCCTCTGGATGTGACCAGCCGGGGACTGCAAGAACTACATAATATCCCCCCCCAAGAAGCGCAATTCCTAGCCCATGTTTCAGGGGGAAAACCCGAGATTGCCCTGGCTATGCATGTTGACCCTGACATCCTCGAGCGCAGAAGGAACCTGTTCAATGAACACCTGGAGATCCTTGCTGGCAATTCGGTCAGGCGTTTTGCTTACGCCAATCAAGTAAGCAAAGACCCTCACAAGGTTAGGGAACTGCTGGATACATGGATCTCAATCTGGCAGGACATCCTGCATCAAAGCAGTCAATCACAGATTCCACTCCAGAATATTGACCGGGAAGAGGATATCCAGCATATCCTTCGCCAAGTAGATTTTGCTACCACACGCAACTCCCTGATCCTCTTTCGAAGGGCACACCAGCTGCTGGGAGAGAATGCCAACCTGAAATTGACCCTGGAAGACCTGATGCTGGGGTTACCCACTATCAGCACCTCCCTCTAAGCGCAGGCAGGGCCCGGCAAATTGATCCAGGAGCATGGATTCCCGGGATTCCATCTGTGCTATACTCAGGAAGAATATATGGGGAAATCATGTCAAAGGAATATAGCCAAAAAAATTGGGGCCTTTCGTTTCGGGCAGGGAGTCATTCTACCCTTTAGGGCGGATGGATTTACAACCTGATTTCAATCAGCAGGGAAAACCCCTTAGCAAGAGTAAAAATATCTATGCGGACATGGGATAAAATAAGAGGGGGTAGGTTCTGGAAATGATACAAAAGAGTGACAATCCTAAACGGGAAAATAAAACCAATCAGCAGGCCTTGCTGGAACTGCTGTACCGCATCAGCCGGGAAGTGGCGACTACACTGGATTTGGCTGTCCTGCTAGAGCGAGTCTTATCACTTGCCATAAAGACCATCGGAGCAATCCGGGGTAGCATCATCATTCTGGATGAGAATGGTAATCCTTTTGAATCTGCCATCATTGTTCACGACCAAATGATCACTCACACCAACGAGCAGCTCCGCGTTACGCTCGAGGAAGGACTAGCCGGTTGGGTGGTAAAAAAACAGAAAGCGGTCATTATCCCTAATACCAGCAAAGATAAGCGCTGGCTCCAGCGTCCAGATGATGAAGAAACAGGAGCTAAATCAGCCTTGTCAGTACCGATTACCATGCGCAATGACCTGGTAGGCGTAATCACCCTGGTGCATCCGGAACCCAATCATCTCCAGAAAAACCACCTAAACTTGATCCGGGCCATCGCGGATCAGGCTGCGGTCGCGGTGTTGAACGCCCAGTTATATGGGGAAAGTCACAGGCAGGCCAGGGTGATGACAGCCCTGGCAAACTCGGCCTCCGCAATGGCCTCGACCCTGAACCTTGAAGTTGTCCTCAATAACATCCTCAAGGAAATCCAGACCGCCCTGGAAGTCGAATCTGTTGCCCTCTCACTGATTGATCTCGAAGGAGGGCACCTTGAATACAAAGCTGCCATTCATGAAAGCATGGACCTGCATGCTAAACTGGTTGGTAAAAAGATCCTCCTTGGTCAGGGATTTGCCGGCTGGGTAGCAGAACACGGGAAGGGTGAGATTGTCACCCATCCATCCCAGGATCCCCGCTTCTTACAGACTAACAAAGTCTATCCAGAGATGTCGCCCCATGCTATCGTAGCCGCGCCAATCTTTATTCCAGGACGGGTATTAGGCGTATTGGAAGCGATCAATCCTCATTCGGGCCAGTTTGAACCTGATGCTTTGCAGGTTTTATCCGGCATTGGCAGCTTGGCTGGCTCATTCATCCAGAATGCCCGACTGTATGAGGATCTCCAGGAGACACACAGCCGCTACTACGATCTGTTTGAAAACAGTATTGACCCGATCATCATCACCGACCTGGAAGGAAACATCCTGGAAAGCAACCAGCGCACACTCCAGACCAGCCGCTACACGGAGGACCAGCTTCGCAAGATGGTTATTAATGACATCCACGAAGTGAAATGGGATGCCATCGGATCTACTTTCCTGAGCCTGGAGGAAGACACTTCCAGCTCTTATGAATCAAAGCTGATCACGGAGGATGGCACGGAGATTCCCATCCAAGTCAACGTCCACCAAATCCAAATGGCGGATGAATGCAGGCTGCAGTGGATCCTGAGAGATATAACAGAAAGAAAAAATCTCGACCAGCTCCGGGAAGATCTTACCTCGATGATCTTCCATGACCTGCGCTCGCCGCTCTCCAATGTCATCTCCAGCCTGGATGTCATCCAGGCGTCCCTTCCCGGTACAGATGACCCGGAAATTCAATCTCTTTTTGATATCGCCAATCGTTCCACGGTGCGCATCCAACGTCTGACCAGGTCTTTACTTGACATCAACCGCTTGGAGAGCGGACAGCCTATTACCGATACTGAGAACTTCCACCCTGAAGAGTTAATTCAGTATGCCAGACAGGAAATGTCCACCCAGGCGGCAGCCAAAAAACAGGAAATGACTCTTTCAATCCAGAAGAAACTCCCCCAGGTAGTCGCGGACCGCAACATGATCGAACGCGTGCTCATCAACCTGGTGCAGAATGCAATAAAATATACACCATCGAACGGAAAGATCGAGATCGGCGCTGAGATGATCAAGGATGAGATCCACTTATGGGTCCTTGACTCCGGACCGGGAGTGGATCCCGATTATATTGACCGGATCTTTGATAAATTCACCCGCATTCACCCAGACGAGAGGATTAAAGGCCTCGGCCTTGGTCTGGCTTTCTGCCGATTAGCAGTCGAAGGCCACGGCGGACGCATCTGGGTCGAGAACCTCCCTGGCGGGGGCGCTAAATTCACCTTTACCCTTCCTTCAGGAAGCTGATAGTAATCTTCTGGCAATCAATGCCGGGAGGATTTAAGGAGTATCCATGCAGGAAATTAAACCAGGGATTTTTTATGAAGATTCCTATCCTGGACCCACAATCGGCGCGATATTGCTGCCCCGAGGTATGATCTTCATTGATGCACCACTCCGGCCAGAGGATGGCCACCGTTGGAAAACCACCCTCCTGAATAGAAGCCAGGGCACCATCCATAAGCTCCTCATCTGCCTGGATGACCACATGGACCGAACCATAGGAGCAAAAAGCCTGGACTGCCCAATTGTAGCTCATGAAGAGGCAGCCAAAGTCCTCAATGAACCTTCCAGTATGTTCCGAAATCAGATCCAAGAGAGCGGCGCTACCTGGGAGCGTTATCCTGAAACCTCAGGAATGAGCTGGATGATCCCTGATATAACTTTCTCAGATAAGATTGAGTTTCACTGGGCAGATGATCCAGTATTGCTGGAGCACCATCCTGGACCCAGACCTGGATCCAGCTGGGTCATCATTCCCTCCGAAAAAATCGTCTTTATTGGTGATACAGTAACGGTCAAGGGACCACCATTCCTCGGAAAAGCCCATCTGCCGACCTGGATTGACACCCTCGATGCATTACTCCGCGCCCGTTTCAAGGATTACACTCTGATCAGCGGCAGGGGAGGTCCGATCAACCTTGACCAGATCAAGGAATTGAAAAAATCATTTCGGAAAATCCACCGCAGGATTGAGAAACTGGCCAGCCGGCACGCATCCGCCGCAGACGCAGGTGAGCTGGCAGACAAATTCATGGATGAATTTGTGATTGAAAAACGAGACCGTGATTTCTTCCTTCAACGCCTCCAGCATGGTTTATCCCAATATTATGCCAGAAACTACTTTCCAAAGACCGAGAATAACACCTAATCCGATCACCCAAAATGGCAATCAATATCACCGGCCAAACGTCAGAATTCTTCTCAGATAGTCTCCCTGGTTATCAAGCACTCTACTGTACAACCCGCAATGGGATTGTGGAATCGATCCACTATGGTGCGGTTGCCGTGGTTACCGCTGATGGAACGCTATTTGCCTGGGCTGGGGATCCCCAAGCACGTACCTTTATGCGGTCATCGGCCAAACCATTTCAATGTATCCCCCTGTTGGAGATGGGGGGGAAAGAAAAATTCAAACTCAGTGCTGAAGAAGTTGCAGTGATATGCGCATCCCATTCGGGAACAGATCAGCATCTGAGGACAATTGTCAATCTGCAGCGCAAGATTGGCATCACTGAATCCGACCTGCGCTGCGGCACTCATCTCCCAGTTGATCAAGCCAGCAGACTTATACTGCAACACCAGGGACTCAGCCCATCGCAGAATCACCACAACTGCTCCGGGAAACATACTGGCATGCTGGCCCAGGCTGCGCTGCTTGGCGCAGCCATTGAAAAGTATACCGAGATTGAGCATCCAGTTCAACAGGGGATCCTGGCTGTTTTCTCTTCTATTTGCGGACTTGACAAAACGGATATCCCCCTGGGACGGGATGGGTGTTCAGTGCCTACATTTGCTGTTCCCTTGTATAATGCTGCCTGGGCCTGGGCAAAATTAGTGGATCCAGCGGGGCTTTCTCCTCTCCGGGCAGACTCCTGCAGGCAAATTACCGCTGCTATGACCAGCCATCCTTTCAACGTCGCTGGGCCTGGAAGATTAGATACTCGCCTAATGGAGGCAGCTCCAGGCAAGATCATCTCCAAAGCAGGTGCAGAGGCATTCCAATCTATAGGAGTTTTCCCCAACGCAATCAGGCCTGGTTCACCCGGATTGGGGATTGCCCTTAAAATCGCTGGCGGTGATCTGGGAAAAAGGGCTCGCAGAGCCGTTACCCTGGAAATATTGCGCCAGCTGGGTATCCTTATGTCTCAAGAGCTCCAGGTGTTGGCCGACTTGGGACCGATTCAGACCAGCCGCAACCAGGCTGGAATCACAACCGGTGAAGCAAGGCCCTGTTTTCAATTACAATACAATTAACTGATGAATAAAAAGAAACACGCCATCAATATCCACCAGGCGCTGGTGGATGAATTTGGCTTCCCTGATTGGCGGCCCCATCTTTCTCCTGTGGGTGAGCTGGTATCCACCATCCTCTCCCAAAACACCAATGATTCCAATCGGGATGCCGCCTATAACTCCCTCCAGGAGCAGTTTCCCACCTGGGAACAGGTCCGAGATGCCCCTGAGGAACTGGTCATCAACGCAATCAGAACAGCCGGACTTGCCAACCAGAAAGGTCCAGCCATCCAGAATGCCCTGCGGACGATCAGTGAGGAAAGAGGAGCGATCGAGCTGGATTTTTTATCATCAATGAGCACCCAGGAAGCCTCAAATTGGCTGGAGAAACTTAAGGGAGTCGGGCCAAAAACCGCAGCCATTGTCCTGCTTTTTTCGCTTGGCATGCCAGCCTTTCCTGTGGATACCCATGTTTTCCGGGTTACAGGCAGGCTGGGTATCAGACCTGAAGGTATGACCGCCAACAAAGCCCACCAGTTCCTCGCCCGACAGTTCCCACCGGAAACATTTTATCCTGTTCATTTGAACCTCATCCGCCTGGGTAGAGAAATATGCAAAGCCCGAAAACCTCTCTGTATTTCCTGCCCACTGAACCACATGTGTGATTACTATGAAAATCTTACAAAATGACACTGGTGTATCTCAATTCAAGTCCATGATCTTTTTAGTGCTTGTCTTAATCCTGGCCGTGCTGGCAGGAGGTTGTGTCCCTCAACCAACAAAAAGCGTTTCCCCCCCAGTAAGCCCTCTCCTGCCCCCCTCCCCGACCTCGACCCAAGCAGCTACCCCTACAATAACACCAACCCTTCCATGGACGGATAACGGGCTGGTTTATGTAGTGGTAGGGCTATCCCCTGACCAAACCCTTCCCATGTATCAGGAGCCATCCTTAACGGCTGGGGTCACAGGTCATATTCCTGCTTCAGGTAAATCAATACGGACAACCGGTATCGAAATCGAAGCGGACGGGATAACATGGCTGCAGGTCGGATACCAGGAATCAGCAGGTTGGGTGGACCGAGTTTACCTTGCCCGCCAGATTGGCGATATTCCTGAAGAATTGATCGCTCTGGCGCATACTATAGCTTCCGCCTTAAAAACAGCTGATTACAGTCATCTGGAGGAGATCATCCACCCAGAATTGTGTTTGCGCTTTTCTCCGTATCCTTCCCTCCGGGCCAGTGACCTGGTATTTTGTCCCGAACAATTGGACGGGCTTCTCGACTCCAGCACCCTTTACACCTGGGGTAGATACGATGGATCTGGTGAACCTATTGAGCTTTCCTTTGAAGATTACCATCGGCGATTCGTTTACGATCAAGACTTCTTTCAGCCTGAGATCGTAGGGCTCAATCAAGAAGTCAGTTCTGGAAATGCCATCAATAATATTACAGAAATATTCCCTGATGGTATGATTGTGGAATACTATTTTCCTGGTTTTGATCCCCAGTATGGAGGAATGGATTGGCGCAGTCTGCGGATGGTATTCGTCCAGGAGAAAGGGGGCTGGTTTTTAGTTGCCCTGGTCCATGGGGAATGGACTATCTAGCTTACTCAGGATTCCTCTCAAAACAATCAACAAGAAACGACCATGAAAAAGAGTTTTTACCAGCTTTCGATTTCGATCATACTCATCGGCACCCTCTTTATTGCGGGCCGCTATTTGCGGTCCAATCGGCAGCCCGATCCAGGTCCTGAAACAGAGACTATCCATACTCTGACCCCGGAACCTCCGGAGGTGGATACCCCGGTTCCCACCTCCACTCCCATACTCCCACCTGGCCAAAGTTCACTGACTGGTGACCTGTACTACTTCAATGGGGACTGGGAGAATGCCATCAGAAGCTATGAAGAGACCCTGGCAAGCGCCCAGACCACTGAAGAAGGAAGCGGGGCATTATTAGGACTGGGAAAAATATATTACCAGGATGGGGACTATCAAAAGGCCCTAGATTATCTGCGCCTGCTGGTTGCCAGCTACCCAGAATCCACTAATATTCACAAAGCCTATTTTGCCCTGGCGCAGACATATTCCGCGCTGGATAGAGACCTGGAAGCTGCCGATGCCTATCACTTTTACCTGGGGGCCCGCCCCGGAATATTGGACGCAATGGTCCAACAAAGGAGAGGGGATGCCCTATCAGAAGGGGGTGAATCCCTCAAAGCGATCGAGGCTTATCAGGCAGCCATTGCAGCCGGCAGTGGATCAGATCTATACAACTTGCAGCTCAAAATCGGCCAGGAATATGCAGCCCTTGAGGATTACAACACTGCGATCGTCAACTATAACGATGTTTATCTCCAATCCAGCAATGACTATACCAAAGCCCGGGCGGACTATCTGCTCGGCAAAGCTTACCTGGAGTTAGATCAAAACGACCTGGCAGAAGCAGCTTTCCGGGATGCAGTTATCCAGTTCCCCCGCAGTTATGATTCTTACCTTGCACTGGTCGAAATTGTCAACAGGGGCTTCGAAATCGATGACCTCAATAGGGGGCTGGTTGATTATTTCGCCCGGCAGTACAGCCGTGCGATAGAGGCCTTTGACCGCTATTTGATGGATCCAGAAGCAGCTGATCCAGGCACAGCCCTTTATTTTGCAGGTTTTTCTCTCCGTAACATGGGACTGCACGATCAAGCAATTGTTTACTGGGATAAGCTGATCACAAAATATCCTGACCACCCTTACTATGTCCAAGCCTGGGAGTTTAAAGCCTATTCCCTCTGGTTCTACATGGGACGTCATGCCGAGGCCAGCCAGGTACTGCAGGATTTCGTGAGCCGCAACCCATATCATCCCCGCGCTGCGGAATTCCTCTTTGATGCTGGCCGGGTTGAGGAGCGGAAAGGCGACCTGGAACAAGCTTCTGCACTCTGGAAGCGGGTTTTTGATGAATATCCAACCTCCGCTTATGGCCGGATCAGCCTTTTTCGCAGTGGTATCTGTGAGGTGCGCCTGGCTGATTTTCAGGATGCCCTGGACAGATTCTCTACTTATCGAGATGCATCGGCTGATTTTGAGGAACTCTCGCAAGCATTATTCTGGATCGGCAAGGTCCACCAGATCCAGGGAGATCCCGAAACCGCTGCATCCGTCTGGCAGGAAGCTGCCAATGCAGATCCTACAGGATACTACAGCGAAAGGGCCCGGGATCTACTGCAGAATCGGACACCTTTTACACCGCTATTAGAATTTGATTTTGGTTATGATGTGGTGGCAGAGAAAAAAGAAGCTCAGGACTGGATCAAGAACACTTTTACGATCCCCGAGGAGACCAATCTGGACAGCCTGGGTCTCCTCGCAGAAGATCCCCGGATTATACGCGGCACAGAACTCTGGGAGCTGGATCTCTATACCGAAGCCCGGACGGAATTTATGGCTCTGCGAGATGAGGTCAGTTTTGATCCCATCAGCAGTTACCGGCTGGCAAATTACATGCTGGAGCTGGGTTTGTACCGCCCGGCCATCTATGCAGCCAGAGACGTACTCAATGCCGCCGGCATGGATGATGCCGGTACCATGAACGCGCCGACCTATTTTAACCATATCCGGTTTGGCACTTACTACGGCGACCTGGTTATCCCCGCCTCCCAGAAATATAATTTGGATCCTTTGTTAATTTTCAGTGTCATCCGCCAGGAATCTCTCTTTGAAGGATTTGTCCGCTCAACCGCGGGTGCCCGGGGGTTAATGCAGATCATTCCCAGTACGGGAGCAGAACGGGCGGAAAAAGAAGACTGGCCCCTGGGATATAGCGATGACGACCTCTACAGACCCATCGTCAACATCAATCTGGGGACAGCCTACTTGAGATATTTACTGAACTACTTCGATGGGAATATCTACGCCGCCCTGGCGGGCTACAACGGTGGTCCGGGGAATTCGGAGATTTGGCTGGAGGACTCCGGAGGAGACCCCGATTTATTCCTGGAGGTCATCCGCTTCACTGAAACTAAAAATTACATCAAGAACATCTCGGAGATCTTCGCCCTCTACCGCAGGATTTACTCCAGGGTACAGTAGCTGGCCATACTGGCTGTAATATCTCAAGGCCTTTTACTCAGCACCAGGTCAAAATCCATTTCCTGTCCATCCCGGATAACGGTGATCTCCACCTTGTCGCCCGGCTTCTTATACGTCAGCAGATAGCCCATAAATTCAGCGAAATCATTCACCGGCATGCCGTCGATACTGATTATCAAGTCCCCACCCAGGGGGAGAGAGCTGTGAGGGTTCGAACCCATCAACCCGGCCTTATCTGCCGGACTGTCTGGAGAGACTTCCAAAATATAGACTCCAGCAGATCGCGGTAATTCCAGCTCTTCTTGGACAAATAAACTGACCTCACTGAGGACATGGATGCCAACATAGGGGGAATCATGATAGCCGACTTCAATTAAATCTGGAATGACGTTCTTGGCTGTGTCAATCGAGATCGCAAAACCCAGGCCTGAATTGACAGGTTGTCCTTTCAGGTCAATACTGGTGGTGCTGATAGCAGAATTGATGCCAATCACCTCCCCATTCAGATTGATCAAAGGCCCTCCTGAATTTCCCGGGTTGATAGCAGCATCCGTCTGGATGATATTGCCGGTGGCAAAAGCGCCTCCTCCCGGGGCATAATGCATAGAATCCAGCGTTCGTCCCAGAGCCGATATGATTCCCTGGGTGATGGTGCCATTCAATCCCTGGGGATTGCCAATGGCGATCACAGTTTGACCAACGGCCAATTTGTCATTACTTCCCAAAGGGAGCACGGTTAGTTCTTCAGGGAGCCGGTCAAGTTCAAGTACAGCCAGGTCCGTATCAGAATCAACTCCCAGGATCTCAGCCCGGGTTTTGAATCCAGAAGGGAAATCCACTTCTAAATCAGTAGCGGATTCGACAACATGGTAATTCGTGACAATATGCCCTTCCCTATCCCACACAAACCCGGTACCCAGACCTCCACCTTCTTCTGAAAGTGCCCTGATAGCAACTACCCCGGGGTTGATTTCACGATACAGGGATGGCAAATCCCCCCCCTCCATCACGATCGTATTCACAGTTGGAACTACTTCCTCAACCGGAGTTTCACTTTCCGCCTGCTGAAAAAATGCCAGGGGGCTGACCACGCAGGCAAGTGCTGCACCAGCCAATATGACGAGTACCACAATTAAAAGGGTTTTGTGTTTGTTCATAAGAGCAACCTTCTTGATTGAATTTAAATTAATATTACAACCTATCACCCCTACCTGCTATGTGTCTGGTTTCGTATTAACAAAGTTTTAATGAGTATGTCGATAGAGATCGCTAAACCGGTGCCACGATCTAAAGGGAAAAGCCTCCTCAATCAGAGATAGTGATTGAGGAGGCTCTCGCCAAAGGAGGAAACAGTGATAATTTTGAGGTTACCCCGTCTCATGGACAATCATATCAGATGGATAACCAGGTGCAATGCACAAGCTCACGCAAATCACATGACCTTAATCACAACCCTCTACCGGGTTAATTATGAAGTCATTTCCATTGCTCTTTGCCCCTTGGAAACAGCATGGATGGGGCGAAAAACCAGCCCTCTTCCGGGGCCATTGCCAATTGTATTGGCATGTTGTACAATCACTTTCGATACAACCTGCCCTCGTAGCTCAGTGGATAGAGCACTTGCTTGCGGAGTAAGGGGTCGCGTGTTCGAATCACGCCGAGGGTGCTTGATAAGGAGCGGGAATCCCCGCTCCTTTATTAAGAAAAAAAGCAATTATAAACCAGAATCGGTGCTCACAAAGGAGGGGAAGATGAATAAAGTGGCTATTGTAACGGACAGCACAGCTTATTTGCCGCCTGACATCCTGGAAGAATATCAAATCCAAGTTATTCCTTTGTCTTTGATCTGGGATGACGATTCATATCAGGATGGCGTAGATATCACAACCACCCAATTTTACAACCGGCTGGAAAAATCCCCCACGCTGCCGAGCACATCACAACCTCCCGCAGGGGAATTCAAAGATTGTTTTTCCGCTCTTCTGGAGAGTGGAAAAGATGTCCTTGCCATCCTGATCTCAGCAGGCATTTCCGGAACCATCAACTCCGCCCTGCAAGCTCAGGCTGATCTCGACCCATCCCGCATTGAGGTGATCGACTCAAAAACTGCAGCTATGGCCACGGGCCTGCACGTGATCGCGGCAGCCCGGAAGGCGGCAGAAGGCGGCACCTTGCAGGAAGTTGCCCAGGTAGCCCGGGACGCCCAGCAGCGAACCGATGTGGTTTTTGTCGTTGATACACTTGAATTTCTTCATAAAGGGGGAAGAATAGGCGGGGCGAAGCGATTCCTGGGATCGATGCTGAATATCAAACCCATCCTGGAAATGAGCGCAGGAAAGATCGAGGCTGTGGACCAGGTGAGAACCCAGAAACGAGCCCTGGAACGGATGGCTGATTTGATCAGGGAAAAAGCCAGCGGCGAGAAACCTCTCCGTATGGCAGTGATCCATTCCAACGTCCCGGAAATGGCCCATAACCTGAAGGAGGAGATCCAGGCATCTTTTTCACCCGAAGAGATCTACGTCTCCGAACTCAGCCCGGTAATTGGCACTCATGTTGGTCCAGGAACACTGGCGATTGCCTGCATGCATGGAATGTAAATCCCCTCTGGAGCAGGTTTTTGCACGTAACCTCATCATCAGACTGGTGTTGTACCATTCATCGAGAAATCAATCACCATTCCCAAAGTGAGGCCGTATGAGTAAAGTAGCTATTGTCACTGATAGTTCACCCTATATTCCCGAACAGATTATCAAAGAAAACAAGATCCATGTTGTGCCGTTAACTGTGATCTGGGGGGAAGAGAATTTCTATGATGGGGTGGACATCACCCCCGTCGAATTTTATCAACGGCTCGAAAAAGCAAAGGTGATGCCCAGCACCTCCCAACCCTCAGTAGCTGATTTTGAGGTGCTCTTCAGATCCTTGCACAAGGAAGGATACGATATCCTGGCAATCCTGATTTCGGAAGAACTTTCCGGGACGATTTCCTCCGCCACCCAGGCCAAGAAAATGCTTCCTGAAGCCAATATCGAAATTGTCAATTCACGAACACTGGCCATGGGACTGGGATTCCTTGTGCTCGCAGCCGCCCGGGCGGCAAACCAGGGCGCCAGCCTGCATGAGTGCAAAAGGCTGGTGGAAAAATCCCTGGAGAAAGTAGGCGTGATTTTTGTGCTTGACACATTGGAATTTCTCCACCGGGGAGGCAGGATCGGAGTTGCCAAGCGCTTTATGGGAACACTGCTCAATGTCAAACCGGTTCTGGCAATTGACAACGGCCTGGTTGTCCCCCTGGATTCCGTCCGCACACAGAAAAAAGCCCTGGAGAAAATCGTTGATCTGATCGATGAAAAGACCCAGGACCAGAAGAATATCCGCTTGGCAACCTTACATGCCAATAACCCAAAGACCGCTCAGTTTGTGCTGGATCTGGCTCTGGAAAAGATCCCCGCTGTGGAACAGGTTTTTTCAGAAGTTAGTCCTGTGATCGGCACGCATGCAGGACCAGGAGCAGTGGGGCTGGCATATATCTACGACTAGCACCTTTCTGTATTTCAAATATTAAAGTCCAGCGAACCTACCGCTGGACTTTTTTCTTTTCAGAGTGGTACACTTAGCTAGCAGAGACTATGAATGAAGACACTTTTTTTCAATCAGACCAGATCACGCCGGCTGACAGCGATGTAGAAATCGTCGATTTTCGTGCTGAACCCTATTCGGATAGAGCCCGTGTGAAAATTAACTTCCGCTTATCTTTCTTCCAGACACCACCCAACGCTGCCATTGTTCTTCTAGGAGAAAAGGGTGAGGAAATTGCATCAGTGGACCTGGTCAATATTATCCAGCCCGAAAATGAACTCACGCTTCATACCCCAAAACCTCTGCCCAGCAAGGGAGAATACCAACTTGAACTCACCCTCTTTAATTTGGAAGAGCGCAAAGCCAGACCAGATGAGACAGGGGAAGTGAAACTCGGGACCCAAAAACTCAGCTCAAAGAGAATCACTTTCACACTCCAGTGAAGAAGAACTATCCCCCGGAATATATCCAGATCATTAACCGTCTTCTCAAAGACCATGCGCCCCTGTTCTGGGCAGCCCTGGAAGATTGTTCCCCGGCTGTCGGGCTGCGGATCAACCCGGCAAAGACCAGCCTGGTAGAACTCCAAAAAGACCTCCTGGTAGAGATCGAACCCCTGCCCTGGACGGCTCATGGGGCCGCTCTCCAGGAAACCGGGGATTTGGGAAAACATCCCTATCATACAGCCGGGCTCTACTACATTCAGGAACCTTCCGCGATGGTCCCGGTTGCTGTTCTTGATCCCCAACCCGGAGAGCGCGTGCTGGACCTCTGCGCGGCGCCAGGAGGAAAGACCACTCAGATCCAATCCCGGATGAAAAACGAGGGATTGTTGATCGCCAACGATGCCAATCCCAGGCGGGTCCAGGCCCTATCCAAGAACCTGGAGCGCTGGGGGGCACGCAACATCTCTGTGCTTTGTGAGACGCCCCGTAGAATTAGCAAACACCTGGGAGATTTTTTTGACCGTGTGCTGGTGGACGCCCCCTGTTCTGGTGAAGGTACTTTCAGGTCAGATCCTGGCGAGATTAAAAAGTGGTCGCCCGAATTCAGCAGACGCTGCTGCCGGATCCAGGATGAAATACTCTGGTTTGCCGCCAAAATGGTCAGGCCGGGAGGTGTCCTGGTATATTCGACCTGCACTTTCAATCAAGATGAGAATGAAGGCACGATTGCCCGTTTCCTGGGGAAGAATCTAGATTTCAGGATCGATCCGATCGAGCCGGTCCAGGGCTACTCAAAAGGGATTCAACTGGAGAATGCCCCGTCGATTGATTTTACAGGAGCGGTGAGAATCTGGCCCCACCTATCACAAGGGGAAGGTCATTTTGCTGCCCGCCTGCGGAAATCCGAATCCAGTCCTCGCTTGCCTTCTAGCGCGATTCAGGACTTTTCTCTCCCCAACCCGGAAAACCAGAGGATCTACAGCCATTTCTTCGGAAACACACTTAAACATACTCCCAGCACCGAGGAAATCCTGCCGGGAAGCAGGAAGTTAAAAAGCTTCGGCAATCGCTTATACTGGATCCCGGATGAAATGCCTTCCCTGAAAGGGCTGAACATCCGCCATTGGGGCTGGTGGCTGGGGACTATCCAAGCCGATAAATTTCTACCCAGCCCGGCCCTGGCATCCGCTCTCCACCCGGAAGACGCCCAATTAGTGTTAGAATTTTCGTTAGAGGATCCCCACTTATTAACCTATCTAAGAGGATCTCCTGTATCAGATTCCAGGCTGGAGGATATGCCAGAGGGGTGGGCCCTGGTGACTTGCTCAGGTTATCCCCTGGGATGGGGGGCAGTCCATCGAGGTCGAATGAAAAGTTATATTCCACGCTGGCTGCGTTCCAATTGATGAGACCGGGTAGTTAACGCTATGACTGATATCGAAAACGAAACCAAAAGGGATAAACCAGGCCCCAAAATTCAGGCCTACTTGATCTTGATCGCTATTGGGTTGCTCCTGATCACTGTTGCCGTCCTGCTCTATCCCCAAGCACGACGAAGCATGGAAGCGCAAAGAGCTTTAACGACCCTGTCAGTTACCGCAACCCCTCCACCCCTTCCCCCAACTACCACCTTACCCCTTGAATCTGCCGGGGAGGATCTCCCCACCCTGCTTGATCCGGAGCTGTTTGCCTATCCAAATCAGTTTGGCACCCTGATCCTATCTATCCAGGAAGGCGTTGACACCCATCTCTTTGCTTATCAACCCTTTTTGGAAGAGTGGTCCGGCATGGGATTCAGCGGTCTGCCGCTGACCCGCCTTACCAGCGGACCACACCAGGACATCACTCCAGATATCAGCAAAGATGGCAAGTGGATTGCATTCTCATCCAACCGAAATGGGCCCTGGGATATTTTCATCCTGAACCTGCAAACCGGAGAAATCCAGCAGTTCACCGATACCGAGGCTTATGATGCCAATCCATCCTGGTCACCAGATGGCCAGTGGCTGGCATATGAAAGTTACCAGATCGATAACCTGGAAGTCTTAATCCAGGATATCAATAAAACGGAAGGACCTATTCCGCTCACAAAAAACCCGGCTGCAGATTTTGCACCTGATTGGTCACTTCAAGGGGGAGGGAGAATGATCAGTTTTATCAGCGACCGCTCCGGCCAGGAAGAAGTTTGGTACGCCAACCTGGATTCCCCAGAGGAAGACAAAGCCGTGCGAATCAAAAACCTGCCCGGTTCCCGTGTCCAGCATCCATCCTGGTCTGGTGATGGAAGATACCTGACCTGGGGATTGATCACCACTGAAGGCAACCATACCCTGATAAGCTGGGACAGCCAGCAGCCTGACAAAGAACCTGCCCTGGTTGGATCTGGAGATTGGCCGCAGTGGGGTGAGGATTCTAACCTCCTCTATACTGTCATAGAACAACCGCATCAAACCTACTTGACAGCATATCCTGGCACCCAGACAGATGCTCAGGTGATGCTGCCCGCCATCAGGTTGCCCGGACCGGTGAAAGGGATCAGTTGGGCAGAGGGCAATTATTATCCCTTCTTCACGAATCTGGATCCTGGGCCGGGACCTACACCTCTCTGGGAACCCGTCTCCGAACCCGCAGATAATCCCGAGGACCAGCCCAAGAGGATGATAGAGTTGCGATATCTCTCAGCGCCCTCGCCGGCATTCATCGAGGACGCGGTGGCAAGTTTCTCATCTCTCCGGGCAGCAGTAATAGAAGAGGCTGGTTGGGATTTCCTTTCTACATTGGAAAACGCATTTGTCCCCCTAGACAAAACCCTGTCTCCTGGCATCAACCTGGATTGGCTTTACACGGGGAGGGGAATGATGATCAATGACATCCCCAGGTTGGCAGATTGGCTGGTCTTGGTCAGGGAAGATTATGGCTGCCAAACCTTCTGGCGCGTCTACATCAAAGCTTATAACCAACAAGGTTATCAAGGACAACCCCTCCAGACGAATATCTGGGATCTGAACGCCCGCTATTCTGGAGATAATGCCGCATATGAAAATGGCGGGGCTTTTTCAGCAACAATACCTGCTGGATACTGGGTGGACTTTACTTCCCTGGCACAGGCCCATGGCTGGACCCGTTTCCCAACCCAACTCCACTGGCAGTTCTCCGAGAAAGCCTCCCGCTATCAATATTTTGCCTTTACTCAGGGGCTGGATCTGGAAACAGCCTTGCTTGATCTCTATTCGCTTGAGGAAATTCAAAACCTGATTGACCCAGCCTCACCATGATGATAGTCCAAGGACAAGAACCAAGCCTTAGGAAGGGCCAAATATTACAGAGAACAGGAATTCTGCTTATTATTATTCTCCTTCTCTGCCTGTTCCTGGGGTCAGGCTGCCAGGGGATGGGATTCAACTATGAACAACCTCAAGCCACCTTACTGCCACTAACCCCAACCGCAACAGAGCCTGTCAATACTCAAATCAGCAGCAACTTGACAACACTCACCCCTACAGCAGTTCCCCAGCATACACCCACCTCAACTGTCCAAGTGGCTACACCTGAATTTTCTGTTCCCCAAAATCCAAGCCAGCCCATAGAACCTTGGCGGCCGCCCGTCTATCCTGTTCCCTGGATTCCAAGCCCCCACGACCATTTTTATTTTACGAGCCCAATTTCCGCCTATGATATTGATGCAGCCTATTCAGTCTATGGTTATGGCGGGGTATTCTTTGATAACGTCGTCCACACCGGAATCGACATGCCAGGGGATATTGGCACACCAATCCTGGCTGCGGGAAGTGGTACGGTGGTATTTGCCGGAATGGGTGTCTACAGGGGAGGATTTAACATTCTCGATGATCCTTACGGCAACGCTGTGGTCATTGAACATGACTTCAGTTACCAGGGAGAACCCCTCTTCACCCTTTACGCCCACCTGGATGAGATCCTGGTTGAGAACGGCCAAATAGTGGACACGGGAGATCAAATCGGCACGATGGGAAATACGGGAAAAACAACCGGCCCCCACCTGCATTTTGAAGTTCGTTTGGGAAAGAACGAGTATTTTTCCACCCGCAATCCAGATCTGTGGCTCTCTCCTCCCCTGGGTTGGGGTGTGCTGGTCGGCCAGATAAATAATTATTATGGACAGCCATTTGAACAGCAGATCGTCTACTTGGTCCCGGCCGAAGATAACCCCGTTGTCGGTCCAATCAATGACGAGGGCTGGATTGGGGCCTCCTACCGGAATGATGCCATCAATACTGACTCTTATTACCATGAGAACTTCACTCTGGCTAATTTACCGGCCGGGAAATACTATCTCTACCTTGCGGTATCCAGCATCGGCCGGTACTATTCAACAGAAATAGAAATCAAACCAGGGCAGGTCACCTTTTTTAAGTTTTATCTCTGGAGAGGTTTTTTCGACGAGCTTCCCCCCACACCTGAATACATATTTTCGCCTTCCCCTTGACGCCTAGAACATTTGTGCTAGACTTTAAAGAGGCCACCTTTCGTACGCTAGAGATTATCTGAGGAGGATGAGATGGCGGATGACCCACGGAAAACAGCGTTAGACAAAACGCTCCAGGACATTACCAAGCGCTTCGGGGAAGGAGCGATCATGAAATTGGGGGATGCGCAGGGTTTAGCTGTTGATGTGATCCCCACCGGAACATTGTCGTTGGATCTCGCTCTCGGGGTGGGAGGCGTTCCCCGGGGCAGGGTCACAGAAATTTATGGTCCGGAAGCTTCCGGGAAGACGACCATTTGCCAGCACATCGTGGCAGAAGCCCAGAAGCAGGGAGGAACGGCCGCCTTTATCGATATGGAACACGCCCTTGATCCCGCTTATGCGGCCAGGACAGGAGTGGACATTGATAATCTACTGATTTCCCAGCCAGACACTGGAGAGCAAGCCCTGGAAATCGCTGAATCGCTGATCCGCTCCGGTGCGGTGGATGTGATCATCATTGACTCTGTAGCCGCTCTTGTCCCCCGAGCTGAAATCGAAGGGGATATGGGGGATTCTCACATGGGCCTGATGGCCCGCTTGATGTCCCAGGCACTGAGGAAATTATCAGGAGCCATCAAACAAACCAATACCTGCCTGATTTTTACCAACCAATTGAGAGAAAAGATCGGTATAGTTTTTGGCAATCCAGAAACCACCCCCGGGGGCAGGGCTCTGAAATTTTACAGTTCAATCCGCCTCGATGTGCGCCGGATCCAATCCATCAAATCTGGCACTGAGATCATTGGCAGCAGGACCCGGGTCCGAGTGGTAAAAAACAAAGTGGCACCACCATTCCGCACGGCGGAATTTGATATCATGCACGATGAGGGCATTTCCAAATCAGGAGATATCCTGGATCTGGCTGTGGAAGCAAGTGTGATCGATAAGCGGGGTTCTTTCTATTATTACGGGGACGATCTGCGGATAGCCCAGGGACGTGAAAACGCCAAAATATACCTGAAGGAGAACCCCGATATCTGCCAGGAGGTCGAGAACACCGTCAGGGAGCTTGTCCTGGCACAACATGCCTACATGGTGAGCCCTGAAGAAGTAGCTGAAGCCGAGGGAGATGAAGAAAAATAGAACTTGCTGGTGGCTGTCACTCCTGATCCTGGTCAGCGTTAGTGCCGGCTGCCAGCCGGGAGTTGCGCATTCCACAGCCACCCCCATAGCCAACTTCATTCCGCCCACAAACAACCCGTCTGCCGAGGAAAATCAGCCTGGGGAATTCACTCCCCTCCCCACCCGCCAGGCTAATTGCGAAAGCCAACTCCGTTTTCTAGATGATCTGACCATACCGGACGGTATGGAAGTCTCTCCCGGGGAAGAAATTACTAAGCGCTGGCTGATCCGCA
Organism: Chloroflexota bacterium; assembly: GCA_011039385.1. GTDB lineage: Bacteria > Chloroflexota > Anaerolineae > Anaerolineales > UBA11858 > B10-G9. Next base: position 10,513 of record DRBO01000023.1, on the reverse strand, counting down.
ATGAAGGCAGCTGCAACTGGAACCGGAGCTATTCCCTCCAGCTTATTTCTGGCCTCTCTCTGGGTGCCGGGAAAGTGCAGGAACTTTATCCCGCCCGCCAGTCCACAGAAGCGATCGTGGAAATCATTTTCACGGCTCCCGACAACCCGGGCAGATACAATTCCTGGTGGCAGGCTTACGACCCGGATGGAAACCGGTTCGGCGATCCCATCTACATGGAAATTTCTGTCCGCAGCGATTGACTGGCTAAGAGAATCTATGAGCAAAAGGAATTCTAGCGTTGAGCGTGTCAAGGCTGTTTTAGAGAATCTAGACATTCCCATCCAGGTCCAAGAACTACCTCACAGCACCAGGACGGCGGTGGAAGCTGCTGAAGCTGTGAAGAGTTCTGTTGGTCAAATTGTCAAATCCCTGGTTTTCAAAACTCCCGCTGGTCAGCCAGTGCTCATCCTTACCAGCGGTTCCAACCAGGTTGACGAAAAATACGCCGGCAATTTATTAGGTGAAAAAATCAGCTTCGCGGACGCCGAATACGTGCGCACCCAAACTGGCTTTGCGATCGGAGGCGTTTCGCCTTACGGCCTAAAAAAGGAAATCCCCATCTACATCGACAGGGATCTTCTGCAATACAAACTTGTCTGGGCGGCTGCAGGGTCCTCCCACGCAGTATTCAGCATTTCTCCTCAAGACCTGGTAGGGACTACGCAGGGAGAAGTAATCTCAGTTCACCCGTAACCCCTCCCCGATTATGTTCAGGAGGCCAGCATCACTTCTTCCATAAGAGTCTGAATCTCCAGGGGCTCACCTTTGGCGGGGTCAAGATTCAAACTCACCGCGCCCTGGTCACATTTATCCACACAAACCCCGCAGCCGTAACAATCCTCCTGTATGATCTTCGCCAGGCCATTCACCATCTCTATTGCGGAAAACTGGCAGTATTCACTACAGGTCCCGCAACCCTCACAAAGGTCGGAATCCACATATGCGGTATACCCTGATGCCATTAACATCGGTGTGCCGGTATTTTGAGCCTGGAAGGCCCCACAGCAGCAGGAGCAGCAATTGCAGATGGCATAAAAGCGATTCAACATGGCATCTTTGAAGAACGCGTGTGAGACATGGCCGCGTTCATGTTCGGCTTGGAGAATCCCCATTGCTTCCTCTGATGAGATCAGGCGTGATTTATCAGGGTGGTGTTCCAGGATAAAACTGGCAAAGGGGTCTCCAACTATTAAACAAACATCGACAGGCGTGCAGGGGTTTTCCCTTGCCAGCCGGCAGGGGCAGTCCAGCACCGCGATCCTATCAGGATTACGTAAAATGATATCCTTGGCTTTGGTAAAAGGAATTACCTTTTCCAGGTCTTTGATCTGAATATCCTCTTTGATGGACACCAATCGTTTGGCTTCCTTAAGTGGAACAACTTTCCCATGGTAAGAATTTGCCCAATTCATCCCAAAATCCTCCGGTCCGTCCCGGGAGGGTGCGAATAACGAGGAAAGGAACATGATCATCGGGACCAGAGCCTTGCTCAGCCTGTGTTCTCCAAGAGCTACACTAATATAAAAGTATGGCCATTTGAGATATAGATAGCCATGCAGAAAATCAGAAAAGGAATAATCCTCGATACTTGTACCTTCCCGGTAAAACTCAGAGGTGGATTTTTTGATAAATCTTCCGTTTTTAGCCATGGGTCTCCTTGGAAATGAAACCTGGTCTCTAGTGAGATACCCATATTGTAATGTAAAAAAAATTGGCTGTGCCCCAGAGGATACAGCCAATTCTATTCCCTTCAAACAAGTTGTTATGAAGCCGCAGCAACAGCTGATTCTTCCTGCCAGCGTTTTACCACCAGACAGTAACTGAAGACAAGCAATTTCAGCGGGATCTCTGCCCCGATCTTGATGTAAGCCCCACGTTTCAAGCCACCCCGGGGGAGGATCTCGCATATCGCTTGACCCTGCGAATTCTTTAACGTCCAGCTGCGCATTTTGCTGCCACCAGGAGAAAGATTGAAAATCTCTCCTTCGAAATCTATTTCGAAGGCCCGCTTTAATTTTTTAGGAGGATGCGCCTTGGCAATTGTGATGTTTCCTTCCTGAAGTTCATATTGGCTTTTCCAGACACTGGGTTTCTTAAAATCCAGTACAGCATCATCAGAGCCAAGAAAACTTCCCTCCCCTTTGCTGCCCTTAATCGTCAGGGCCCCCAGAATGCCATCCGGGGTATTGAAGACGTGTTCGGTCTTAAAAGTGCCGCTGACTGTTATCTCAATTACATCTGCTTTCAGTTCGGCTTGATCCGTCAATTTATTCTCCTTGTTCTGCTTCATCAATACGCTGTGCCATATCGCCCATAGCCGTTATGCCAGCTATCCCACCCAAATTCATGGTATCCACTGCGCTGGAAGGCACGATCACCATCGCTCCGCGCTCTTTCAGGCCTTCGAATAGCATATTCATCGCCCTCAAATGCAGGGCTGTCGGATTGTTCCGGTAAGCTTCCGCCGCTTTGGCGAAGGAAGCAGCAATTTGCTCTTCACTCTCACCCAGGATCACCCTGGCCTGGCGCTCCCTTTCAGCCTGGGCCTGGCGGCTCATGGCGTCTTCCAGTGCACCTGGAATGACTACGTCCCGGATCTCTACCGATTGGACTGTAATCCCCCAGGGCGTGGTCCTTTCATCAATGATGTGCTGCAATTCGGCGTCCATCCGGGCTCTACCAACCAGGATATCAGCGAGCTCCATCTGGCCAATGATCTCCCGCAGAGCAGTTTGGGCCGCCCAGGATATCGCCGCCCGGTAGTCTTCCACTTCCAGGGCAGCTTTTTCAGCATCCCAAACCACCCAGAAAAGCACCGCATCCACATCCACCGGGACAGTATCTTTAGTTAATGTCCGCTCGGCTGTAAACGAGGTCACCATTACCCTGTGGTCAATCCAGGCTGGGATAGTATCGACAATGGGAATGATCCAGAACGGGCCGGGGCCTTTTAAGCTTACAAAACGCCCCAGGCGTAACAAGATTGCTTTTTCCCACTGCTCTGCCACTTTGAAAGCGAGCAGCACGTAGAGGCCAATGATGTTCAGGCCCAGCAGCTCAAGCCCAATCCAGAGTACCCTGACCCGCTCCAAAGCCATCCAGACCGCTGCTCCTGACGAAATCAGCATCAGCAGGATAAAAATAAATACCGCTACTCCGTTAACTTGACTCTCTGATTTTGTTTGGAAATTGAAATTTGTTCCTGTCGGTTTGATGACCATTTTCGCTCCTCCTCCATAATAGATAAACTATTTCCCATTCTTCTTATCGCACCTGTCTAATTCATCATTGAAAACGTTTTTGATCTCTTCCGTCGAATACCCCAGGCGGCGAGCCTCCTCCAAGGCGGATTCAATAATAGAATACAGCAGCTTCTGCCGTTTGAGGGCAATCTGTTTTTCATCTGGAACTCCGCTGACAAAAGTTCCCCTGCCCCGCTGTGTTGAAATCACCCCTTCCCGATCAAGCTCGAAATAAGCCCTGGCAACGGTGTTCAGGTTGACCCGGATGTCTGCCGCTAGTTCCCGTATCGTTGGGAGCTGCTCTCCCGGATGCATTTGACCGGCAGCAATCAAAGAGTGTATGCTATCCTCGATTTGGATATATATCGGTACACTACTTTCAGGATCTATATTAATATTCATATTCTCCTATTGTAATAGTGTATTATGACAATTTCATTATTGCAAATTTTTCTTCTTTTGTCAAGTCATTTGAAATTGGTGTCATTTGAAATTGGTGTTATTTAAAATTCAAAGTGGACAGTTTAAGCTTGAAAACTGGAATTGACCCCGGTGCAGTATCGCTTGAATACCGGGGTATGTTCGCCTTATCATTTACTTCCCGGCGCTCCTGCTGGGTCTGGTAATGGGCTATGAGAGTCGACAATCAGGTCTCACCGAGGGCAATTGTCTATGAGCCGGCCCGGTGCTTCTCGCAGAAATGAATATCCGGTTTCCTCTACGGTCGATCCCTAGGCCTTCTCGTAAGGTTTGGCAACGAAGGCTGGGGGGTTGGCCCGGCCCATCGCACCAACCAGGGCTATGATTGTTAGGACGTAAGGCAGCATGCGCAAAAACTGCGGCGCGATGGGAACATTGGAAGCCTGGGCGGCAGCTTGCAGCGCATCTGCAAAGCCAAACAGCAAACAGGCAAACAATGCGCCCCAGGGATTCCAGCGCCCAAAGATCATTGCAGCCAGGCCGATGAATCCCCGGCCGGCCGTCATCAGCTTAACAAACTGAGCCAGGTAGGAGACAGACAGGAAGGCTCCTCCCAGCGCCGCCAGTACGCCACTGATAATCACACCCAGATAGCGAAATCGGAAGACGCTGACCCCCACTGTCTCCGAGGCATGCGGATTCTCACCCACCGACCTCAACCTCAATCCAAAGGGGGTTTTAAACAAGACGAAGTAGCTCACAGGCACCATCACCAGGGAAATATAGACCAGGGGACTCTGCTCCCCCAGGATCGGACCAATAACCGGGATGTCAGCCAGGATGGGAATCCTCCACTCATGGATGCGCTCTACAATTGGTGAGATACCCTGGGAACCGAACAACTTCAGCAGCAAGAAGCTAGGCAGGCCAGCTCCCAGGATGTTGATCCCTGTTCCAACGATCGCCTGATCCGCCCGCAAATTGATGCACATAAAGGCATGGATCAGACTGGTCAGCACACCGGCAATCACGGCACACAAAACGCCAAGCCAGGCATTGTTGGTGTAATACGATCCAACTACAGCAGCAAAGGCACTGATGAGCATGATGCCTTCCAGGGCGATATTGAGAACGCCGGATCGCTCGGAGAAAATCCCCGCCAGGGCAGGAAACAGGATGGGAGTCGCTGAACGGATTGTTGCTGTAAATAAGGCTAATGAAAAAACATTGGACCAGACTTCCATGAGATCTTCTCCTACTTGGCCCTTCTCGTGTCCAGCCGCAGCGTTAAACGTTCCAGGATTGGACGAAGGGTTTGATTCGTGGCAGTGAAAAAGATTATCAGCGCGGAGAGGATCAAGACAATGTCCTTGCTGATCTGGGCTATGGCTTGCATGGTGATCGAGCCGCTCCGAAGCACGCCGAATAAAAAGGCAGAAGCGACTACGCCTACCGGGTGATTCAACCCTAATAAGGCAACAGCTATCGCATCCCAGCCGTACCCAGGGGAAAAAGTTGAGTAGAATTTGTAGTGCACCCCCAGCACTTCCACGGCACCAGCCAGCCCTCCCAGAGCTCCACTTAAGAACATTGCCCAGACCATCATCCTCCCCGGTTTGATACCGGCGAATTCAGCCGCGCTGGAATTCAATCCCACAGCCCTCATCTTATATCCAAGGCGGGTCTTGAACAGGAATACCCAAACCAGAACCGCAAAGATCAGGGCAATGAAAATGCCGCCGCTCAGGCGCGTCCCTTCCCAGATTCTCGCCAGCTGCGCAGTTGGCAGAACATCAGGGGAAACCGGAAGTTCATTATCCGCTTTCATGGGACCACCCACAGCAATCATGTAGGCCGCCACCTGAAAGACAATATAGTTGAGCATGATGGTGGTGATCACCTCGTGGATCCTGTGTTTCGCTTTCAGGTATCCTGGAATGGCTCCCCAAATCCCGCCTGCCACCGCACCAGCCAGTAACGCCAGAGGAAGGTGGATCAACAAGGGCAGCTCCCAGGCATACCCAACGTAAGCCGCAGCCATGCCCCCCAATACTATCTGGCCTTCCACGCCCATATTAAAAAGGCCGCAGCGAAAACCCAGCGCCACAGCCAATCCGCCAAAGATAAGCGGAGTGGTGGAAAGGAGTGTCTCCGCGAAATAACGTTTGGAGCTGAAAGCCCCTTTGAAGAGGGCTCCGTACGCATCGGCTGGACTTTCCCCGAAGACCCACAAGAATACAGCACCGGCAATAAATGCCAGCAGGACTCCCAATATAAACTGGGTAGGGCTGATTAGGGCCAATAACGGCGATGTTTTTCTGTTCTTTTCATTTTCCATAATGGTTTACCGCCTTTCATAATTCTGGGCCTTTTACATCTGCCCTTTCTTGCTTCCAGCCATTAATAAGCCAAGCTGCTCCGGAGTAGCCTGGCCTGACTTAAATTCGCCTACTATTTCACCTTCATAGATCACCAAGATACGGTCTGACAGGTCGAGGATTTCTGTCAGTTCCATAGAAATCAATAGGACTGCCTTGTCCTGGTCACGGAATTTTATCAATTCATTATGGATGAATTCGATTGCCGCCACATCCAACCCCCGGGTAGGTTGGGCAGCGATCAGAAGTTTGGGATCTCGCTGAAATTCCCGGGCCAATATGGCTTTCTGCTGGTTCCCGCCAGACAAGGTTCTGGCCAGGATCTGGGATCCTGGCGTGCGCACATCGAACATCTTGATTAGTTTGGAGGCAAATTTCTCCGCTTCCCGATAATCCAGCATCGGTCCACGCGCAAAAGGCTTTAAATCCTCATAACCCAGCAGAAAATTGTCCACCAATGAAAAATTCATTACCAGTCCTCGCCGCTGCCTGTCCTGGGGAATGTGTGCCAAGCCGGCGTACATACGCTCCCGCGGGTTCAACTGGCTGATATCCTGCATGTCTAATGTGATCGATCCACTTTCTTGTTTTCTTAATCCAGTGAGTACTTCAACCAATTCTTCCTGACCATTTCCTGCAACTCCCGCGATGCCGACGATCTCGCCCGCCCGCACATCAAAAGTAATATCCTTCAATTTCGTTAGCCCCCTGGAATCATTGGCCCTGAGATCCTTTACGGACATCATTACCTCACCAGGAGCATGCTGGTCTTTCTCTACTCTCAAGACCACATCCCTGCCGACCATCATCCGGGCAAGCTCGACCTGTTCGACATCCTTGGTCCTGACGATACCAACAACGCGTCCGTCGCGCAGGACGGTCACCCGGTCGGTTATCTCTTTGATCTCCTGGAGTTTGTGGGTGATAAAAATAATTGTGTGACCTGCTTCCTGCAGGGACCGCATGATTCGATATAAATCCTCAACTTCCTGGGGAGTAAGGACCGCAGTTGGTTCATCCAGGATCATGAGCTCGGCTCCGCGGGAGAGGGCTTTCAGGATCTCGACCCTCTGCTGCATGCCAACAGAAATATCTTTGATCAGAGCATCCGGGTCCACTTTCAGGCCATGTTTTTCAGAGAGCTCAAGAACCATCTCTCTGGCCCTGGCAGTGTCGATTCTGGCTCCTTTACGAGGTTCATTGCCGAGGATGAAATTTTCCGTGACCGTGAAGACTGGCACCAGCATAAAGTGTTGGTGAACCATACCGATACCGCATTTAATGGCATCCAGGCAGTTTCCAAACTCAACTTTCATACCGTCAATTAGGATTTCACCTTCGTCGGGTCTCGCCAGCCCGCAGAGAACATTCATTAGGGTAGTCTTTCCAGCCCCATTTTCTCCCAGCAAGCCGTGGATCTCACCCTTTTCGATCTCCAGGCAAATATGATCATTAGCCAGAACTCCCGGGAATCTCCTGACGATATTTTTCATTTCAAGATACATAGGAAAAGTGTTCTCCTTTCTTGAGAGATAAAATGGTCAATTGAGCCTAGAGGCCTTCCTAATGCTTCTGAAGGGCTGGAGAAGGGAATCCTATCTCCAGCCCTTTAAGGCTTATCTTAATTCTGCATTTGGTCTGTCTTAGATTTCAGGCGGGGTGAAGGATTCCAGCTCCTCCAGAGTTGCTGGTGGAGCAATCTCGCCGTCCACGATCATCTGTTTTAGCTGATCGATTTTGGTCATGATATCCGCCGGGACATTCTTGGACGTGCTGGGAGCATAGTCAATGCCTCCCTCCTTGATCCCATAGCGGTAGGAACCACCCTGGAACTCACCGTTGATGATCATCTGGCCGACGTCGTAAACGCCCGCGCCAAGTCCCTTCATCATCGAGCTGATCACGTTGTCTGGAGCCAGGTAGTTCTGATCCCGGTCCACACCAATGACCATCTGGTCGCGCTCAACAGCAGCATCGATCACACCCGTGCCTGTAAAGCCGGCCACCTGGAAGACCACGTCCGCTCCCTGGTCATACTGCGCCAGCGCCAGCTCCTTGCCCTTGGCAGGATCATTGAACGCACCCGCGTAGGATACCAGCACTTCCATGTCCGGATCCACTGTCATCACGCCAGCCCGATAGCCAGCTTCGAACTTCTTGACCACATCGGTCTCCATCCCGCCAACGAATCCCACTTTGCCGGTTTCCGTCATATAGGCAGCGATGGCGCCCATCAGGTAGGCTCCTTCGTTCTCGGCGAACTGGATACTAGCCACATTGGGCTGATCCACGAAGTTATCGATCAGGGCAAAATGGATGTCCGGGTAGAGCGGGGCAACCTCATTGACAGCATCTTTCAGCAGGAAGCCAACACCCACGATCAGGTCTTCGCCCTGCTCGGCCAACGTGCTGAGATTGGGCACATACTGGGCCTGCTCATTGGTCTCAACAACCTTGACCTGAACGCCGTAATCCTCGTTCAGGGCTGTGAAACCTTCCCAGGTTGCATCGTTGAAGGCCTGGTCACCCAGTCCGGCCTGGTCGGTCACCATCGCAAAGGACATGTCCGATGCGTCAACGACCGGTTCATCCTCAACTTCCTGGACTTCTCCTGGGGCTTCAGTGGTTGAAGGCTGGCAAGCCGGCATGATCATGACCACAACCAGTAGAAAGAGTACTAGCATTGCATTCTTTTTCATTCTATCCTCCTCAGTAGGAACTAAACATGATTGGCGAGGTATTTATTCTGACTAGTTTGACTTCCTTATTCCACCTCCTTCGCTCTTCAGATGTGGCGAGATGCGCTAGCCGCATCCAAAACAACCTTGAAATTTACTTATAGAGTTGCATCTAACAGTTGGAATATCCTGAGGTGCTGGTCGTCTGGATGGCTGAGGATTCCATATCCTGTCCCATTTTGAATGGCCAGGATATTCAGATGCCATCATCAGGCTGCACGAATCAAGCCTACTCCTGATGCAGATTAGCAGACCCTCTCTTGCCTACATAGTTAATGACACGTGGTGCCCAGGTCTCGGGAAAAAGCCCCACGACTTCATGGTAGATCGATTCCGCCTCTTCCATAGATTTGGTATCCATCAGCGCTTTCACGCAGGTGGAAACAGCCTCAACCATGATCTTCGGATCCAAGAAAAGGTAAATCGCCGAGAGCGGTGTGAGGTAAGCCCTGCGCCCCCAGGGACTGATGACCGGGACTTGTTTCAATCCTAAATCTCCTTGTGCCGCCCGGGCCACTAAGGGCTCAATTGGATCCGGAAAAGCTTCGCAGGCTTTCAAATAGTCGTGAACATCTTTCTGTGTGAGACCATAGGCTCCCAGGAAACCGCCTGCCTGCATAATCCGACCCACTCTTTCATCCAGTTCCTCTATTTCCATTTCAGCATCGACTGTATAGCCAGCAAACCCATAGACTGTGGGGCAATTCAGCTGGATCATCGCGCTGAGTGACATTAAGGAGACGAGCGTGGTAAATGGGGGGCTGGTCTCCTTTCCATCATGGAAGGAATGGGCCCCGATATCTGCTCCGATAAATAGATCAATTCCTTCCTCTTTGATGAACTCGTTTAAGCTATCACGCAAACCAACCACTCCATCGGATAATCCGCCAATAAGTATGTCCCAGGGCACAACTGCGCTCACTGCAGCTTCTGCCGGACGATTCCCATCGAAAGTGGATCCAGGATTGACATGGGACAGCATGGGCTGCAATAATTCTGCATTTTCTAATTGAGCTACATCATAGACAAGTGGTGCTAACACGAAGTTTTCGAGATGACTTCCCCCTGCAGGGTTCCACCATTGTGAACTCACTCCACCTAGATAAATTTTATCGGTGCCAAGCAGCCTCAGGTAGTTTCCGAGGGGCACTCCTAGGATCACATCTCCTCCACCCCCAACTCCCATGATCATTGCTTTCTTTGCCATCATTGCAAGTTCGGTGAGTGATTGTTTGTAGTCCGACATCATCTTGTTCTGCCTCCTGGATCTCCTGTGTTATGCAAGCCAAATGTAAAGATACCGTGCAGTCATCTAGGGTGCGTCTGTTATCCGGTTCATAAATGGTGTCTGTGGTATAGTGCTGAGAACTTTCCTGGCGGAAAGTTCTCGATCAGCTGATCTGCTACCTCTCCTTTACGGTATATTCAATCCGTGACGTAGGATAGATTATCGCCGTACCAATCATGTCGTTTAGGAAAAAGCCCACTACAGTAATGCCAATTTGACCGAGGTGTCCGTCGACCGCAGTAGGTTTTCGAGCTACCGCGTCTAACCAATAAGTACCCCTATAACCGGTAATGTTAATATCCCCTTAAGGGGATCAATCAGCAAGCCGAACGTATTGCAATGCAGCGAGAGCCATAATATCAGTGGCACAGAAAATTGTTCTCATCCCCTATCTCATAATCCATC
>DRBO01000022.1 GCA_011039385.1 Chloroflexota bacterium | reverse complement strand
GCTGCCCAAGACTGGATTTCAGGAGGCCCCGGAAGATATAGTGGGGGAGCTCTATCTGGCGGATATCGGTGTGCCACCCGGATTATTCGCCCATCCTTCCTTGAATTTGCAGATTGGCCCAATATTCCACCAGGGAGAGATCATCCTTCTGTCTGACTCTACAGGCTGATGGGTTTGGTTTCTTTAGGTTGGATCAGCCTCTCGAGAACAGGGGGTTTTTACTGGATTTCCAATTGACACTTCCTATTAATCAAAATATAATATTAGTTATTACAAGTATTCGCAACAGGACAGTCTATGTCACATAGCGATACGATTATTGCCGAGCTGCGCAAGAGGGGCTACAGGATCACTCCCCAGCGGGAAATGATCATTGGGGCCATTGCCCACAGCCCAAAGCATATCACTGCGGAAGAGATAGCAGTTCATCTTCAGGAACACACGCACGCGATCAATATCGCTACGATCTACCGCACGCTTGATTGGCTGTGGCAGGAAGGATTTGCCTGCCGGAACGATTTAAGTGAGGGAAAAACGGTCTATGCAACTTTGCTGCATGGCCCCCACGTCCACCTGGTTTGTCGCAAGTGCAATCAGGTGATTGACGCGGATATTGGGGTGTTAAGCACGCTGGGAAATAAGCTGCGTGAGAAGTATGGTTTCGACCCGAATCTGGATCATTTTTCAATCTTTGGTGTTTGTTCGGAATGTCAGGATCAGTAAGATCATGCCATTCCGAACATTCTTATAGGAGGAGAGTATCATGTTGTACGCACCAACAAATCTTCATATCCCTGATGGTTTCTTAACGATTATTGTTTCCTTGATATTCTGGCTGATCACCATCGTAATGGTTGGGCTGGCAGTCTCAAAGACCAACAAGAGCCTGGGTGAGAAGCAGGTCCCGTTGATGGGTGTGATGGCGGCTTTCATTTTTGCTGCCCAGATGCTCAACTTCCCTATTGCCGGCGGAACATCCGGCCATTTTCTAGGGGGAGCACTGGCTGCGATCGTGCTGGGTCCCTGGGCCGGCATCCTGGTGATGACCGCGGTTGTGGGTGTTCAGGGTTTGCTGTTCCAGGATGGCGGCCTGCTGGTGATGGGTGCCAATATCTTTAACATGGGGATCCTAACCGCCGTGATTGGTTTTGGTCTGTACCGGCTTGTGGTACACCAGAAGCGTGGTGTTCGGCTTGTAGTTGCAGGGGGAGGAGCCTGGATTGCCACCATGGCCGCAGCCCTGGCCGCTTCGCTCCAGCTCTGGCTGAGTGGGACTACCAGGCTGGAAATTGTTCTGCCGGCCATGCTGGGCGTTCACGCCCTGATTGGCGTCGGTGAAGGGTTGATCACGGTTGCCGCTCTGGCCTACATTGAACAAACTCGCCCAGACCTGCTTAACGCGGAAAAAACTACCCGGGAAGGAGGTAGGGGATGGATTGTGGGAAGTGTCCTGGTAACCCTGGCGGCTGTGCTGATCTCTCCGCTCGCCTCCGGCAGTCCCGATGGACTGGAGCGTGTGGCTGAAAACCTGGGCTTCCTGGGCAGCGGTCAGGATGCGCCTTACCAGATCCTGCCTGATTACACGATTCCCTTTCTCGGGGAAACGGCTGTTTCAACCATTCTGGCTGGCGTGGTCGGTGCAGTGATCTTGATGGGCCTCTTGATCCTGGTGGGTAGAAACCTGCGCAGGCGGACGGAGGTCTAGCCGGGGATACTTTGATTGAACCTGACTGCCGCATTCAGAAGGATGGATTGGATGGATAAACTCAGTTGTTTGAAGGTTGCCTTTTATGCACGTTGATGTTTTTGATCAATTCCATTTCTCAGAAAGCAGAGTGCACTCGCTTGATCCTCGCGTGAAAGTGGTTATTACGGTAGCCTTTATTTTGTCCAACGCCATTCTGCCTGATGGCAGCTGGCTTGCCCTGGCGCTGGCCTGGTTGTTTCTCCTGCTGGGGAACGACCTGTCAAATCTGGGACTGGGTTTTACTTTGAAGCGCTCTTTGATAGCCCTGCCATTTGCCCTGGTCGCTGTGAGTGCGATCTTCTCCCCCCTGGGAGAACCGCTGGCAGATTGGGATCTGGGTTTTATGATCCTGGTTCCTACGGATGCCGGCTTGATCCGATTTGCCAGCATCATGCTCCGATCCTGGCTGTCGGTCCAGATCGCAATTCTGCTGGTGGCAACCACGCAATTCCCTGATCTAATTCATGCCCTGGAGCATCTGCGCCTGCCCCGGACGCTGACCACCATCATTGCCTTTTTATTCCGCTACCTGTTTGTACTCACCAATGAGGTTCACCGGATCCAGCGGGCTCGAAAATCCCGCAGCGCCCGTTTGCCCAATGTCCGTGGAGGTGGAAATTTGGGTTGGCGGATCAAAACGACAGGCAGCATGGTCGGGCAGCTCTTCACCCGCAGTTATGAACGCTCCGACCGTATTTACCAGGCCATGATCTCCCGTGGGTATACCGGTCATATCCGGACTTTGAACCCTCACCAGGTCAAGAGCCAGGATTGGCTGGTGCTGGGGATTTCCGCCGGGATGCTGATCTTGATTCAACTCGTAGGATGGATTCTCTAATGCCAGTTAAACATAAAACTCCCTTTGAATTGATCATTCCTGAGTGTGAAGGGGATCTGCTGCAGATCCAGGATCTGCATTTTGCCTACCCGGATGGACATCAAGCCCTGCGGGGCATCAACCTGTCTATTTGCGAGGGAGAGAAAATTGCCCTGGTTGGCCCGAATGGAGCGGGAAAATCCACCTTAATGCTGCATTTGAACGGGATACTGGGAGAGGACACCCCGATCACCATTGCTGGTCTTAAGCTGGAGAAGGGAAATCTGCCGCTGATTCGAGCCCTGGTAGGGCTGGTTTTCCAGAATCCAGATGATCAGCTTTTTTCGCCCACTGTTTTCGAGGATGTAGCTTTTGGCCCCCTGCATATGGGATTGCCTGAGGAAGAAGTCCGGTTGCGCGTGGAAGAAGCCCTTGCGGCAGTGGGGATGGATAATTTTGGAAGCCGGCTGTCCCACCATTTATCCATGGGCCAAAAGAAAAGGATCTCCATCGCCACGGTGCTCGCCATGCATCCCCAGATCCTGGTGCTGGATGAACCTACCGCGGGATTGGATCCCCGGGCCAGGCGCTCGCTGATAAATTTCCTGCGGGATCTGCCGATTACCATGCTGGTTTCCACGCATGACCTGCGGATGGTAGCTGATCTGTTCCCGCGCATGGTCATCATGGATGAGGGAAAGATTGTGGCTGATGGCCAAACCCAGCTGCTTCTAAAAGATGAGGATTTGCTGCTCGCTCATGGATTGGAATCCCTGTCCTGACAAAACTGCTGTCCAGTGGGCTAATTTAATCATTTCAAAAAGAGGTTCTGCCCATGCAGCTGAATTTGCCCCCCATAGAGGAAATCAACCACCTCCCCCCCCATGGCGGGGAAAAATACAACCGGCTGATATTTGAGAAATCCCCTTATCTTCTGCAGCACGCTGCCAACCCTGTGGATTGGTATCCCTGGGGAGAGGACGCATTTCAGCAAGCTCAGCAAGAGGACAAACCTGTTTTCCTTTCCATTGGTTATGCCACCTGTCACTGGTGCCATGTTATGGAGAGAGAATCCTTTGAAAACCCGGTGGTGGCGAACCTGATCAACAAGCACTTTATCCCGATTAAAGTGGATCGGGAGGAGCGCCCGGATATCGACCAGATCTACATGGCAGTTTGCCAGGCTGTCACTGGTACGGGAGGCTGGCCGCTGACAGTTCTCCTGGCGCCGGACAAGAAGCCCTTTTTTGCAGGGACTTATCTCCCCCCTGAAGGCCGCTCCGGCAGAACGGGTTTGATGGAATTGATCCCCAAAGTGGCGGATTTATGGCAGAAGAAAAGGGATGAGCTGCTGGGAAGCGCTGAGATGATCACCAGGCATTTGCAGGAAACTACTCAGAAACCCCGGGGAGAAATGGATCCGGATGTCGTCCGCCAGGCGTTTGACCAGCTGAGCGGGCGCTTTGATCCTGTCCAGGGAGGGTTTGGGACGGCACCGAAATTTCCCTCTCCTCATAATCTGTTGTTTTTAACCCGCTATTGGCAGCAGACAGGTGATAGGCAAGCTTTAGAGATGGTTGAAAAAACACTCCGGAAAATGCGCCTGGGTGGAATTTTCGATCAGATTGGCTACGGTTTCCATCGCTATTCTACGGACGCTGCCTGGCGTCTTCCCCACTTTGAAAAAATGCTTTACGATCAGGCCATGCTTACGATGGCTTATATGGAAGGCTTTCTTGCCACAAGAAAGGAAGAGTATGCCCGGGTTGTCCGTGAAGTGCTTACTTACGTCCTGCGGGATATGACCGCTCCAGGAGGAGGTTTTTATTCTGCTGAGGATGCGGACAGCGAAGGGGAGGAGGGCTTGTTTTATCTCTGGACCAAGGATGAATTCCAGGAACACCTCGGTCCAGAAGCAGATCAGCTTTTTTCCTCCCTGTTTAATTTCCAGGAAGAAGGGAATTATGCAGATGAAGCCACGCGCAGCCTGACAGGAAGGAATTTGCTGTATTTGAGCGATCCCCTGGAAAAGCTGGCAGGCGAAGTCAATTTCCAGCCGGAAGGGCTGGCACGGTTATGGGAAGACCTCCGGGCACAGCTTTTCGCTATCCGGGAAAGACGGGAACACCCCCTTAAGGACGATAAAATATTAACGGATTGGAATGGCTTGATGATTGCAGCGCTGGCGAAAGCTGGTGCAGGACTTGGGGAAAGCGCTTATATCCAGGCGGCCAGTAGGGCAGCCGATTTCATCTGGACCCATCTACGGGATGAAAACGGAAAACTGCTCAAACGCTACCGGGATGGAGAAGCCGGGCTACCAGCCCACCTGGATGACTATGCTTTTCTGATTTGGGGATTGCTGGAACTGCATCAGGCTGATTTTCAGACCGGGCATCTGGAAAGGGCCCTCGACCTGACAGAGATCATGGTAGATGATTTTTGGGATCAGGAAAATGGGGGATTTTTCTTCACTGCCAGGGGCCAATCCGATCTTATCCAACGCCGCAAGGAAATCTATGATGGCGCTATTCCCTCCGGAAATTCGGTCGCTCATAATATCCTGATCTGGTTGGGACGCATGCTTGCCAGACCGGAATTCGAAGATATGGCTCTCTCAATCCGGGAAGCTTTTTCTGCTCAGGTCAATCAAATCCCCCTGGGTCATACCCAGCTGATGGTCGGCTTGCTGGCAGGGGAGAGCCCACCCTGTCAGGTGGTGATATCCGGGAACCCAGAGGACCCTGATACCCAAGAAATGATCCGCAGGCTGCAATCACACTATTTCCCTTCTAAAGCAGTGCTCCTTCGCCCTGACCACCCGGATGAGGTCTTGCTCGATCTGATTCCCATACTCAAAGAACAAACCTCCCTGGATGGAAAAGCGACCGCTTATGTGTGCCGGGATTTCCGGTGCTCCCAACCAACCACAGACCCGGATCAAATGATCCGACTGCTCCAGACAGTCTAGTTGGGGAATCCAATTACATTTAATTCAATCAGAGCAGTAAGGAATTCCGGAGTCCGGCCGCGGTGCCAGCCCTGTAACTGGCGGTTGTTATTGGTATACTTGGTTTGGATTCCCCTGATCTGGAATATAAGGATTGTTTATGTACATTTGTATTGATTTTGACGGCACCATTGTCGACCACCGCTTTCCGGAAATTGGCCCGCCAGTGCCCGGTGCCCTGGAATGGCTGGGGAAATTCCAGAACGCCGGGGCTAGACTGATCCTGTTCACGATGCGCTCTGATGGAGGGCGCAATGGGGATGTGCTGACCGCCGCTGTAACTTACTTGCAGGATAATGGTATCCAGCTCTATGGGATCAATAAAAACCCCACCCAGATTCACTGGACCAGCAGTCCAAAGGCTTACGGACAGCTTTATATCGATGACGCTGCCTTCGGATGCCCGCTGATCCAGCCGGATGGCTTTGAGCGGCCCTGCGTGGACTGGGATGTTGTTGGCCCGGGCGTGATGAAAATGCTGGAAGAGTGACTGCGAGGGCAAACAGGAGAACTCGGTAACTGAACGGGGGGATCTCGGTTATATATAAATATGTTGCTAGATTGGGGAGGGGAACATGCCAGCAGATTCTGAACGACTTGTCAAAGACCTGCTATCCAGAGCTGGCATTGAGATCGGAGGACAGGATCCCTGGGATATCCAGGTCCATGACAGCCGATTTTTTGACCGCGTGCTGCGGGAAGCGGCCCTGGGATTGGGGGAATCTTATATGGATGGCTGGTGGGATTGCCAGGCAATCGACCAGTTGATTGATCGGGTTTTGCGAGCCCGGTTGGATCAGGAGATCCGGGGAAATTGGAAAATCTTGCTGCAGTTACTGCGGGCTCAGGTGTTGAATCTGCAGTCTCCAAAACGGTCCTTTGAGGTCGGTGAAAAACATTATGACCTGGGCAATGATCTCTATCGGGTAATGTTGGACAGCCGCCTGAATTACACTTGCGCTTACTGGAAGAACGCCAGCACCCTGGATGAGGCCCAGGAAGCGAAGTTGGAATTGGTCTGCCAGAAGATCGGTTTAGAGCCGGGGATGACGGTGCTGGAACTGGGTTGCGGGTGGGGAAGCTTCGCGAAATATGCGGCTGAAAAATATGGTGTTGAAGTGCAGGGTGTTACTGTCTCCAGGGAACAGGTGGAACTGGGGATGGAGCTCTGCCGGGGCTTGCCTGTAGAACTGCGCCTCCAGGATTACCGGGAAGTTTCCGGGCAATTTGATCGAGTGCTTTCCATTGGCGTTATGGAGCACGTGGGATGTAAGAATTACCGCACTTATATGGAAGTTGTTGACCGCACCCTGAAGCCGGGAGGGATCGGGTTTTTCCACACGATTGGCGCCAACACCAGCCAAAGACGAACAAATGCCTGGACTCAGAAATATATCTTCCCCAATGGGATGCTGCCCTCGATCGCTCAGCTCGCTGCCGCAATGGAGAATTTGTTTATCATTGAAGACTGGCACAATTTTGGTCCGGATTATGATCCTACCTTGATGGCCTGGCATAAGAATTTTGAGGAAGCCTGGCCAGGGCTGGAGAATAGATATTCAGAGCGGTTTTATCGCATGTGGCGCTATTATTTGCTCAGTTCCGCGGGAGGATTCCGGTCCAGATCCAATCAGCTCTGGCAGGTTGTATTTACGCGCCTGGGGGATCCGCAACCGGATTGTCGTTTGTCATGAAAAAATATCGGGTTGTGATTGTTGGCGGCGGCCCCGCAGGGGCAGCCTGTGCGGGAAAGCTCATTAAGGCTGGTCTGGAACCCCTGGTGGTGGATAAGCAAACCTTTCCCCGCCAGAAAATCTGTGCCGGTTGGCTGACACCGGGGGCGTTCGAATCCCTGGGAGTGCGCCCCGAAGAGTATCCGGCCGACTTGAGTGTCTTTCCCTATTTGAAAGTGTATCTGCATGGTTTTCCGATCCGCCGCCGAGGAAAGCAGTACGCCATCCGCCGGCTGGAATTCGATCACTGGCTGTTGGAGCGATCAGGGGCGGAAGTCATCCACCATGAAGTTAAAAGCATTCAGCCCTGTGAACGAGGATACTGCCTGGATGGGCAGATCGAAGCCGAGATCCTAGTCGGCGCAGGGGGAACACATTGCCCTGTCTATCGGAGATTCTATGCGGGCACGCAGCCCCGCAGCGGCGCAAAGATCGTCGCCCTGGAGGATGAATTCCAGCACGATTGGACTGACCAGGTCTGCCGCCTGTGGTTTTTTGAAAACGGCCTCCCCGGTTATGCCTGGTATGTGCCCAAGAAAGGAGGATTTGTCAACATCGGAGTGGGAGGGAACGCGGAAATTCTCCAGCAGCGGGGTGCGACGATCCAAGGACAGTGGGAGTACCTGGTGGCGAAAATTCGCAGGATGGGATTGGTTGAGAAAGACAACCTGAACCCCCGTGGTTATGTGTATCACTTGAGGGGGAATGATTTCAAAGCGCCTGCAGACAATCTTTATCTCATAGGCGATGCTGCCGGTTTGGCTACATTGGATATGGGGGAGGGCATTGGGCCTGCGATCCTGAGCGGCCTGCTGGCTGCGGATGCGATCCTCGGCTGTTCCCCGTTAAGGTTTGATGCCGTGCCGAGATATTCCCTTCTTCCCCCCTGGTTGAGATGGCTTGCCCGCGGTTGAGAGCATAATATGCGCGTAAAAAAATCCCTGGCCGTTAGTTTTATGGTTTTAGTGCTATGCATTTCCTGCCAGGCATCTCCTTCCAATACGCCGGAAAACAGTGCTGATCACCAAACAAGCCAGGAAGCCCTGGCAGAAGAATCTGATCCAAGGCAAGCCCCCATTCCAGCAGGCAGCCTGATCCGGCCAGACGACCTGGTCTATCGTGGTTTTTTCAGACTGCCCTCAGGATCGGGGGAATCAAATTGGGAATACAGCGGTCAGGGATTGACCTATTATCCAGGTGGAGACCCGGCTGGGGAGGCGGATGGCTTTCCGGGGTCCCTGTTCGGTTTTGGCCATGATCACCAGCTTCAGGTTTCAGAGATCAGCATTCCAGCTCCAGTGATATCCGGGAATCTGGCGGATGCCCCCACGGCTGCTACCCTGCAGGCTTTTACCGATCTGACTGAGGGAGTTTTCCCGATTGAGCAGATGACCCTCCCCAGGGCAGGGTTGGCTTATCTATCTCATCCAGAACCCAGGCTGCACTTCACGTTTGGACAGCACTTTCAGGATTTTGAACCCTCACACGGCTGGGCTGGCCTTGATTTAAGCCAACCAGATGCTCGGGGAGCCTGGCTTTTTGGCGAATATAGCAATTATGTCACCAACGATTATCTGTTTGAGATCCCTTCCTCCTGGGCGGAAGCGATCACCCCTGGACCTATGCTGGCCAGCGGTCGGGCCCGGGAAGGGTTGTGGAGCGGCAGAGGCCCCGCCTTGTTCGCGTACAACCCGGCTGGAGTTGGGAATCCTCCTGTTCCTGGAGAGACATTGAGCGGAATCCTTCCCCTGCTGCTGTATGGAGAACAGCTGCTGGGACAGCCTGATATCGTCAGTGATCCATCCCAGTCCGTCATTGACTACCATGAGGCAGACCATTGGTGGGGTGGGGCCTGGTTGACGGCCGGAGATGCAGCCGCGGTGGTTTTGGCGGGAACCAAAGCCGTGGGGGAGGAATGGTATGGGTTTGCCAATGGCGTGGTATGGGAGCACGACTGTGCCGGGAGCCAGCCGCCCACCTGTCCGGATGTACCAGAATGGCCTTTTGACGACCGGGGTTTCTGGGCGGAGGATTTCCAGGCCCAAATGATCTTCTTTGATCCGGCAGAGCTGGCCGCGGTTGCCCGCGGTGAGATGGATAGCTGGGTGCCCCAGCCTTATGCCACATTGGTACTGGATCAGTATTTGTTGGCACCAGAGCTGGATCCAGCGATCTATAAGAGGGACCTGGTGGGAGCCATGGCGTTTGACAGAGAGAACGGCTTAATCTACCTGACCGAGAGGCTGGCGGATGAATACAAATCACTCATCCATGTCTGGGAAATTGACCGCTGAAGCGCTTTTCCTATGGTATGCTTAGGAAGTTAGAAAACTGATTGTGAAAAATCTACCAGAAAGGCAGCAGGTTGGATCGGGGAGAATCTCCTGTGAACATCATTCATCTTTCAGACCTGCACATTGGAAAATCCAATAATCTAATAAAAGCACACCGAATTATTGAATGGATCATTGGGAATCAAGATCTTCATCAATCGAACCTGGTGGTTATCAGCGGTGACATAGTCGATGATGGGGAAACCTGGCAGTTCAAAAAGGCCAGGGATCTCATAAACCGCTTGCGCGAAGCTGGTTATATTGTGCTGACAGTTCCAGGTAACCATGATTGTGGGCCGAACGGCATCCGCGAAAATCAGGCTAGCAAACGCGATTTCCGGGAAATGATCTCTCAAGTCGCTGAATATCCCGCGGTTATTATCAAATCAGGGCAGGCATTTGTGCTGCTGGATTCAATGGAAGCTGAGATGGAAAAGGGAGAACTGTGGAGCGCACAGGGCTATCTGGGCTTGCGCCAACTGCAGAAGCTGGATCTGCTGCTGGATGAACTGGCTGAGAATCCCGCGGTTGAGAATGTCATTTTGGTCCTGCACCATCATCCCTTTGATTATTTGTTCTACCATGGCCTGCGCGATCACGCTGATCTAAAAGGAGTCATCTCCCGCAGGGAGGGACGACCTCCCCGCGTGAATGCCCTGCTGTTTGGCCATAAGCATCTGGATCACCGCTTCAACGATCCGGAAGACAATAAAGAGGACTTATACGGGATTGATCTGATCTTTTCCTCTGGCCAGACAGTAGAGCGGGGCGAAGATGGAAAAATGGCCCTGCCGGTGATCGATTTAGAGAACAAAACTATTCAGCGCTACCGGATCTCCTGATCCTGCCATCCCGAATGATATCCGTTCAGTTATGTTAGCTAATGACTCTCAACTCAAGCGAGGAATCCAGGCCGGGCTGCCCATCGCCCTGGGATATTTTCCCATTGCGATCGCTTTCGGTGCCCTGGCAGGCCAGGCCCAGCTGAGCTGGCTGGAAGCAGTGCTGATGTCTTGCCTGGTTTTCGCGGGGGCAAGCCAGTTTGTGGGAGTCAGCTTGCTGCTGGCCGGGACCGGGTACCTGCAGATTATTGCAGCCACATTTTTCCTGAATATGCGGCATTTGATCATGAGCCTGGCAGTGAATGACCAAATGCGAGGTTTCCCGCCGGCCTGGAAGAGGGGGCTGTCCTTTTTTATCACCGATGAGACCTTTGCCTTGTTAACCCTGGGAGAAGGTGAGAACTCTCCCCCCCGGACAGCTGCCTTTATAGCCGGGTTGATGATAACCGCTTACCTGGGCTGGGTGTCTGGCACCCTGGTGGGAGGATTGAGTGCGGGCTTTATTCCCGCTCAGATCACAACAGGGATGACGGTGGGTTTGTATGGACTCTTTATTGGCTTGCTGGTCCCGGCTGCAAAAAAATCACGCCCCTTCGCTGTGATTGCGGTTCTGAGCATGGTTATAAATTGGGGGTTAGGACATTGGGTGGAAAGCGGATGGTCTGTTGTGCTTGCTACCGTTCTGGCAGCAGGAGTGGGGGTTCTTATAATTGGAGGAGAGGAATGAAAATACTCCTGCTAATTCTAGGCATGGCTCTGGTTACCTATCTTCCCAGGCTGCTGCCGGCAATCTTCCTGGATCGATTTCAATTTCCGGCCTGGTTCCAAACTTGGCTGAAGAGCATCCCTTATGCCGCTCTGGGAGCATTGATCTTCCCGGGTGTGCTATTGGTTGATAAGGAACAGCCGCTGATCGGCTTGCTGGGCGGAGCTGCTGCGCTGGGTTTGTCCTTGTTGAACCTGCATATCACCCTGGTGATGGCAGGATCGATCTGCACGGTTCTCCTTTTCCAATATTTTTTTGTATAGCTACTCTGGCAAATCATCCAGAAGCTGCTGGATTGTGTTTTTATATTCCTGGAACGCAGAACGGCCCTGGGGAGTGAGTTGTATCTTACTCTGGGGCTTTTTACCCTGGTAACCTTTTTGGACCTTGACATACCCTGCAGCCTCTAATTTTCCGAGATGCGTGGCCAGATTACCCCAGGATAAACCAGTTTGATTCTTGAGGAAGACATAATCCAGGCTTTCCACGACATAGAGGATCATCAGGATAGTTAAACGAGCCGGGGCATGAATGATGAGGTCAATCTCACCCAGGGGTTGATTGTCGGGGAACTTTTGCTGCTCTTTCATTCCAGCCCCGCCTGATCGGTTAAGGGATATGTCTGAATAACTCGCAGCATGAGAAATAATCCCCAGAGGATGATGCCCCCAGCCAAGACACCAAAAACAACTGGCCAACCGTGGTGAGAAAAACCATGGTTCTGGTAGAGATATTCACCGACAAATGGCGTGAGCGCAGAAAATACGCCGTAGAGATAGAAGCGGGGATTCTCGATCATGTACCCGCCCAGGCTGAATCCGATCAGGAGCAGAATAGAGAGAGGCAGCCATCCTGGAAGATTGAGGATACCAATAAAGGCTAGTAAACCCAACCCAAGAGCAGCCAGGTTAAAAACAAGGATCACCAGGTTGAGGTGTTTGAGGCGTTTGACACGATAGGCTCCGAATTCGATCTGCCCGATCCGGGGTTGTAGGTGATTTTTGCGTAAAGCCCGGAGGCCAAGATAGACCAGTCCCCAGAATGGCAAAAAGACGGCTGAGGACCAGAAATCCCCCATGGTCTCGCTAAGCAGGGGGGCAATTGAAAACATCAGCAGCAGGCAACCAATATGAATGTCAATGATCCCGTCCTGAGTGGAAGCTCGGAAAATTTTGCGTTCAAGGTCTTTTAGGCTGGTGGGGGCAGTCATCATTCCTCCATTCTGTTTCGAAATAAAAGTACTTTGAAAAACAAAGTAAATATATCAAATTGTCTCAGCCCTGTCAAGAGCTAATCCTTAACTGATCTCAATATTGATTCAATTGGTGCGCGGATTTAGGGTAGAAATTGGCTATAATTGGCTTATATCATCCTGACCTGTTATGAAATTGATTTTTTCCAGAGAGTGCTTGTGGGGATAACGGTCATCGATTTTCTCTTTCTGCTGCTTACAGGTGAGAACGCCAAC
Organism: Chloroflexota bacterium; assembly: GCA_011039385.1. Taxonomy (GTDB): domain Bacteria; phylum Chloroflexota; class Anaerolineae; order Anaerolineales; family UBA11858; genus B10-G9. The sequence goes on along the minus strand of DRBO01000022.1, from coordinate 35,079 downwards.
ATAATCAGTAATTGTAGTGGGTCTGGTTGATAGTAAGGAGTGCCTATGCCGGAAAAAGGTAATTTTGATCTCGATTATCTCCTGGAAAACATGCAGCCTGTCCTGGAGGAAGAGGAGCTGGTTTTTTGCAGCCTGCCCCCTGATCAGGCAGAAAAGTATTTCCCTCTCTGCCAGGGCTATTATCGTGAGCGAGAGGGGATTACCGTCATTATAGGCAGGCACCTGGCAGACCTGGATGGCCTTCATTACGACTTCGTATTTAAAAGGATCACACTGGATGTTCTCTCAAGCCTGGGAGCAGTGGGATTCCTGGCCAGGATTAGCGAGGTTTTAGCAGCGCAGGGGATCAGCGTCAATGTGGTCTCAGCGTTCTATCATGACCATCTTTATGTGCAGTCTCACCAGGTCCAAGCGGCGATCGAGACCCTGACACTCTGGCAGGATAAACTCTCGGAGTAAATCCAGGGGGGAGTGCAGAAACCTGGCAGGGATAGTAGTGTTAATGATTCCAAAGGAGTTGGCATGAAAAAATGGCAGTGGATCGTGCAAATGGTTCTCCTGCTCCTGCTGGTTGGGACAGGGGTTTACCTGGTGAATTCCTTTCAGAGAACCCTTTCTAACCAGCTGCTGCCGGTGAAGGAAATGGCAGGTTCCTTATCCACCCAGGTGGCTGAGGTATTGCATCCTACACCTACGATCATTCCAGATCCGGTGACAATCATTCATGAAGTTCGCAGCCTGGCCCGCCTGGAAACCATTAAATTTTCCTTGGAAAAGATCATCACTGCGGAAACCCGTCAGGGAGTATTTGAATGGCTGGTTGGCGATCGGTTGTTGTTTGTCGCCCATGGCGAGGTGATCGCAGGTGTGGATTTGATCAAGCTCAATCCGGAGGATCTCCGTCTGGAAGATGATGTCCTTTTTGTCACTCTCCCGGAAGCGGAAATATTTGTCGTGGCGATCGATAACCAGAAATCCTATGTCTATGATCGGGAAACTGGGATCTTCACTCAGGGAGAAGTCGATCTGGAAACTGAAGCCCGCCGGGCAGCTGAGTTGGAAATTGAAGCAAGCGCTCTCGAGGATGGGATCTTGGATCTGGCAGCGCAGAACGCAGAAAGTTTCCTGGGACGCCTGTTTGTGGATCTGGGCTACACCAAGGTGATTTTTGAGTGATGCCTTTCCTTCTCAAATATGTAAAAAAGATTTGAAAGGGGTAGCAGCTGCTGGCTTATTGATGATCGGGAACAACATACAGACCCGCATCGCGGAGCACGTAAATCAGGGCCTCTGGGTTGACTTTCAGGAACTGGTCCAGGAAATCCCGCAGGGTTTGCTGGGGTGATCCTTTTTCCTTCAGGGGGTCCAAACGGTAGACCTCTTTTAATTCCACTGGATCCATTTCTGAGAGGATCTTGATCTGGCCTTCCCCCAGAGATTTTAATATTCTCAAGGTATCGACCGGTTTTTGATTGCCAATTCGAAAAGTGTCCAGGCCGCATTTATTGTTAATGATCCAATCCATGGCTGGGCCCAGATCCATCCCCTGAACGGCTTGCATGCTTTCTTGATAGCCCTCAGTCCCCACCCCGTCCTGGCAGGGGGCCAGCAACAAGATCGTTCCACCGGGCTTTCTGGCGGCATTCCAGGCGGCATGAATGGCTTTGCCGGCCTGGTAGAGGTTGATGCCGAGTTCTCCTGCGGAAATGATCACCAGATCAGCTGGCCGATCAACCTGGATCTCGCGTCGCTGCTGGAGCTGTTTACCGGCCAATTCGTGCAGGGAGATGATGTTGCCGGCGTTGATCCTGGTGATTATGTCATGATCCATGATGGCGTCAATGCAGAAGACAGCTGTGTGTTCCTGTACCTTCTGAGCCATCTCTTTCATGTCAGCGATCACCGGGTTGCCGGCTGTATTCCCCAGACGGCATACGGATTTGAACCCAAGATCGATATCAAACATGCGCGTGTGGTTGGTATTGGTAGTGATCCTGCCCGCTACACCGGGGAAGAGTTGTTTGACGGTCCCTGCCAAACCGGCAAAATAATGGTATTCGGAATCCGTAACGGGGATCAAGAGGCAGGCATGATATGCATCCTGGTTGATGGTGATGGGTGTGTTGCTGGTTGAAATTCCCAGGTCTACTAGATTTTCCTGATCGTTGTGGATCAGGATCTGGTTCCTGTATTCCTCGAAGATTTCATCACCCAGGATACTGTCCCGGATCTCCTGTTCTGTAGGGGGACGGTGGGTCCCGCTGGCTATCAAAATGCCCAGATCTTCCTTTTTAACGCCGCAATTGTGGATCAAATAACCTAGAAGATGGGGATACAGTATCCGGGTGTGGAGATTGGGCCGCGTATTATCGTCGGCGATAAGGAGTACTTTTTTCCCTGATCCGGGATAATTGCGCTTGACCATCTCGAACAGAGGAAGGGAATCCACGGCGTTTTCAAGAGCCTTGATGAGCGCGGCTGGTATATCACTGATTCCGGATTGAGTATCAGGCGCATCGATAATCCGGATTATCCCCCTGTTGTCTGGTAAAAATCGATTTATTCTTTGAGATCCATAGCTGATACTGATATCTAGATAACCCATAATCAACTTTCTCTTCTACAAACAAGAAATTAGACCTGATTGCATATTCCGTATAATCTACAACAGGTGAAGGAAAATAGCAAGAGTTCTGTGGATTTTCTCCCCCCAATTGTTGACTTCTGGATTGATTCACTCCCCAGTAATTGTGATAGAATATCCCCTGTTTAATGGTGCTGGAGTCCACCGAAAACCGCCATTCTGCTGATGACTCCTAGATCTTCTCACTAGGAGAATCAGAGATATGCGAAACCTTTTTTAATCGGTTTGGGTGGATTTATGGGGGCTATTCTGCGTTTTTCTGTGAGCGGGTTTATCCAGCAATGGTTCAAGAGCGTCAATTTTCCCTACGGCACCCTGGCAGTCAATTTATTGGGCTGCTTCCTGATTGGTGGGTTATCTCACGCGGCTGAGCTGCGCGGTTTGCTGAGCGCTGAAGCCAGGTCATTTATTTTTATAGGCCTGCTGGGCGCGTTTACCACCTTTTCAACCTTTGGGAATGATACTGTCAGCTTGTTCAGGGAGGGGGAAGACATCCTTTCCTTGCTGAACATTGGTCTGCATCTGGTTTTGGGATTGGCGGCGGTTTGGCTGGGGCAAACGCTGGTCTCACTGCCCGCCAAGTAAAACCGGTTTGCCCTAGAGCAGATTAAATATTAAGGCTAGCTTCTCGGCAGCGGAGAACTCATCCGCTGTGTTGAGGTTGAGAAAAGTATGTTCTACGCCGGCGGCTTCGATGGTTTCCAGAGGATCCAGAATCTCGACCCTGGCCTGGTCATGCCAGGAATTCATCCGCCATAGATCCCTGCCGACAGCATCCTGAACAATGGATAAACAAGTGCTGACCCGGTACAAGCCGTGCAGTGGTTCCATGCCCTGGCTGGTGCTGGGAAGCACCGCATCTGCGCCCGAGATCCGGATTTGTTCCAGAAGGTGAACCATCAGCGGCGGACTGGCAAAGGGCATATCTGCGGCGATCAACCCCATATAAGGCGTCTCGGCAACTGTAAGCGCAGTAAGCAGCCCTCCCAGGGCACCTCTGTCGGGAAGGACATCCCTGTGCAGCGGGAGTCCCAGGTATTCATACCCCGAACAATCATTACAGATAACCCGGATCTCGCTTTCCAGATCTGTGAAACGATCTCGCAAACGTTCTATCAGGGGGACTCCCAGGAATGGCATCAAGCTTTTGTCTGTGCCCATCCGGGTAGACTTCCCGCCTGCCTGGAGTACGATTGTCAGCATATTCAGATTATAATGACAAACAGAAGGTTATGGTGTGTTTTATCATTGGAGAAGGGGGAGGGATGGCTATGAGACTTCAGGACTATCTGGATCAATTCACAAGAATTGGGGGGTTGGCTGAAAAACTTGATAACGATGTCGTGCGCTGCCTGGCCTGCGCCCATTCCTGCCGCCTTAAACCTGGGGGGCGAGGTGTCTGCAAGATCCGTTACAACCAGGATGGCCAGCTCCGGGTTCCCTGGGGCTACGTTTCCTCACTGCAGGTTGACCCGATCGAAAAAAAACCCTTCTACCATTTTCTCGCTGGAGCTGACGCGTTGACATTCGGCATGTTGGGATGTAATCTTCGCTGTGATTACTGCCAAAATTGGCTAACGTCCCAGGCCTTGAGGGAGGAAGGCACGGACCATCTGGCGGATTATTTGCGAGTTCTCCAGCCGGAGGAAGTCGTGGATCATGGAGTGCGGCTGGGTGCTGAAGTGGTGGCTTCTTCTTATAACGAACCACTGATCACCTCTGAGTGGGCCAGAGATATTTTTGACCTGTCGACCAAGGTGGGAATGAAAAACGTCTATGTTTCCAATGGGTTTGCCACCAGGGAAGTGCTGGACTACCTTAAGCCCTGTTTGCAGGGCTTTAAGGTTGATCTAAAAACCATGCAGCCGGCACATTACCGTGAGCTGGGCGGGGGTTTGCAGCCTGTTCTGGACAGCATCGCCTATGCATTTGAACTGGGTATGTGGGTTGAAATTGTGACTCTCCTTGTGCCTGGATTCAATGATTCAGAAGAAGAGCTAAAAGATCTGGCCAGCTTTATTCACTCTGTTTCACCGGAAATACCCTGGCATGTAACCGCTTTTCGGCCCGAGTACAAAATGCGCGCTAAGCCCAGGACGACGGTCAGGCAAATTCTTGATGCCGTTGAAATTGGTTATCAAACCGGTCTGCAGTATGTGTATGGGGGGAACCTACCAGGCAGTCTTGGTAAATATGAACATACCTCCTGCCACAACTGCCAGGCTGTGCTGATCAAACGCTGGGGATTTTCAATCCAGCAGTATCGCATTACAAGTGAAGGCAAATGCCCCGAGTGCGGAACGAAGATTCCTGGGTATTGGCGTTAGTTTGGATTTCCCAGCAGACAGATATTCAGAATGTTTCCTGAGCGGGTTATTTTAAGATCTCCAGCCGGAGGATGTTCTTCTCAATCCCACCGAACTGGTATTTATAGCTCTCGTCTCCGCGCATGAAGTCCAGACCTGCTCGCCCATGATCGATTGCCCAATTGATGATCTTGCCCAGCAGGACCCAACCGGGGGAAATGTTCTCAAACAGCGGGTCGATGCCAGAATTATAGACCCAGATTTGATCGTTGAAATCAAAATTCAGGTAACCGGCCGCCTTGATATCCCCGACTAGCAAAAAAGCCAGCTGCAGCCATCCTTCCCGAAACGCTTCCCTGGCAGAGATTTTCATTTGTTCAACCATCTTTTCAGTCAAGAAGATCTCTTTCTGGGGGTGATTGGCCATGAGCTTCAGAAATGCGTCCAGCTCGTCAGTGAGGGAATCTTCCTCTTTAACAATGTACCAGGAGACAGGCAGGAAGTAGTTTTCGGCTTTGGTGATCTTCTTTTCGATTTCACGCCGATAGCGGTTTTTGAGTGTGCCAAGATAGTCCTCCCAACTACCAGGCAGCTGGAGGTAAGGCGCAGGTGAGATCACCTCTTGCTTGACCTGGTACCCTGCCTGGGAGGCCCTTTCCTCAAGGAATGGCAGGGAGGGAGAATCTTCCCGCAGGTTGTATAAGTCCAAGGCTTTCCAGGTTGGGAATTTCTCATCCTGCAGATAAGTGAAGAGAGCTGTAATGAATGAGTTTAGTTTATCCTGTGAGGCAATGAAATCAAGATAATCTGAGATTTCAAAACTTCCCAGGAACATTAACCGCTCCCCATTCAGAAATAGGGGAGCGATGGCAGTCAGTGAACCATCCGCATCCCGGTCAGCCAGGATAGCCAGGGTTCCTTGATTCCATTCACCTCCTCCCAGGGTGTTCCACCAGCTGGATAGATATTCGTGGCGCAAGAACGGCACGCGACTTGCACTGGAGAGTAGCAGTCTGTTCCAATCCTCTTTCAGGGCCAGGAAGTCCGGCGCAGATTGGATTAATTCAATGCTCATTCAGTCCTCGGAAAAGGTGGTTGTGGCTCCGCCCCTCATTTTACCAGTATAATAAAAGCAGCAACCAATTCCACCTGGAAAAAACCATATGACTACCCGTTTTGATCTCAACATTTTGCCCATAAATCACCAGATGGGAAAAACTGTCTCAAAGCTGCCCGGATTGTTAACAGCCAGCCCTCCCCGGCGCTCCCCGAGGAGGAGGACACAGGAAAAACTTCTCCTGCACCTGCGCCTGGAAGGGAATGCGCCGTTATCTGACACGGCAATGGGACAGCTTCTCACCAAATTGGCGGAAGTCTACTACGAGACTGAAGGTTCAACCACCTCTGCTCTTAGAAATGTTACAGATGTTCTCAATAAGTATCTTCTGGACCGAAACTACCGGGCTGCTTCCCGGGGATTAAAGGCAGTTGGATATTTGACCCAGGTGGTCCTCAGGGAAGACCGGATCTTATATGCCCAGTGTGGACCGACCTATATTTATCATGTCACACCTGAGACAGTCGTGGATCTGCATGACCCTGACCTTTCTGGAGCAGGACTGGGACTCGGGAAATCATTCAAGGTCCGTTACCACCAGATCTACCTCCAGCAAAACCAGATCCTGATCCTGGCAGCGGAGAAACCCCCTACCTGGACAGAAAACCTTTTCAAGACCCTGCCGCGGTTGAAATTCGGCGCATTGATCAGGCGTTTGCTGCATAAAATTGAAGGCAACCTTGAAGCGGTTGTGCTCTTCCCATTGGAAGGTGAATCCCAACTTAAGGTCATTGAGCCAATTTGGGCTGCTGATGGCAGGATTATCAATCTACCTGATCTGGAAGACACTGCGGTAGAAACCCGCCAGCAGGAAAGAACAGTTGAGAGGGTGGTTGAAGCCGAACAGGCCCCAGCGCCAGTTATCGAAGAACCAGCAGTCGAGTTGAAGGAAGAAAAAGATCTCCCTCCCCTGGATATCCCTGAGGTAGCAGGCGCGATTGCAACCCCTCCTTTGGACAACGAGAAATTGGTGTCTGTGGAAGAAAAGAATCCCGATCTGGCTGCGCAAGTCGCGGTTGGGATCGCACCGAAGCTGGAAGAAATCCAGGCCTCCAAAATCTGGGGAAAGCTCGGTGAAATCAGCGGGCAGGCAGGGAATCAGATCAAGAAAGCCTGGCATGGATTACTGGGATTGATCAGCAGGACCCTGCCAGATGATCAAGTCCTGGATCTGCCCTCCTGGACATTAAGCTTGATTGCCATTCTTGTTCCGCTTCTGATGGTGATCATTGGGAGTGTGTTTTACATCCGCCGCGGACGGAATCATCTCTATGAGGATCATTTCTCGCAGGCTCAGACATTAATGGCCTTAGCGCTAACCCAGCTTGATTCTCCAGATTATTACCAAACCATCTCAGAGGCTATGCAAGAAGTCCAGGAAGCCAGGAGTTACCAGCAAACAGAGGAGGTTGAGGAGTTATTCTCCTCCTTGCGGCTTGAACTTGACACACTGGATCGGATCACACGCTTGGAATATCAGCCTTTATTCAGTCGGGGCCTGGGTGTTGATGTGACCATATCTGAAATCGTGGTGACAGCATGGAATGACCTCTATATGCTGAATGCAGACAAGGGTACTGTCATCTGGGCGCAGTCCAATCCAGATGGATACCGAATCATTGATGATTTCACTTGTGGGCCCATCGAAGGACATGTGACGGTAGGACCATTGGTGGATATTGCTGCCCTTCCCACCTCACAGCAGGACCAGGCAACCATTCTGGGGATCGATGAGAACCATACGATGATATTCTGCTATGCAGATCTTTCCGAATCTCCTGTGATCTTTGAAGATACGTCTTACACGCTGGGCAGGGGACCGGTCAAGGCCATCACGATGGCCAGCAGCGCTCCATATAATTTATATATTCTGGATCCCGAAAAGAGGGCTATCTGGATTGAATACCAGAGTCAGAATTACCATGAAGGATCCGAGTATTTTGGAGCGATTGACTCACCAGAGATGGCTGACGCGGTTGATTTGGTAACCAGCGGCAGTGAGCTATTCATCTTGCATCAGGATGGCTATATCACAAAATGCGTTACAGACAGAGCAGATTCTGATCCACTCTGTACAACGCCGTTCAATTTTTCAGATACCAGACCAGGACGTGAACCAGGCCCATTTATCGCCGGAGCGAGTTTTGATTCTTTCACCATCAAAGGTTCTCCGGGAATTGCCTTGTACATGCTTGATGCAGAGATCCTGGCTCTGTACAGGTTCAGCACCCAGTTGGAATTGCAGGAACAATTCCGCCCGGTGGAGGGTATCATCGATCAACCTGCCACTGCGTTTACCGTAACAATGAGCGATCGGGTATTTTTAGGAGTGGATGACCAAGTTTATACGGCCCAACTTCTTCCCTGAGGGGGATCATTCCTATTTTAATAAAAAGAGATCGGAGTCTAATCTTCCTCTTCTTCAAAGAGTTCTGTATCGGGAGACTGGAGCAGGATAATTGTGATATTATCATGCCCTCCCCGTAGATTTGCCAGGTCAACCAATTTGCCCAGGCGTTCGTCCTCACTGCCACCGCTTTCCAGGATTTCCAGGAATTCCTCATTTGCAACCAAATCTGTCAGCCCATCTGTACAGAGCAGCAACTGGTCACCAGGGATTAGGGGCAAACCCTGGTTGGCTTTGGCTTGTTCTTGATTCTCATTAAAGTCCAAATAAAGACGCAAGTCAGGTTTGATAGGGTCAGCAGAGCCCAGATAACTTCGGATTAGATGACGGCGGGGGTGATTGCGGGCTTCTTCCTCATTGATTACACCTGAATCCAGCGCTTCCTGCACCCAGGTGTGGTCAACATTCAGCTGTTGGACAATTTGGTCACGGATCAAGTAGATTCTCGAATCCCCCAGGGTGGCGATATAGAGGGCCTGGTCGATGACCAGCGCACAGACCACAGTAGATCCCATACCGCGGTGGGAATCATCCTCCGCTGATTCAGCAGTGATGCTGTGGTTGGCCTCAAGCAGCGCGCTTTTTAGTATCCAGGTGGGATCTGAACCATCACTTTCTGCGATGGCAGAAATGATGGTAGCAACGGCAATTTTTGATGCGATCTCGCCAGCTTTGTGCCCCCCTATTCCATCGGCGATAACAGCAACTAGAACTGGGGTATCATCGTCCTCGCTGATCGTAAAAGATGAGATCTGGTAGGAATCCTCGTTGATCCGTCCCTGGCTGCCCGGGTCTGTGATCGCAAAAACATTGAGATGGTGTTGTTTACTGGGAATCAATGTGAATTCTCCTCGTGTGCTGCCTGGGAGTTGGGTCTATTCTTGATCTGAAAACGAAAGGCCGCTTCCCCAATGTTTATAATATCACCATCTTTTAGTATGTGGGGGCTGGCTGGGGCTATTTGTTGGTAATTTATCCAGGTTCCAGCAATTGACCCAAGATCTGTGATCTGGTATTGATTTTCTTTCTGCAAGGAGATTCGAGCATGGTCCGCAGTGATCGATGGATGCTGAATGCGTATGACATCCTCCCGGGCAGAATTCCCGAGAGTAATCACAGGATCATTTATCTGAAGGGGCTCGGTGAAAAGCTGCTGGGATAAATCACTGACCGGTATCAGGCGGTAAGGACTGAATTCCATATTCTCTGCTGGGAGGGGCGGCCTATTAAAAAAGTGGAATAACTTCCTGTAGGTTCCAACAGACCGACTGCCCAGGTTCTTGATCTGGCTGGAAACACGATTGTTGCCCGGGTGGATCTTTCCCTGCCTGATTAACCCGATAAAGGTCAGCCCCAGCAGCAGGATCAATGCCAATCCCAGCATGGCAGAGCTGTTTTTTCTAGCAATATCCCAAGTGTCTTGGATCGGGAGAATGACTTCAACCCGAATAGGCGTTTCTACACTTAATCTACTTAATCCCATCTTGTCCACAGCTTCTAGAGTGAGGTAGTGTGTCCCGCTGATTTGGTACCGATCAAGATCCCATATGAAATGGTCATATGGGGGGGTGGTCTTGGACTCAAAGATTTCCCCATCCACTCTGAAAATCAATTCTTCCAATTCTCGGGGGTGGTGATCAGGGAATTCGACCAATATTGGCAAGCTAATTGAAGTTGGCTCGAAGCTGGCAGTCACACTGTCTTCGAGGCTCTCTTCAAGTGGAGTTCTGGTGATGGTTTGGGGTGGGGTGATGAAGATCGGGTTTGGAGGTTGGACATCGAGTGTAAATTCTCGAAGCCCCTCGATTTTTGAGGGAGTTGAAGCGATTGATACCTCCAGGGTATGGGTTCCTGAGGTCACGATGCTGGATTGATATCGCAGCAAATACGTGGTCCGGAGAGGGGCCAGGAGCTGACCAATATCTAACAGGGATTCCGCTCCAGAGAAGGTTAGATATTCCCCTCCGGTTTCCTCCGATAAGGTTTGGAGTTTCGCCGCTCCCGCTGTTTCGAAATAGGCTGGCGAGGAGACCAGTACCGTGTAAACCTGAACCTGATTATCTTTTGCCAGGGAGATCAAATTGTCGATGGGTTCAAACCCATCCGAGGAAGGCTGGGGAGAGAAGAAAAGGACAACTTTCTTCATGCCAGGTTGAGGGACAGGGTCTGAGGCGATCTCGATCGCACGGGCGAGAACATTGAAATTTGATTCTATCTCTCTTAGATCAGGGTCCAATTCTTCCAGGGCTTTGACCCAATCTGATTTCTTTTCTGTGTGGATCAGTTCCAGGCCCAGGCTATCGATGATACTCAAATCATCGGGAGCTGTATCCAGCGATTGGGCTGCCCAGTTGAGGAGAGATTCCTTGATATAGTCGAACCGCGATCGACGATTTATGTCCTGTATTGCAAAGGGGGAAGACAGATTTAACGCAGTCACCAGCTGGATTCCTGGATTTAAAGCCTGGATTTCAAGCAGATCCCTGTTGATGCTGTCCTCAAGGAGGGTGATTTGATCAAGCTGGAGATTTTCAAGACGGTTGCCATCCCTGTCCAGCGGATCGATGTAAACGGTGATTATAGGATAGGCTGAGGTATCCGGGATGGAAATGTGAACAGATTTCTCTGACTGCGCGCTGGCTCCGGATGTGCCAGAAAGCAGGATCAGGCTGAGCAGGAAGGTCCGAAAAAGGCAGGAGAGATGATTTCTTTTTTTCATAGTTAATCACTGCCATTGTACCAAAAAGGGAGTAGCTGAGGTTTGCGTTTAATTAACAGAAAAAAGTAAAATAACAACCTGGAGAAAAAGGATGATTTCTCTGTGTGATAGAATTTGTTGTATTGAATAAAACAAAACCTGGCTTAAACTTATTATCAGTTGGCTATGAAAGAATACCTTCTGGCATCCAAATCACCCCGGCGAAAAGCCCTGCTTCGGAATCTGATTGAGAGTTTTGTTATCATCAATCCCGAAATTCAAGAAGCTCGCAAAAAGGGAGAAGAACCCGAAAACTACGTCCGGCGGATTTCCGAGTTAAAAGCACTGGCTGTTGCGAAATTGGTCAGTTCTTCGCCCAAGAATGGTTGGGTGGTCATCGCGGCTGATACCATTGTCGTCGCTGGTGATAGAATTCTTGGCAAACCGGCGGATGAGTCCCAGGCGGTACAGATGTTGACCGACCTGCGCGGCGGATCGCACACCGTGTATTCGGGGCTTGCCGTGTATGATCTTTCCCGGGAGGAGATACAAACCAGGATGGTGTCTTCCGAAGTCCTCATGAGGGAGTATACTGAAGAAGAGATCTCTGCCTATGTTGCCAGCAGAGACCCCCTGGATAAGGCTGGCGCCTATGCTATCCAAAATCATCATTTCGACCCTGCGCCGGATTTCAACCATTGCTATGCTAATGTGATGGGTTTGCCTCTTTGCAACCTGGCAGTGCTCTTGCATGAGATGGGCTGCCCGGGTTATTCCGATGTGGCTCAAAGATGCCAGGAATCGATCCAATATCAGTGCCCCATATTCTCCAGGATTTTATCTGGAATCCGTGGGAAGGAATGAGAATGAAATTGTTTACGAAAAGACCAATCGTCATCGTTCTCCTGCTGGTTGTGCTGACCGGCTGCAGTCAAAGCACGCCGGAAGGTACTTTAACGGCACAGGATACGCCTACTCCTGGATTGGCAACTCCAGTGGTTCAGACAACCCCGGCCCCAGATGTTGAAAGCGCAGCCGTTGAGTTCCTGGAATATTGGAGGGCTAGTGATTACTCAGCGATGTATGCCATGCTGAGCCGGGAAAGTCAGTCCCAGATCAGCGAAGAAGATTTTTCCCTGGAATACCATACGCTGGCAGTTGAATTGGCCCTGGAATCATTGGATTATACAATCCTCTCCTCCTTCGTTGATCCCAGCCAGGCCCAGGTAGCGGTCTCGGTTGTCTATCACAGCCGGCTGATCGAAGGGATTCAACGAGATATCATTTTGGAGTTGAGCATTACAGGTGGGGAGTGGAAAGTGGATTGGTCCAGGGGAATGATCTTTCCTGAACTCGAAGGTGAAAACCAACTTCAACTTACCCGGCTTCTTCCCTCCCGGGGAAATATCTACGACCGGAATGGCAGCGTGGTCGTTTCCTACGCTGAAGCGATCGCCTTGGGATTAATACCTTCCCAGATCGATCCCGAGAGAGAAGATAACCTGCTGAATGAACTTGGCAGAGACCTGGATATGCCTCCGGAAGTTATCTATGCCATGTATAAGGACTACCCTCCGGGAGTGAATTGGTATCTTCCCCTGGGTGCCCTGGCCCAGAGTGAGATGGAACCCAGGTTAGGGATCTTGGAGGGTTACACGACCACCGGGCTGCTGATGAGGTATTTTGATGGTCGTTATTATTATGATGGGGGAGTAGCACCCCAAGCCATTGGTTATGTGCGCTGGATCCAGGAACCAGAACTGGACGCTTACCGCATTCAGGGGTATTCAAAGGGAGAAAAAGTGGGAGGCCAGGGCCTAGAAATGTGGGGTGAACCCTATCTGGCAGGAGACCGGGGCGGGATCCTATATGTGGTTGACGCAGAAGGGGAGATCCTGACCCAGCTGGCTCGAGAAGAGGCTGCGCCAGCATCGGAAATCTATACGACCTTTGAAAAGGAATTCCAGGTTCAAGTCCAGAAAGCCCTCTATGGTTTTAACGGTGCTGTTGTAGTGATGGAGATGGACACCGGCCGAATTCTGGCTATGGTATCCAATCCCCACTTCGATCCCAATGCATTTAATTCTAACTATTACAATTCCTCATTTTTACTGCAGGAATACTACAAGGCAGACCAAAAATCCCCCTTCCTGAACCGGGCAACCCAGGGTTTATATCCCCTTGGTTCGGTGTTTAAAATCATCACTATGGCAGCTGCCCTGGAAACAGGAGAATTTCAAGCTAGTGATACCTACGATTGTGATTATTTCTTTGAGGAGCTCCCCGGTGTCACGCTGAACGATTGGACCTACGATCATTTTCTAGAAGATGGCAAACAACTACCCAGCGGTACCTTAACTTTATCTGAAGGCTTGATACGTTCCTGCAATCCATATTTCTGGCATATCGGATTGCAGTTGTATCGGAATGGCTTAACAGAAGCTGTTTCGGATATGGCCAAGGGATTTGGGCTGGGTGCCCTGACGGGCATTGAAACCCTGGAAGAGGAAGCCGGCGATATCCCCGTGCCGGGTTCAGAGCTGGACGCTACAAATTTGGCGATCGGCCAGGGTGATACGCTGGTCACCCCCCTTCAGGTAGCCCGCTTCATTGCGGCCCTGGGGAACGGCGGCACTCTTTACCGCCCGCAGTTTGTGGAGAGCATCCGCTCGGCCAGTGGGGAAGAGTTATTTAAATTTGAACCTGAGGTTGTTGGCGAACTGCCGATCAGCGAGTCCACGCGGAACATTATCATCAATGCCATGATCCAGGTTGTGGAAAAACCAGCGCCCAACCCAGGCACCGCCTCGCACCGATTCAGGGGATTGACAGACCGGATTCCGATTGCCGGTAAAACCGGCACGGCCGAATCTGGCTCGGGTGAATCCCATGCTTGGTTTGCAGGTTACACCAATGTCCAGAATCCGAACAAACCGGATATTGCAGTGGTGGTGATTGCGGAAAACGCTGGGGAGGGATCCGATATTGCGGCCCCGATTTTCCGGCGGGTGGTTGAGCTGTATTTCAACCAGGTGCTGAAACCTTATCCCTGGGAAGCTGAGATTGGTGTCTGGTATGTTCCGGAAGAAGATGTCGAAGAATAAGAAATCAGGGAGTGCACCTTGAGTGATGAAATTCGTGGAAGGATCGTCCAGGCTCAGTCTGGCTTCTATAACGTGGAAACAGATCAGGGCATCCTCGTTTGCCAGCTGCGCGGCCGCTTAAAAAAAGGGCGCAAACTGGGAGACATCGCTGCCATTGGCGATTGGGTGAGGATCACCCTTCAGGAACCAGGCAAAGGCATGATCGAGGAAGTTGAGCCCCGGAGTACCATGTTGTATCGGATGGCTCCTACACCCCGGGGAGAATATCAACAAATAATCATAGCTAACCCGGACCAGGCTGTTTTTGTGTTTTCCGTTCAGGAGCCTGAACCACGTTTGCGAATGCTGGATCGATTTCTGGCAATCACGGAAAAAGAAAAAATCGAATCTTTTATTGTAGCAAACAAGATCGATCTATCCGGCCGCAGGCAAGCCCAGATTTTATTCCAGCGCTATCAGAAAATTGGCTATCCGGTATTCTACACCTCGGTCCCCAAGAAAATCGGACTGCGGGCACTTCACAAACAACTGATCGGTAGAACAAGTGTCTTTGCCGGGCCATCGGGTGCGGGTAAATCCAGCCTCTTGAATGCCATCCAACCAGGACTGGGGCTGGCGGTAAAAGAGGTCAGTGAAGCTACCAACAAGGGTAAACACACAACTGTTTCCCGCAAACTATTGCCCCTGGAAGAGGGTGGCTATGTGGCAGACACCCCCGGACTTAAGGCGCTGGATCTTTGGGATATCACACCGGAAGAAGTGGATGGCTATTTTAGGGAGATCAGCCAGGCCCTTAAACACTGCCGCTTCAGCGATTGTACTCACACTCATGAACCTGGCTGCGCAGTCATCGAGGCTATTAAAAAGAAAAAGATCCACCCCGAACGCTACCAATCCTACCTGCGCATGCGGGAAGTGGAAGAAGATAAAATACCATGGTTCTAACCAGGCGGCTCATTATGGCCATTTACCTTGCAGCGGTTATCGGGCTGGCAGCCTGCAGTCCTGAGGGTTTAAGCGACCTGAAATTACCGGATGAAGATCAATCCGTTTTAGACCCCACTCCTTGGCCCTCTCCAATCCCTTCCAGGGTATTGTCGATCTGCCTCGGCAAAGAGCCGGAATCTCTCTTCCTGTATGGCGATCTGTCTGAGTCCGCGGAAATCATCCGCCAGGCGATCTATGATGGTCCGATTGACCAGATCAATTTCCAGTTTCAGCCCATTATCCTGGAGGAGATACCCTCGCAGGAAAATGGGCTGGTTTCCCTCAACCAGATCGAGGTCTTTCCCGGGCAGCGCCTGGTGGACGCCCAGGGCAACGTTACTATTCTGACCAATGGCGTGGAATTCAGGCCTTCCGGATGCTCTAGTCCTGAATGCAGGGAGGTTTATGAGGATCAGCCTTCCATCTTCCTGGATCAGGTATCCGTCCGTTTTTCCCTCATTGCTGACCTCCTCTGGTCTGATGGGGCTCGGGTAAGGCCGGAAGATTCCCTGTTCTCCTATCAGGCAGCCGGGAAGGTATATGGATCCAAGGGGCCTGCCAAGCTCCGCTACGCAGCGGACTACCAGGTCCTTGAAGAAGGGGAGATCCAGTGGACCGGTCTCCCGGGCTACCTGGGAATCCACGATTACGCCGAGCTGTTCTTTACACCCCTTCCGGAGCACCTGTTGGCTAACTATACCCGGGAAGAGCTGCTTACCTCCCCCCAAACAACCCTCTCTCCTCCAGGTTGGGGACCTTATCGATTCCTGGAGTGGGTCAGGGGGGATCATATTTCCCTGGAAAGGAATGATCTCTATCGTCTTGCTGAGGAAGGCTGGCCCGTCTTTGATTTTCTGGTGTTTCGCTTTGTGAAAGATGGGCAGGAAGCGTTGGCTGCCTATGCTTCTGGTGAGTGTGACCTGGTTGCTAACACACCCGATTTGGCCAACTACTTCCCTGATATTTATACCCTTGAGGAACGCGGAGATTTGAATTTGATCTCCATCGATCAACCAGTCTGGGAGCAGATTAGTTTTGGTGTCAACTCTTTGGACCGATCCCGCCGGCTGCTGAGCGATTCCCGGGTTCGGACTGCTCTTGCCATGTGTGTCGACAAAGAGGCTATCGCTGCCAGGCGGAAGGATGCGGGTTCAATAGCCAATAACCTCTATCATCCCCTGGATCCTCGCTACAGCCCCCAGAATTCCCCCCTGGCGTACCAGCCAGTAGAGGCGGAGAATATTCTTGAATCACTGGGCTGGATCGATGCTGACCAGGACCCTGCCACGGCCCGGACGTCAGGGGGCGTCCCCGGTGTTCCCTGGGGAACACCCTTGCAGTTGTCCCTCCTGGTGCCGGGGGCAGAAGGGGATTCACCCACGGCGGAGATGATCAAAGAGCAGTTTGCTCGTTGTGGGGTGGCGGTAGAGATCGACTACCAAACCGCAGCGGAGATGCTGGCGTCAGGTCCAGAAGGTCCTGTTTTTGGACGCCAGTTCGACCTGGCCTTGTTCGCCTGGACTACTGGCAGCTACCCTCTGTGCCAGATTTTCCAGACAGATGAGATTCCCGGGTTGTACCCCGA
The DNA here is from genome assembly GCA_011039385.1 of Chloroflexota bacterium. GTDB lineage: Bacteria > Chloroflexota > Anaerolineae > Anaerolineales > UBA11858 > B10-G9. Next base: position 18,231 of record DRBO01000022.1, on the reverse strand, counting down.
TTTTCCCAAAGGTTGGGGAGGAGCCAACGCGACCGGCTACAGCCGGGAGAGCTTCGATCAGGCTTGCAGCACAATCCTCACCTCTCTGCCTGATTCAGTGGAGTCCAGGCAGGAAATTCTGACCGTGCAATCCATCTTTGAGGAAGATCTGCCAGCCCTGCCGTTGTTCTTCCGCAGGGAGATGCTGATTTTCCGCCCGGGATTGGAGGGTTTACAGGAGGGAAGTAACCTTCCATTAGTGACTATTGAGTATATTAATTAGTTGTAGACTGCTCCCAGATATGATAATATTACCAAACCGGGAAGCATCTATATTATCTAGATAATTGGTCGGAAAAGGGTAGTCTTTATGGTAGAATTCTTGTTCAGGATTCGATTGTTATTATGTTCTTGATCAAAAGATTGAATTTCGATAATATAGGTTGTATATTTAAAGAATAATTCAGCAAACTTTGTAACTCAATTTAGTACAAAGCGCCATTTTTGTGACTGGAGGAGAGAATTGGATAATCGAGAGGTCATACTTGATATTCAGGACCTGCATGCACGATTTCACACCCAGGATGGAGTGGTTCATGCGGTCAATGGAATTACTTACCAGGTTCATGCTGGTGAGACATTAGGAATTGTGGGGGAAAGCGGCTGTGGGAAAAGCGTGTCCATGCTCTCCGTGATGGATTTGCTAGCCAAACCACCAGCCGAAGTACAGGCAGAAGCGATATTATTCAAAGGGGAAGATTTACAGCATTTTTCGCAGGCTGAGATGCGCAAGGTCCGGGGATCCAACATGACCATGATCTTTCAGGACCCGATGACCTCTCTGAATCCCGTGCTGACAGTTGGATTCCAGATCAAAGAACCCCTGAAACTACACCTGGGCATGAGTGATGAAGAGGCTACCAAAAGAGCGGCGGAGCTGCTGGAATTGGTGAATATCCCTGAAGCTGAAAACCGCCTATCTGATTTTCCTCACCAATTCTCGGGCGGCATGAGGCAGCGGGCCATGGTGGCCATAGCCTTAGCCTGCAATCCCACCTTGCTGATAGCTGACGAACCCACCACTGCCCTGGATGTCACTATTCAGGCCCAGCTGGTTGAGCTGGTCAAGGGGATCCAGGCCAAACTGGGCATGGCTTTGATCTGGATCACCCATGACCTGGGCGTTGTGGCTGGCCTGGCTGAACGGGTGATTGTCATGTATGCTGGTTTTGTGGTGGAAGACGCCCAGATAGATGAGCTCTATGGGAACCCTTTGCATCCCTATACATTGGCACTGCTGAAATCCCTTCCCCGGTTGGATCAGCGTAAGGAAGAAGCACTGGCCACCATTGAGGGACTGCCGCCCAGCCTGCTGGAACGCCCACAGAGCTGCCCGTTCGAGCCGCGCTGTGAATTTGCCAAGCCCAAGTGCAAGGAAAGTAACCCGCTGCTGGAAGCGGTCGGCCCCGACCACAAAATAGCCTGCTGGGTTGACATTAAGACCGGGGAGTTAAGATAATGGCTGAAAACAACTCATTGGTACGCGTAGAAAAACTGGTTAAACATTTTCCCATCACCCAGGGCGTTATTATCCAGCGCCAAGTTGGCGCGGTCAAGGCTGTTGATGGTATCAGCTTTGACATTAAACACGGTGAGACCTTGGGTCTGGTAGGGGAAAGCGGCTGCGGTAAATCCACCACGGGCAGAACCATCCTGCAGCTCCACGAACCCACGGCCGGGAAGGTTTATTATGACGGCGAAGACCTCACCACCATGGGAGAAAGCGATCTGCGCAGACTGCGCCGTGAAATGCAGATCATCTTCCAGGATCCTTACGCTTCGCTCAATCCCCGGATGACGATTGGAGATATCATCGGCGAACCACTGGATATCCATAAGATCGGTACGGCCAAGGAACGTTTAGAACGAGTGCAGGAGCTGCTCAACCTGGTGCGCTTGAATCCGTTTTTCATCAAACGCTACCCCCACGAATTTTCCGGCGGACAGCGACAGAGGATTGGCGTTGCCCGGGCTTTGGCATTGAATCCGAATTTCATTGTCTGCGATGAACCCATTTCTGCCCTGGATGTCTCTGTTCAGGCCCAGGTGGTCAACCTGCTGGAAGAACTGCAGGAAAAATTCGATTTGACTTACCTGTTTATCGCTCACGATCTGTCCATGGTGAGGCATATCTCTGACAGGATTGCAGTCATGTATCTGGGCAAGTTGGTTGAACTTGCCGATAAGGATGAACTCTTTTATAATAAAATGCACCCCTATGCCATCGCACTGCTGTCGGCTGTACCGATCCCGGATCCAGTCAAAGAGCGCCAGCGCAAGCGGATCATCCTGGAAGGTGATGTGCCAAGCCCCGCGAAACCGCCTTCTGGCTGCCGCTTCCACACCCGCTGTCCAATAGCGCAAGATATCTGCAAGGTTGAGGATCCACCCTTTGAAGAAAAGACACCAGGACACTGGGTTGCCTGTCATTTCACAAAAAAGGCCCAGGAAGAAATGCTCTGATATATCCCCTCGCAATTCACTCGTATCCTTAAGGCGAGGGAATCTACTGGTAAGGAGGTGATGCCGCTCAGACTTACTTTTGTTAGCAAGTAATTGCAGACACATTTAGAAGGAGAAGAACAACCATGAGGAAAAGATTATTAGCACTATTTTCCGTTCTGATCGTCGGCGCGCTTGTGCTTTCCGCCTGCGGCGGAGAGACAGTGGTCGAGACCGTCATCGTCGAGAAAGAGGGCGAGACAATTATTGAGACCGTTGTCGTCGAGAAAGAAGCGGAAGCGGGAGAGATCCCCGTTACTCTGAATCTGAACCTGGGCACTGAACCCCCAACCCTGGATCCTTCCCTGGCCACAGACACCACCTCCGTGGATATTCAGGAGAACCTCTTCATTGGTCTGACCAATTTCAACCCGGTCACCAACGAAGTTGAGCCTTACCTGGCAACCTCCTGGGACATCGCCGAGAACGCTGACGGCGAGCAGACCTGGACCTTCCACCTGCGGGACGACGTTCCCTGGGTGAAATATGATCCAATTTCTGGCGAAACCACGCAGGAAGTTGACGCAGACGGTAACCCCCGCTTTGTCAATGCCTACGATGTGGAATATGGTGTGAAGAGAACCGTTGACCCCGCCACAGGCTCTGACTATGCCTATGTTACCTACGTGATCAAGAATGCTGCAGCCATCAACGGCGGCGATGAAGAGCTGACCATTGATGACCTGGGCGTGAAAGCTCTTGATGAAACCACGGTTGAATTCACCCTTGAATATCCTGCTGGCTACTTCGATGGCATCAGCACTATGTGGATCGTGAAACCGATGCCGGCCTGGGCCATTGATGAGTGGGGCGACAAGTGGACTGAGGCTGGCCTGATCGTTACCAGCGGTCCTTACGTCCTAGAAAGCTGGATTCACGGTGGTGAGCTGAGCCTGGTCAAGAACCCCCTGTGGATCGCCGCTGACAGTGTTCAGATCGAGCGCGTAGACTTCGTGATGATCACGGAAGCCTCCACCTCATTCGCTCTCTACGAGAACAATGAGCTGGACAGCACTGGCGTTCCTCTCCCCGAGATGGACCGCGTCAAGGCTGATCCGGTCCTCAGCGAAGAACTCCGCATCGCTCCAGTGCCCTGCACCTACTACTACGGCTTCACCAACAGCAAACCGCCCCTGGATGACGTGCGCGTCCGCCGGGCATTCTCCCAGGCGATCGACCGCCAGAGCTTGGCCGACAACGTGTTGAAGGGCGGGCAGATTCCTGCCACCTCCTTTGCGCCTCCCGGAATCTTCGGCGCTCCCGAACCAGGAACAGTTGGCTTGGGCTACGATGCCGCAGCTGCTAAAGCTTCCCTCCAGGAGTACCTGGATGAAAAGGGCATGACCATCGATGAGTTCAACGCCCTGGATGTGGTGTTGATGCACAACACCAGTGAGGGCCACGCCCGGATCGCCGCTGCCATCCAGCAGATGTGGGCTGACGTGCTCGGTGTCACAGTGCGTGTTGAGAACCAGGAATGGGCTGTCTATCTGGACACCCTCAAGAACACCACCCCGCTCGAGGATATGCCTCATATTTGGCGCCTCGGCTGGTGCGCGGACTACCCGGATGAGAACAACTGGGTCCACGAAGTCTTCAACGCTGATGCAGGCGCCAATCGCCTTCGCCGTGAAGCTGGTGAATTTGATGCGCTGACCGCAGCGGCTGGTATCGAACCTGATCCAGCAAAGCGAGCTGAGATGTACGCTGAAGCTGAGAGACTGCTGACTGAAGTTGAAACCGCTTACGCCCCGATCTATCACTACACCAGCGTAAACGTCAGCAAGCCTTGGCTGACCCGGAACTTCCCGGCCATCGGCGGCATTGACATCTACAACTGGACAGTTGACATGGATGCCAAACTGGCAGCTCAATAATCCAGACTAGTTGTAGCAACTCTTGGAGACTGGAGGTTCCTCCTCCAGTCTCCAATTTTCACAAAGGAATTATTTTATGGCCCGCTACATATTTCGCAGAATTCTGCAATTTATCCCGGTATTAATCGCGATCAGCCTGTTCACTTTTGTGCTCATGCAGGCTATCCCGGGCGGCCCGTTTGATTTTGCGGGCGACCGCAGCCTGCCGCCCACCATTGTCGCCAACCTGGAAGCCAAATACCACCTGGATTGGCCGATGTGGAAACAGTATCTATCTTATATGATAGGAGACGATATTTTGGGCGAGGAAGGCGGATCCCGGGGGGTGATTCGGGGTGACTTCGGTCCATCCTATCATTTCCGGGGACAAACTGTGGCGGATATCATCAAGATCACCCTGCCAGTCTCAGCCCAATTGGGATTTATGTCACTCCTGCTGGCGATCATCATCGGCATCCCGGCCGGGATCATTGCTGCCCTCAATCAAAACAGTTGGATCGATTACACCACCACCTTCGGGGCAGTGATGTTCGTGTCCATCCCCAACATGGTCCTGGCACCAATCCTGATCTGGATCTTTGCCTTGATACTGGGCTGGTTCCCGGTGGCAGGTTGGGGTGCCAAACCACCCTATTTATTGGGTTTCCTGCCCACTGCATTAAATAAGGAATTCTTCAGCCACGCAATCATGCCTGTCTTTGCCCTGGGCACCGGCTCGGCGGCAGGCATCGCCCGGTTGACACGGGCCAGCCTGCTGCAGGTGATTGGTGAGGATTACATCCGCACCGCCCGGGCCAAAGGCCTCAGGGAGCGGGCAGTGATCGTTATCCACGCTCTCAAGAACAGCCTGATCCCGGTAGTGACCATTCTGGGACCGGCTTTTGCAGCTTTGCTGACAGGGACGTTCATCGTGGAGCAGATCTTCGGCATTAATGGCATGGGCAAGCATTTCGTGACCAGCGTGGGGAACCGCGATTATCAAGTGATCACCAGCGTGACCCTGCTCTACGCCGTGGTCCTGGTGATCGCCAATTTAGTGGTGGATATCACCTATGCCTGGCTGGATCCACGCATTCGTTATGATTAATCAAAACTACTCCAAGGTGGCTGGGAGGATTGTATGGCAGTTGCAGATTTAGAATTGAACTCATCGATAACCCAACAAAAAGAACGCAGTTTGTGGCAGAAATCCATGGATAGGCTGCTGAGGAACAAATTGGCAGTTATCAGCGGGATCTTCATTATCCTCATGGTCCTGGTGGCAGTATTTGCGAAACAGCTCACACCCTATACCTATGCCGAACAGGATTTAATAGCCAATAACGCTATTCCGAAATGGATGCTGTTCATAATGCCGGAAGGAGCGGAGAATTACGCCAATTTCAGTGATAAATTTCCTCTCGCGGCAGATCATCTGGGCCGGGATCTCTTAACCAGGACAATATTCGGCGCCCGTGTTTCGCTGACGATCGCATTTGCAGGATCCTTGGTTAGTTTATTGATCGGGATTGTCTATGGGATGATCTCGGGTTATGCTGGCGGCAGGGTGGACAACCTCATGATGCGGGTGGTGGATTTCCTGTGGGCCTTCCCGTTTCTAATCGTAGTTATTCTTTTGCAAACCTACTTCAAAGCCATCGCCAGCCGCAGTGGGGGAGAAGGTATGGGGGGGGCTTTTATCAACTTGAATAACCAGATGGGAGGTTTGCTGTTCCTGTTCATTGCCATCGGGCTGATCAACTGGCTGGGAATGGCCCGCATTGCCCGGGGGCAGGTGCTGTCCTACAAACAGATGGAATTTGTGGAAGCAGCGCATGCCCTGGGCGCTAATGATACCCGGATCATGTTCAAGCACCTGCTGCCTAATATTTTAGGACCGCTGATCGTGGCGGAAACAATGGCTATTCCCGGTTATATCTTCACGGAGGCATTCTTGAGTTTCATTGGCCTGGGCGTCAACGCGCCCACTCCCAGTTGGGGCATTATGATCCAGGAGGGTGTTCAGGCACTGCGCTCTTATCCCAACCAGGTGTTGTTACCTGCCATTGCGCTCTCCTTGACTACCCTCGCTTTTAACTTCCTGGGCGATGGCCTCCGGGACGCGTTCGATCCTCGACAGATAGACAAATAAGGATCACAGAAACCAAGTTCGTCCTGAGTGTGAAAAACTCGCTGCGGATGCCAGGGCATCCGCAGTATTTTTATTATCTAAGGAACAGGTTGATGATTAAGACCAGAATAATACACAAAACACCAATTATCCCTTTTATCCTGCTGGCAGTCATTCTGCTGACTGGCTGTGGGAGCGAGGGGCAGAAAACCCGCAAACCAGCTGGTGACTTCAGCCGGGGGATGCTCCTCTCCGCCGAGGCCATTGGCTCTCCTTCTGCGGCTGTAAACCCCGAGGGAGACCTGATCCAGGTAGTCATTCCCGGGCAGAATGGAGAAACCGGGAATTCCTTCCAGTATATTCGCCTCGACCAGGAGGCCGGGATTGTCATGGACCAGGAGCTGGATCTTGAGTTGGCTCCTTATGTGCGCTCCCCCCAAGTGATTGCGATTGGAGAAGAACTGCACCTGGTGTGGGCTGCCCGGGAATCAACCCAGGAAAACTGGGAGCTGTGGCATGCCATTATCAACGCGGATGCTGAGGTCACATCAACTCCCAAACTGGTTTCCATGGGGACGGAAAGGGTCAGCCAATTTGAAGGAACTGAGGATGATCAAGGAAATTTGACCATCGTCTGGGAGGATGGTAATGCCAATTCCCTCTATTTCACTAGAATATCAAAACAAGGAAATCTCATTTCACCTCCGAAGTTAATGGTAGCAGAGGGGGAATTACCTGCGCTGATAGCAGATCAGGAAGGGACTCATGTCGCCTGGATGCAGGGAGATCAGCTGTTCTATGCTTCAATTTATGAAGATACTTCTTTCCCGTTAGAAGGAGAAGCAATGGCCACCATCAAGGTTGCCCTGGGAAATAGATTGGATGGCCCTGTGATAAGTATCACTGACAGCCAGGTATACTTGTTCTGGTCCATTTTGCGGCAGACTGGTCTGGAAGCCGGGACTGCGATCACGGAATACCTGGTATTTCCAAAGAGTGAAATGGGCCAAGCCCGCCGAGGACTGGTAACGATTTTCCCGGTAAGCGAGGATTTCCTTCAGCCCTATCAAGGGTCCTTGTCTCTCTCCCAGGCTGTCCCTGCACCTCCTGAGGATTACCTGAGCACCGATCATATCCTTAATCCCCAGACGTTGGCAACCCCGGCCCAAGACGTAATGCTCGTCGCTGTTTCTGCCCGCCAGGTCAATCGACTCGACTTCCATATGCAGATCATGGTAGGGATCTTTGAGGAAGGGGTCTATGATAGCTACGTTGTGGGAACGCGCACAACTGAGATCTCTCAGAACCCGAGCATCTCCCTTGATGCTGGAGGAAATCTGCATTTGATCTGGCAGGAAGGCTTTGCTGGGAATCGGGTCTTTTATGCCACCACTGCTCCTATCGCCAGGGAGAGATTAGACCGGGTTGCACTGGGTGATTTCTCTACGCTGATCTTTTCAGGGGGACTGGAAGCGATCACTGGCATCCTGCTCTTCCCTTTTGCCTTCCCCTGGATGGCCATAGGGCTGGTGATAACGATTGCCTTGCGATTAGCCCGCAACGATGAAGATGTCACTCAGCCCCTGTCTATAGCCTTGGTGGTGCTTGCGCTGCTCTCTTACCAGGTTTCCAAGCTGCTGTTCCTGCCTGACATATTGATCTATGTGCCTTTTTCTGCCTGGCTGGATGTCCCACAAGGATTGGGATCAGTTTTACGGGTTGGAGTGCCGATCATCATTATCGGCCTAGGTATCGCTACAGCAGAATGGCGCCGGCGCCACCGCAATTCTGTGACCTCTTCACTGGGGTACTACATGACTGCAGTGATTGTGGATACGGTGTTGACGTTGTCCATTTATGGCGTGATCTTCCTGGGTGAATATTAAGGAGAAATTTCACAGAAGCAAGTATCATGTTCCGATTTTGGGTATTGCTGGCCTTCTCATTAATTGCCGAGGGGAACTCCTAACCGGATAACATTGCAGAGCCGCATTTTGATCACTGAAGATTTCGGGAGGGATCGTGTTTGTAGAGTTCACACGTACTATAAGAAAATTTCGAGGAATTATCATTGGTTGGGGCATTGGGCTGGCTGTCTACAGTCTGCTGATGGTTGGCATTTACAGTGACATTGCCCTGATAGATTTTTCTGGTTATCTGGCTTCCTTCCCGGAGGAGCTGATGGCCTTCCTCGGGAGCAGTTTTACCTCTCTTTCTGCTCCGGAAGGTTACCTGGATGTCTGTTTCTTTAATATCATGATGGTGATCATGGGCATCCTGGCTGTTGGCGCGGGAGCCAAGCTGTTGAGCCAGGGTGAGGGAGATGGCGTCCCGGATCCGATCCTGTCCTATCCGGCTGGCAGGTCAGGGATATTCTGGGGCAGGGTCCTGGGCTTCCTGGCAACCCTGGTCATACTCCTGACGATTGCCTGGTTGAGCTGGGCCATTCCTGCGGGGGCTTCAGGGTTGGACCTCACAGCCCTGGAATTAGCTCGACCGTTTCTGCCGTTGCTAGCCCAGCTGGCTCTATTTGGCTTTCTGGCTATCCTGCTCAGCCAGGTATTGCCATCCTCGCGCATGGCCAGTATGTTCACCGGGGCAGCCCTGGTTGGAAATTATTTGCTGGTAGGCCTGGCCAATATCTATCCTGACCTGGAGAAGATCTCTCGAATCACCCCCATCCATATCTATCAAGGAGGGAAGGCTATCTCCGGTCTTAACACAGATTGGTTAATCATTCTGGCCGAGCTGGTGGTACTGTTCCTGCTGCTGGGCTGGTATCTTTTCTTGATACGGGACAACAGGGTTATTGGGGAAGGAGGATGGAAGTTGAGCTTTCATCACAGCGCTGATAAAACAGAACATGATATTCCTTTCCTGCGCCGTCTGAATCAGTCGGTTTCTTTCCTATTTCCCCGGCTGGTCTTTGGGCTTTTAGTCCTGGCTTTTATCACCTACGCCAGCTTCCTGGGTTTGGATATGGCCAGGGGAGTGCCTTTTAAACAGGCGGCTGGGGACAGCGTTGTTAAAACCATGGATTATGCCTCTGATGCCTTGCGGGGGGATTTAGGGGAAACCAGTTCAGGGAGCGTCTCTCTGCTGTCCAAACCAGTTGTGGAAGTCATCCCTGACGTCCTGATCCGCAGCCTGGGTTTGCTGGGCGTATCGCTGCTGGTCTCAGCTGTGGTAGGCGTGATTCTGGCTGTATTAATCGCTGGAAGACGCTCCGGGATCACGCTGGCAGCCCTGATGGTGTCCATTGTTGGTGTGTCCGTGCCCAGCTTCTTTGCGGCACTGCTGCTGCAAATGGGTACGATCAAACTGACTCAGTTCTATGGTAAATCCTTGCTGCCGGTAGGGGGATTTGGCTGGGATGATCATCTCATCCTTCCCGTTTTGGTGTTGGCAGCCAGACCACTGGCACAAATTACCCGGGTCACCTATATCACGGTTGAGGATATTCTCAAACAGGATTATGTCAGGACTGCCTACAGCAAGGGCTTGCGGTCCATTTATGTCATGGCAGTTCATATCACCCGGAATGCCGCTGTTCCTGTCCTGACCACAATCGGCCTTTCTTTGCGGTTTGCCCTAAGCAGTTTGCCGATAGTGGAGTATTTCTTTGGCTGGCAGGGACTCGGTTATACCTTGCTGCAATCCATCTCCAATCGCGATGATGACCTGACTATCGGGCTGGCGCTGTGCCTGGGAATCCTGTTCATCCTGGTCAATTTATTCCTCGATTGGTCTTATATACTAATTGACCCCCGCTTGCGGGATCAGGGGGCGAATGTTCGGGGAGGGAAGAAAGGATTTTGGGGATTCTGGAAAAACCTTATAAAGAATGTTCGAACTTTCTTGGCTGATAAACCCTGGCTGCGCTGGCTGCCCGGGAAAAAAGAAGCCAGTCAGAGCCCTTTTAGAGAAATTATTGATCAAAGAGAGGATGGGTTTACCTACTACGATACGCTGGCAATGGGCAAGGCTCGGCTCCGGGTCTGGCTTAAGGGCACATTAGGAAACCCCGCCCTGCTGATTGGCGTGGTTATCGTAACGAGTTTAGCACTGGTCATGTTTTTCAGTCCCCAGCTGTCCCCTCATAGTCCTTACCAAACCCAGGGCTTAACTATTGAGGACGGGGAGCTGCTTGTGCCGCCTTTTAAGCCCGACAAAGTCTATCCTTGGGGAACAGATCCCTTGGGTCGGGATATCATGAGCTTGATCCTTTCCGGCGCGCAGCAGACATTCACACTGGCTATCTTTGTTGTAGTTGTTCGCCTGGTGGTTGGCTTCCTCCTGGGTGCTCTGGCTGGCTGGTTTTCAGGGAGCTGGTTGGACCGATTTGTGTTAGGGGCGTCAGAAACCATTGCGGCTTTCCCGGCTTTGCTGCTGGTGATGGTGCTGATCCTGGGGATTGGCATCCGCCAGGGTATGCAACCATTTATCATCGCCATGAGCTTTATAGGTTGGAGTGAGATCATGCAGTATGTGCGCAGCAAGGTGCTGGAAATCAAGCCCCAGCTGTTCATTGAAAGCGCTGAAGCAGCAGGCGCTCATTCAGGCAGGATCCTTGGCAAACACGTTTTTCCCAACATCATTCCGGGGTTGGTTTCGATCCTTTCTTTGGAAATGGGGGCCGTGCTGATGCTGCTGGGTGAGCTGGGTTTTATCGGCATTTTCATCGGAGGGGGAGCTTTTGCGGAAATTGAGATCTGGGGTCCGCCCTATCATTATTCTGATGTTCCAGAATGGGGCGCCTTATTGAGCAATATCCGCCTGTATGCTCGCTCCTACCCCTGGACTGCGTTGTATCCTGCCGGGGCTTTCTTTGTAGCGATCACTGGATTCAATTTCCTGGGTGAAGGGATTCGCAGATTCATTGAAACTGTGGGTATTGCAGCTACCCGGTTGATCATCAACAAATATACGCTGGCAGTATTTGGCCTGCTGGCAGGTGTGTTCTTCTGGTTCAGGGGAACCACTGGATCGACGGCAATTTTCATCCAACAGGCAGAAAGCTTCCAGGGTGAGCGGGCGTACGCTTACCTGGATATCCTATCTGATCCCCGCTGGGAAGGACGCTCTCTGGGTACAGCGGGGATGGATCAAGCGGCAGCGTATATCGCCGGGGAATTCGAGGCGCTGGGCCTGCAGCCGGCTGGAGAGGAATTTACTTATTTTCAAACCCGGACCAGGGAATTCGAGTACCTGACACGGGAGCCAACTTTGAAGTTCTATGATGGCAGCCCTGAATTAGTCTATCATGAGGATTTCGTGGAATTTGTCGGTTACTATCAGAACTTGGGGTCTGCAAAAGGAGAAATGGTCTTTCTGGGATTGGGCGACCTGATGCAGACGGGACAGTGGTTCCGGAACTTCCCTGCCCTGGATGAGTTGGATTTCAGTGGGCAGATCGTCGTTGTCCTGAACGAAAGGGATGCAGGCATCCTCCATGATATCCCTAAAGATGGCTTGTTGATTGTCACCGAAGATGAATCTCTCATCAATCAGCGCACCACCCTGTCTGCCCGATCTCCTTTCTTTAACCCCTTTGGTTCGACTGAGACCATCGGCCAGAATACGCCCATCCTGCGGATCAGCACTGAGGTCGCTAATAACTTGCTGGAAGGCACGGGCTACCAGGTGAACTCCCTGAAAATCCGTGTGGATGACCTCAAACAAGATGAATGCCTGATCATTCCTACTGGAATTGAGGCTGCGATGACTGTCCAGGGAAGTGTTGTGGAGGACTTTGAAGTCCGCAACGTGATCGGACACCTGCCTGGAAACAAGGGAGATCCCAAAGCTCAGATGGATAACAAGCTGGTTGTGGTCATGGCCCAGTATGACAGCCCGCCTCTGATAAGGGGGGCATCCGCTCCTCAAGCAGCCAACAATAATGCTTCTGGCGTTGCCCTGATGCTGGAGCTGATCCGCACTATGCAGGAATCAGGCTATCAGCCCAACCGGACCTTCCTCTTCATTGCTTATGCCGGGGAAGGGCAAGAAGGCGGTGAATGGGTATACCCGGATATATCCAAGTTCCTCCAGGCCAAAGGGGGGTTCTCCAAGTACCTGGATCTTGAAGCCATAATCGGGATACGGGGTGTAGGCGCGGGCGGGGGAGAGGAAGTGATGTTATCTACCCAGGGCAGCCTGCGCCTGGTTGAGCTGTTTGAATCCTCTGCCAGGAAGTTGGGAATCCCGGTCACTAAAGCAGACAGCCAGGTAGATTTGAGTATCCTCTTTAATGAAGGCAATAATGTCCCGGTTGCAGAGGCATCCTTTGTTGGGGTCCACTGGGAAGAGTGGTGGGATACTGGCGGCACGATGGATGATAACATGGACACTATTGACCTGGAAAAACTCCAGCAAGCTGGCGAAGTTCTCAGCCTGGGTGTGATGGTGATGGGTTACGAATTGAATTATTAAAATTAGAGACGAAGTCTTTTTAAGAGACTTCGTCTCTTAAAGAGAATAGATCTCTTAAGACATCTGGGAATGAATCTCCGACCTGCTAAAAAGAACCCCCTCTTTTTGGGAGGGAGTTCTTTGGTTTGGCGATGTCTCTGGTCACTTGGAATAGATATCCCCGCCAGGAACCTGGACTCTTTGCAGTAATTCTTCGAGGATGTTGTCTTCATTTCTGTTTTGCAGCCGAGCACCCGGCGCCAGGATCAGGCGGTGGCCCAGGATCGGCTCTGCAATCCCCTGGATATCATCTGGCGTGACGTAATCACGCCCCCGGATGGCTGCCCTGGCCTGGCTGGCCCGGTAGATACCCAAGCTGCCGCGGGGACTGGATCCCAGGTAAACGTCATTGTGTTCCCGGGTGTACTGGACCATTTCCACGATATAGCGTTTAACCGGGGGTGCGATATGAATCTCCTTGACAGCTTCCTGAGCTTGCTGCACTTCTTCAACCGACACCACTGCTTTCAATTCATCGATAGGGTGCTGATATTGCTGTCCATCCAGAATATTCAATTCATCGTTGAGCTGGGGATACCCAAGCCGGATTCGCATGAGAAACCTGTCCAGCTGGGCTTCTGGTAGTCGGAAGGTGCCTTCATGCTCAATGGGATTCTGGGTAGCTATGACCATGAACAATTCTGGCAGTTGATGGGTGACACCGTCAACCGTCACTGTCCTCTCCTGCATGGCTTCCAACAGGGCGGACTGGGTTTTTGGTGTTGCTCGATTGATCTCGTCAGCCAGAACGATTTCCGATGTCACCGGGCCGGGTCGGTATTCGAAATCCTGGTTAGCCTGGTTGTAGATTGACACCCCGGTGATATCACTTGGGAGCATATCCGGAGTAAATTGGATGCGACCAAATGAGGCGTCCAGAGAGCGGGCCAGACTGCGGGCTAACATGGTTTTCCCAACGCCAGGAATATCCTCGATCAGCAAATGCCCCTTGCTGAGCAAACAGATAACGGCCAGCTCTACGGTATCGTTCTTCCCGAGAATTACCTGGTTTATGTTATTTATGATCTTATCCGAGACGTCTTTGATATTTTTCATGGTCATCCTTCTTATGACTTATTAGGCTTTGAACTGATTAACATGGGAGCGGAATCCCACAAGAAGAAGCGCGGTATTCTGTAAGGGTAAGCCTTGATCAACAGCCACAGGTACCATAAACGACTCCGCAGATCGCGGAAGAGGATCGCTGTTTCCTGACTGTTTATCCCGGCGCCCTGATCCGGGCTATACAGGACCAGATAATATTGCCTGGTGATTTCCCGGATGATATGAGAACCATACAGAAGCCATTCTGCTTGTTTGCTGCCTCTTCCAAATTGAGTTAATTGGTGGATCAGCTTGGTGCTGAATTCGTGCGGCGTATCACCGGGTTTGGTGTCAAGGCCCAACCAGCGGGCATAACGGTACACCCGCCGGAAGACTCGTTGGAACTGTTTATCGGGGACCATACGCTTGAGGTAGAGGTCATCCGCCAGGTAGACCAGGAACCCGATCAGGGGAATTCCAATCAGGAAGCCCAGCCCGACTAACCACCAGTTTACCGGTAGGGGTTCTTTTTCTTGGACCAGGGGATCGAATGCGGTGGGATAGTCCTGGGCGAATTTAGGTATTGGACCTTCTGGCCTTTCGATCTCGGACCTGCCGCCGGTTGGCTCGAAAATGATCCAGCCGTACTCCGGGAAGTAGATCTCTGGCCAGGCGTGAGCAAGATCTGCCGTTACCAGGTAAGCATCAAGATTTGGATCATAATAACCCCCAATATAGCCTGTTACCAGACGGGCTGGCAGGCCAGCTGCCCGGGATAGAACCACCATGGCGGTGGCGTAATAATCGCAGTAGCCCCGTTTGGCACTGAACAGGAAATAATCTGTGATATCCCGTTCCATGGGGGGTTGGGGAAGGTCCAGGGTGTAGGGGAATCGGCGCAAAAACCCCTCAATTGCCAGCGCCCGATCATAGGGATTGGGTTCGGTAGCGGTGATGTCTCTTGCCAGACCGATTACCCGATCCGGTACGGTAGGCGGCAAGCCCAGGTAGCGGTTCCGGATCCATTGGGGGTAATCCTGTCCGGCTTCCTGAAGTTCCTCTATACTTGCCCGGGGCTGAAGCGAATCCACGATGTAGGATTCGGCCTCCAATGAGGCTCCAAAGATATCGAAGGTCCATTCATTGGTGTTCTGGACTCTCCAGGCAATTTCAAAATCTTGATCCGCACTAAGTGGGATGCCAGCACTGAACAGCAATCCATCTAGATCTTCCACAGTATCAACTTTCTGGCGGATGATCTGATAGGTATCAGACCAGTTGGAGAGGGTTCTCTGTCCAGGTGCGTATTCCCGGATTATGCTGTCCCGCGATACCCAGCCCCTGCTTACATATTGGTCATAGGTCAGGCTGCGCCAGTAATAGACCTGTTCTGCAGGATCGATTTCCTCCAGGCTGGGACCGCTAAGATCCTGCACCTGGATAATCATCACCAGCTGGGTGCCAAGCTCTTCTCCCGAGCCGATCAGGTGGCGATTGGGAAGGCCGCCGCTCTGGCGGTTGTCAAGCACACTTACAGCACCTTCTTTTCCGACAGGTTCTAGTCCTAAAGAGCGGACAAGGTCATCTTCGTTGACATGATCAGAAGTGATCCTGTCAATGAAATCCACGATGCCCCGGATTGTAATTGAGGGGCTGATGGCCGCGAACAGCATCAACGCCACGGCCATGATCACAGCCAAGAACACCATTCGTTCCCGGATGATTCCGGCAAATTTGATCTGCTCTGATTTCCATTGGTTCTCATGGGCATCGTACCTGCCCATTATCACCAGACCGATCATGATCCCCAACATGGGAACCAGGTTGTAGACCGATGTGCCGGTATAAACCAGGCTCAAGCTGGTCAGCACCAGGGTGGGGATGATCCCCCACAGAGGTTTCTTATGGCGGATGGTGATCCACATCGCCCAGACCGCAATCAACCAGACAAAGATGCCCCAGATAAATGCCGTGGCAACTGGATCGTAGATTGGTTTTCCTCGGAACAGGCTCAGGATCCAGACTCCCAGGCGTGAACCCAGGGTGGCGATTCGGGACCCAAGCTCGGAAATCCCTGCCGGGATAGCATCGGACCTGGTAATCTCACCATGCCCGGATAGATAGGAGAGAGTTTGGGATCCTAACCCCCACATTTCCCGGAACAAGGAAAAGATCAGGTCGCCTAATCTGCCAATCCGAATCACCAGGATCGTACCTCCACTCAGAAAGGCGATCAAACCGGTTTTCCATTCTTCAATTTCAGAGACCGCCAGCGCCCACGCCAGTACCAGCCCCATGGTGATCATCAGGGTCAAGAGGCTGGTTTCTACTCCCTGGATGGAATCTCGCAGAACGTTGACCAGCAGGATGAACAGCAGATAGATCAAGGCGATGTTCCTGAGTATCTGCCTGGACAAGTTCTTCTCAGCGAACTTGCGGATGGAAGCCAACATCACAGTGCTCTCCATTCGCTGGATTGCCTGGGGAGGGTTTTAACGTATTCTCTCATTTGATTACCGGGTTGGTGTTCCTGTCCCAGCGGTTCAAATTGAGCCAGGTCCTGAAGCGAGTCACTGAAGTTGTAGTGTTTGATATTCATGTTCAACAAGCGATTCTGGATGGCGTTGGGGTCCTGTGTTCCGCCAAAGGCAGAAGGATTGAGGAGCAATACAGTGGGTACGATACCTTTCCTGAGCAGTAAGCCTAATTCGTTGGCCCATTCAGTATCCATGTTAGGCGTGATCACCACCAGACTGGTACGCTGTTCCAGTGTCAGGCGGAGGTGTTTCAACATCTCTGGAAGCGGGGGGCCGGTGGGTCGGATAAGGGCCAGGGATCGCAGGACTCTCCACAGATGGGCATCTCCCCTGTCTGGCACATGCCAGATCAACTCGTCACCCATGGCGATCAAACCCGCCATTTTGCCTTGCTGCAGCCCTTCATGGACCAGGGAAGCTGCCAGGATAACACTGTATTCTTCTGTTGAATTCTGGCCTTCCCCTGTATGGACTGCTGGATCCATATCCAGCAGCACCCACCAATTGCTGGCTGGGGAGAAATCAAATACGCGTACATAGGGTTTATTCAGGCGGGCGGTTGTTGGCCAGTGCAGCCACCGCAGGCTGTCCCCGGGTATATATTCCCTGACACCCCCGGCGACTATGGTCCTTTCCAGCCCAGTGCTGGTTGATTTTCCTTCACCAGTCCTTCCACCCGGGGCAATTTCAATCTGGGGCAGGGGAACAACCCGGGGAACAACCATCATGTTGACTGTCTCGCTGTAATCGATCCTGACCGTGAAGATTCCCAGCGGATCATGCGTCTCAAGACTGGTCGGGCCCAGGGTGTAAATACCGCGTTGGTCGCAAATCCCAAAAGTGTGCCAATGTGTGTACCATTGGCTGCGGACATTAACGATCGCACTGGCTGTGTATCCTGGCATATAGGAATGGTCAATGATCCTGACCCAGAGGGCGGGCAACTTGCTGTCGTTCTCAACCCCGATCCGCTCCTGAACCCGATCGCCTACCTGCATCCAGCCGAAGCGCATTTCTCTTTCCAGGGAAATGTTTCCCTTTAAACTCCAGGCCCAGATGTATGAGAACAGAGTCAATCCGAGAAAGGAGGAAGCCAGGATGGCCCAGCTTTTAAAGGGGAAGAACAATTGCACCAGAGCCATGATCAGTCCGAAAGCGGGAATCAGATAGGAATTGACTCTCAGGGACCGCAGTGGCGGATTGGGTGACGGCATTGAATTATTATATCAATAAATCAATTTGGCTCCCTCCTGCAAGCGATAAGAATGAAGGAAAAATCCTTGGGATTGGTGGTTGTCTCCCTCCAGATTCAATGAAATATGGAGCGGCATTTTTCTTGCTTGTTCGTTGGATCCTGGAGTGCATCCTCCTCACTTAATAAAACTGCAAGGTAAAAAAACATCTCCGGATGGTTTTTCTTTTCAACGGACGTGTTATGATATCAGCATGAGTGATAAAACCCGGGTGTTGATCGTAGATGATCACCAGGAAATTCGCACTGTGCTGCGTGCGGCCCTGGAAACACTTGAAGTGGATCTTGATTTGCTGGATGTGCCCTCGGGCGAGGAAGCCATCGTTGAAGTGGTTGGCACAGGGATTGACCTGTTAATTGCAGATGTGGGCTTGCCTGGATTATCAGGGCTGGAACTTT
>DRBO01000099.1 GCA_011039385.1 Chloroflexota bacterium | reverse complement strand
GGCCAGAATGCATGCCCGGACATCACGGCTGGGCACCTATGTGGGTGGTTTCCAGGCTTTTACAGATGATTTTGTTGATATCTTGAAAGGTCTGGGTGTGGAGATTCGTCTCCAAAGACCGGTATTGGAGATCTCGCCTGAGCTGGAGGTCAGGTCCGCTGGCGGAAGCCAGAAATTTGACCGGGTGCTGGTTACTACCTCACCGGCCTTGTTATCCGGGATGGTTCCTGGTCTGCCAGATAGCTACACTGCCGGGTTGATGAACCTGAAGAGTATGGGGGCGGTGGTGCTAACCCTGTCCCTTTCCCAACAGCTTTCGAAAGCAGGGTATTACTGGTACAACATTCCCAAAGACCAGGGTTTTCCTTTCCTGGCTGTGGTGGAGCATACCAACTATCTCTCCCCCGACTATTTTGGCGGGGATCACATCCTCTACTGTGGGGATTACCGGGATGCGGACCACCCCTATTTTGAAATGACAGAAGAACAGATCCTGGAGGAATTCCTGCCCCCGCTGAAGAAGATCAATCCCGAATTTGATCCTTCCTGGGTCAAGAAATCCTGGCTGCACCGCACAAAGTATGCCCAGCCTGTGCCGGCACTAGATCATTCCCGGCACATCCCTCCCATTCAAACACCGGTCGAGGGGCTGTATTTTGCCAGCATGAGCCAGGTTTACCCCTGGGATCGGGGGACAAATTTTGCGGTTGAGATCGGCCGCCGGGCGGCAGGATTGATTCTGCAAAAATGATCGACATATCAGATGGAAGCGCCGGGAGATTCCGGCGCTCTTGATTTTAGGAGTTTTAACCAAAACCCTTTTGCCCAAAGAGTGATTATTGTCCTTCCTTTTGTGAGTTTTTCCACTAATAAAGAAGCCCTATTTTGAGTATAGTACTCTCATTAATGGTACTTGAATTGTTCCCGGGGGACAGAAAGGAACGCAGCTGCCAGCAAAAGAGGTATGGAATGGACTCTGCTTTATTGGCTCGTTTTGCACTATTAGAAGGTTTCTCCCAGGATCAGGTGGAGATTCTCAGTCCGATCATGGGAGATATTCGATTTAATGCCAATCAGACGGTTTTTGAGCAGGGCGATCCGGCCGCATATTTATACTTTGTCATCGATGGGAGGGTTTCCATTCGCTTTAAACCAGACGATGGACCGATTCTGTCCGTTGCTGATGTGAAAGAAGGTGGTGTGTTTGGCTGGTCTTCCGCCCTGGGTAGTGCCTGTTATACTTCCTCAGCGATCTGCACCCAGGAAGGGTTATTTGTCAGAATAGCCGGCGAGGACTTAAAAAATCTTTGCCAGGAACACCCAGAAACGGGTATACTGATACTTAATAGATTAGCGGGTGTCATCGCCCAACGCCTGCGGGGTACGCACGAGCAAGTTGTGGCACTGCTTCACCAGGGATTGAATCAAGCAGAGCCCGGAGGTTGTTTATGAAAGAAGTCCAGAAAAATCTACGAACTGAACAGATGCAAAATCTTATTGAGAACATCAGCGCTTACATTGAACAATACCATGGTGGATCAGCTGAATTCGTGTCTTTTGAGGACGATGTGGTTAAGATCCGGCTCGGCGGGTCTTGCAGTGGCTGCCCACTTTCAACCGCAACGTTGAAAGGCTGGGTTCAGGGCACTATCCACCAGTTTTTCCCCGACGTCACCGTAGAAGCTGCCGATTAGCCAACTCTTTTCAAGAAGCAGTCTTCCTGATTCCCGACTATCAGGAAGTCCTTCAGCCCAGCCGATTATCATAACCCCCACCAGGGGGTTATTTATTTTGTCTTGATCTCTCCCTGGGCTGGTCTAACATCCGGGTTTTGGGGGAAAGAACTCACTGCTCAGCCTCGAACAAAATCTCATCCGACTGGTTTGGTGTATAAATGAATTGTTTGGCACTCATTTGTTAGTGGAGAGTGGATATGGAATTTTCTATTGACCGGGATTTTATTAAAGATATCTTAGTTCATTTTGTCCAGACTGATTCCCGAAACCCAGCCATGGTGGAGGACGGTCCCGGAGAAGTGATAATCGGGGAAGATATTGCCCGGATACTGAAGGAATTAGGGCTGCAGGTGAAGATTTATCCTCTGGCCCCAGGCCGGGTCAACGTGGTGGGGGTGCTTCCTGGGAAGGGAGGGGGGCGATCGTTGATCTTGAATGGACATATGGACACGGTTGGTGTGGATGAAATGCCGGAACCTTTTTCTGGAGAGATTCGGGAGGGCCGGCTGTATGGCCGCGGCAGCCAGGATATGAAGGGAAGCCTGGCTGCTATGCTGGGAGCGATCAAAGCCTTGGTCGATGATGGTATTTCCCTGGAAGGTGATTTAATTTTCACAGCTGTAGCGGATGAGGAGAACCAGAGCTTGGGAACGATCGAACTGATCCAGGAAATCAGGGCGGACGGGGCTATTGTCACTGAACCCACAGACTTGAAAGTGGTCGCCGCCCATCGGGGCTGGATCTGGTACGAGGTGGAGGTGGAAGGCCGGGCTGCCCATGGCAGCCGCTACCAGGATGGGCGGGACGCAATCCTCATGATGGGTCGTTTCCTGGTTGAATTGGAGAGTTACAGCCAGGAATTGATCAAGCGCCCTGGACATCCACTGACTGGTCCACCATCTGTCCACACTTCCCTGATCGAAGGGGGATCTGATATGTGCACCTATCCCCCTCGCTGCAAAGTAAGCATTGAAAGAAGGACGGTAGAAGGGGAAACTGAAATCGGGATCAGGGAGGAAATTCAAGTGATGCTGGACCGGCTTCGCGAGCAGGACCAGGACTTCAAAGCCTGTCTGAGACTGGTTGCCCAGCGCGCTCCCCTGAATACCAGTCCGGATTCAGGAGTGATAGAAGCGTTAATCAAGGCCTATTCCAAGGTCATGGATAGCCCGCCGGAGATCAGTGGGGCAGCCTACTGGACTGATGCCGCTCTGCTGTCCGAAAAAGGGGTGGAAGCTGTGCTGATCGGCCCGGTCGGTGCAGGACTTCACAGCGCAGAGGAATGGGTGGATTTGAATTCTGTATATGATTTGGCAGAGATCCTGGCAGCGACAGCGGTTCTGTACTGCGGCCTGTAGGATGCGGGATCCAGTAATAAAACCCTCGCATCCTTTAAATGACCTCATATCTTAAGAGACCTGGTATCTCAAAGACCCAAAACCTCGTCCATCATGGCAGCGACCGCCTGGTAAATTGGGGAATCATCTTCCAGCTCAAGCAGCGGTCTGCCGTTGAAGTCATATTCCATCACGTTATTATCTGCTGGCACGGGGCCCAGGAAAGGAACACCGAGCTGTTCGATGCCTTCCTGCAGCGCAGGGTGGATTTCTCCGGGGACGCGGTTGAGGATGAAGTAGGAGTTCTTGATCCTGATTGCCAGCTCATCCTTGAGATCGACGATACCGGCCGCCGCGGCCAGCCCCCGCTGGGTGGGCCCGCTGATGATAAAGAGGTGATCCACGTCTTCGGTGGTCCTGCGGCTGAGGTGCTCCATGCCGGCTTCGTTGTCCATCACAACATAGGGATAGTTGTGGCTGAGTGAGTCGAGGATTTCCCGCAGGTTATGGTTCACTGCACAGTAGCAGCCAGGCCCCTCAGAGCGGCCCATGGCAATCAGGTCAAACTTGTCGCTTTCGGTCAGCGAGGAATGGATCTCATAATCCAGGTAATCGTGTTTCGACATCCCGCCAGCGATACTGCCGCGGGCAGCACCGGTTACATTCTGTGAACCCTGAACCTGTTTGAGCAAATCCTCGCGGATGCCCCCAATGGTACATTCGAGATCAACTCCCAGGACCATGTTCAGGTTCGCGCTGGGATCAGCGTCGATGGCCAGGATAGGCCCTTTTCCCTTGTTGATCAAATATTTGATAATCATGGCGGATACGGTGGTTTTTCCAGTACCGCCCTTTCCCGCCAGGGCAATTGTGGTGGTCATAAAAAGTGTTACTCCTCTATATATTCTTCAGGATAAGGTTCCCATAAAATTTCCGCGATCTCTTCCGCCGCAGATTTCAAAGAGGGCACATGGTCATAAACCGGTTCTCCCAGACGATCAGCGTCCAGGACGCCCAGGTCCATGGGCAGAGTGCCCAGGAGAGGCAGGCCGGGAGAATTCTCTTCTAGGAAGCTCTTCTCTTCTTCGGTACGGACTTTATTCCCTACCAGCCAGAGCCGGGTGAGACCGATATCCTTGGAGAGATTTTTGATCTGAGCGGCTGTGCCCAGGCTGCGCTGAGTGGGCTCGACCACGATGATCATGGCATCCACAAAATCCACCGTCGCTCGACCCAGATGCTCCACGCCCGCGTACATATCGATTATCAGCACCTCGTCGTCGCGGAAAAGCAGATGGGTGAAGAGTGTCTTCAACATGGCGCTCTCGGGGCAGATGCAGCCGGAACCGCCCAGGTCAACGCTGCCCATTTCCAGCAAGCGGACGTCGCGGTATTTGACGCTGAAGCGCTCGGGCAGATCATCCACGCGGGGATTGAGGGTGAAAAAGCCACCGGTCGTGCCCGGTTTGGCACCGGTTCGCTCTTCGATCAAGGCATCCATTTCAGCAATCGGGCTGAGCTTTGCTTGCAGGTCATCGGGCAAACCCAGCGCTCCTGCCAGGCAGGGCGAGGGGTCTGCATCCACTGCCAGCACATCCTTTCCCTGGTCTGCATAGTATTGGGCCAAGAGGGCTGAGAGGGTGGTTTTTCCAACACCACCTTTTCCACTGATTGCCAATTTCATAAAAATCTCCTCACCCCGGTCTCCAGGGTCTATGATGCTCCAGCAATGAGTTTTCCGGTCAGCATGCTGGCCAGGATCGCGCAGGCATCGGTCGGTAAATGATAATCTACGATATCCTCAAAAAGTATCTTATAGGAAGGAGGAAATTCGTCATCCCCCTGCCAATGGACCAGCAGCATGGCTACTTTGGGTAGGATCTGATAACGGTAGGCGCCATCACCAAAGCTGGTCTTTTCTCCACCCAGGTCCAGATTGGCCCGGTTGAAGGCCGCATAGTCGTCCTTAAAATGCCGGAGGAGAACTTTGGATGTGTAACCTTGAAATGCGGCGTTGTAGAACTTCCCGTCCGCCAGCTCAGAGAACGAGATCCATTTTCCGGGTTGCGTTGAGCCCTGGGAGGAAAAAAAATAATACAGGATCATCGCTTGGTGAACTGGGGGCAGCGCCCCCCGGCTTTCCTGGTCCCTGGCGATATAGTCCTGACAGGACAATTCAACTGGTTTCCCCCAGTAGGAAAAGCTAAAGAACCTCTCCCGCCCAACGCCTTTTAGCTCGGTTTCTGTCAAAGCGGCTAGCTGTTCTGGTTCCATGGACAAGAGACCGGAGCGCAGTTCAGCGCCCCGCCTTTCCAGGGGCTCCTGGTCTTTGTTCAGCACGAAATCACTCACAGGGATATTTCCTCTCTAATTTGGGCCTGCTGGCGTTAATGGCCGCAATCCTGTCTCTCATGATAAAAATGTATCATACCATGGGGAGATGTGCAGTATATGATATCAGGGCATTTTTCTTATCTTTGATTAATAGAGCAGAAATCCTCCTGCTTTACCATACTCCCTCAGTCAAGGAATTGAGCAAACTCCCTCTTGACCTTCACTTTAGGTGGTGATACACTACCCCCCGGTCAAGTAAAGAACAAGGAAGCGTTTTATGAACATGCTCAATGGTGAACAAGTAATTATCTGCGGATGCGCAGAACTGTCTGGGAGGGTTCCCGCCGTTTGAGCATGTTTAATTATTGACATCTCTGCTGCTCCGGGAACAACAGTCCCCGGGGCTTTTTTTCTTAATCGGATCAGGTCGCGGGTTCTCCCGCGGCCTGTTTTCTTTAACAGGCAGTCATCAAGGAATGAATTAGTAAGGAATTAAGCAATGTTGTTCAGCAATACGATTGAAAGAACAAAATCAATTTACCAAGAATACCCCAGGCAGTTCTGGGTGATTGTAGGTTCTAACTTCATTGACCGCATTGGAGGAGCTTTGATCTTCCCCTTCTTTGCCCTGTACATCACTCAAAAATTCGATGTGGGGATGACGGAAGTGGGCCTGCTGTTTGCCCTGTTTTCAGTCACGGATATGCTCGGCAATATGGTCGGAGGCGCCATGACCGATTACTTGGGCCGCAAGACCATGATCATCCTCGGCCTGGTCATCAGCGGTCTGACAAGTCTGGGGATGGGCCTGGTCCAGCAGCTGGAATGGTTCTATGTGATGGGCGCAATCTCCGGCCTGTTCGCTACGGCAGCCAGTCCGGCTCATGAGGCGATGTTAATTGATATCCTGCCTGAGAAAAAGCGCTCGGAAGGTTTTGGCGTGATGCGAGTGGCCATGAACCTCTCGGTGGCGATCGGCCCTGCCATTGGTGGATTTATCGCCGCCTACTCCTACCTGATCCTGTTTGTCGCGGACACAGTGACCAGCCTGATCACAGCCCTGCTGGTGTATCTGGTCGTGGAAGAGACCAAACCGGAAGAGGTAGAGAAAATTGGAGAGCGGAAGAACTTCAAGGATACTTTTGTCGGCTACAGTGCCGTGTTAAAGGATCGCAAGTTCATGCTCTTCATGGTGATCTCCACCATCGCGACCCTGGTCTATTCCCAGATGTACAGCACCCTGTCGGTTTATCTACGGGATGTGCACGGGATTCCAGAGTCGGGTTATGGCTGGCTGATGACCCTCAATGCCGGGATGGTGGTGCTGTTCCAGTTCATGATCACACGCAGGATCTCTGATAAGCCGCCCATGCTGATCCTGGCCTTGGGTTCCCTGCTGTATGTGATCGGCTTTGGCATGTACGGGTTTGTGGAGGTTTACATCCTCTTTATGCTGGCGATGGCGATCATCACTGTGGGTGAAATGGTGATCATCCCGGTTGCCCAGGCTTATGTAGGAAAGGCGGCACCGGAGGATATGCGGGGGCGCTATTCAGGTGTGATGGGCTTTTCCTGGATGATCCCCTGGATGATCGGGCCGCTGCTGGCTGGTTTGATCATGGACAACGGAGATCCCAACTGGATCTGGTATGGCAGCGCCATTCTTGGCATGGTGGCCACCGCAGGTTTCTTATGGCTGCGGAATGACCATGAACGTGGTCATATGGCTCCGAAAAGCAGACCCGGTTTGGAAACCGGTTAGAATAGGGAAGAGAAACATGAAATATAAATTACCCGAGGACTTTACTGCCAGCCAGGCGGGGATGGAGGATTTACCTGAAATCCACCGCCTGGAGGGAAAGAAAACACTGCATTATCTGGACGAACAAGGGATAACTCTTGAGCTATTAATAAATGCTTATCAATCCCCCGGCTTTGAACCAGAAAAGAGCGTGACCTTGATCAAGAACCAGGATGGTATCCTGGTTGCTCTGGTAGAAGTATGGGATGAGG
Organism: Chloroflexota bacterium; assembly: GCA_011039385.1. Classification (GTDB taxonomy): domain Bacteria; phylum Chloroflexota; class Anaerolineae; order Anaerolineales; family UBA11858; genus B10-G9. The sequence goes on along the minus strand of DRBO01000099.1, from coordinate 43,396 downwards.
CTGATCCTCCCATTCATCCTTTTGTTTGGATGACGGTGGATCCGGAATATGAGGACCTGGGCCTGGAAGATTACCTCCTGGAATGGGCTGAAGGGCGTGCCATGCAGGCTGTTGATAGAGTGGCACCGGAGCTGCGAGTTGCCATGCGCTGCAATCCCCTATCTCTGGTTAAATCATCCAGCCAGGCGTTGCTGAGAGCAGGGTTTAAGCAGATCAGGCACGGCTTCCGGATGCGGATCGATATGGAGGAGATGCCTTCCGCCCCAATCTGGCCAGAGGGGATTCACCTGAAGACTTATAATCCAGAGGAAGATGCTCGCTTGGTCTATGAGGTAGACGAGGAAGTCTTCCAGGATCATTTTGGTTTTGTCAAGGAAGACCCTGAGAGGGGATTCGAGAGGTTCATGCACCACATGACCGGAGACGATTCCTATGATCCCAGCCTGTGGTTTCTGGCAAGCACTGGAGAAGAAATTGCCGCCATTTGCCTCTGCCGCCGCTACAGTTTCGGAGACTATGAAGCTGGTCATGTCTCCAGCCTGGGCGTAAAACGGGCCTGGAGGCGCCAGGGAGTGGCCCAGGCCCTGCTCCTGCATGCTTTCGGTGAATATTACCGTCGAGGGAAACGGAGTGTGGAATTGAGCGTGGATGCCGCGTCCCTGACCGGGGCTACAGACCTTTATTATAAGGTGGGTATGTATGTTTACCGCCAGTATGATCTGTATGAAAAAGTGATCCGTGAAGGGAATGACATCAGTGTCAACCAACTGGGAGAGAATCCAGAAGGGATTGGCTAAGGAGATCCATGATTAACACTGTCGTTTTTGATCTGGGTGGGGTGCTGCTCCGAACTGAGGACCGGGGGCCACGCACCAGATTGGCCCAGAGTTTGGGGATGACCTATGAAGAACTGGAAAGCTATGTGTATGGCTCCAGAGAAGCCATGAAAGGCATGATCAGCGCTGAGGACCATAAGAAGACGGTGATGAAAAGCCTGGGCTTGCCTGAAGACGCTATCAAGGAATTTGGCGATGAGTTTTGGGGCGGAGATCGGATGGATAGAAAACTGGTGGAATTCATCCGGGGATTACGTGGCGACTATACCACAGCTTTGTTAAGCAATGCCTGGGATGATCTTCGTCCCCTGCTGGTCAAGTTTTGGAAGATCGCTGATATTTTTGATCATATCTTCATCTCGGCAGAGATGGGGCTTGCGAAACCTGACCCAAAGATCTACCAGGTAGTATCCGCAGAACTCAACCAGGAGCCATCCGAGCTGGTCTTTGTGGATGATTTCATTGAAAACGTGCTGGCGGCCAGAGCAGAGGGATGGAACGCGGTGCATTTCCGCTCCCGCGAGGGAGCTCTGGCAGAGCTGGCTGAATATCTTGATACGGCGGGATAATCCAGCCCGAGGATTCGGAGTGGAAAATATGACCCGGAAAGCCCTGTTTACATTTCAGTACTGGTTTGGTAATCCGCCCTGGGATACCGGGATCACACCTCCCGAGGTGTATCAATTCCTGGCAGATAATCCTCCCGGAAGAGCCCTGGACCTGGGATGCGGTACGGGAACCAATGTGATCACCCTGGCGGAACATGGCTGGCTCGCAACCGGGGTCGATTATGTGCCCCGGGCTATCCGGATCGCCAGGCGCAAAGCCCGCCGGAAAGGCCTGGCTGGTGTAACAGATTTTCACGTGGGGGATGCTCTTTCTCCGGATTCCTTTCAAGGGGAGTACAACTTAATCCTTGATATCGGTTGTTTTCACGGTTTTTCAGACGCGGATGCTGAAAGCTATGCGCGCAATGTCAGTACCCACCTGGTTGAAGGGGGAAGCCTTCTGTTGTATGCACATTTGCGGCGGGGCTTGGGTCCGGGGCACGGCGCCTCTGAAGCTGATTTGGGCAAGCTGGGGGAATTCTTAACGCTAGCCTGGCGGGTAGACGGGAAAGAATCATCGAAGCCATCAGCCTGGTTTGAGTTTGTGAAAGACCAGAGCTGAGATTTGGTATTCATCGACTTGTGCCATTCCCCCCTTTTTTCAACCGATTGTTTAATCCCCCTGCCCAATTTCCTCAAAAAAACCCCTCACTTGCAGCTTGAATTTGGCGGGGTCTGTTTCCGTGAGTATCTTTTTCCGCCTGTTGGGATCCAGATCATAAGGACTCAGGTAGCCCGCCGCAAATTTGCGGAACAATACCAGGCCGTTCTCAGGACCGTAAAAAGAAAGCGATCGCTCCAGGTGCTCCAGCAGCAATTCCTGCACCTCAGCAGGTCCTATTTCTTCTCTGTCCCTCCGGGAGAAGATCCAGGGATTTGCCACAGCTCCCCGACCGATCATCACTCCATCGCAGCCCGTGGTCTCGATCATGGCATCGATATCGGAGACACGGCGGACCCCGCCATTGCCCAAGACAGGAATCGCCAAAGCCTGTTTGATCTCGGCCAGGGCGGAAAGGTCTGGCTGTCCTTCATGTCCCTGTTCCTTGGAGCGGGCGTGCACGGCGACCAAAGAGCCACCGTATTCTTCAATGATTTGGGATAGAAGCATCCCGTTTTGGCAGTCTTGCCAGCCGAGACGGATCTTGGCCGTGATGGGCAGGTCAAGGGATCTGGTCAAGGTCTTCATGATCCGGACGACTTTCAGGGGGGTGCGCATCAGTCCCGCTCCAGCACCCCGCCCGGCGATAGAGCGATTGGGGCAGCCCATATTGATGTCAATCCCATCCGGGCCGGTTTCTTGCAGTTGCAGGGCTGCCTCCAGGAGCGCGTCCGCCTGATTGCCGTAGACTTGGATAAAAACCGGGCGTTCTTTCTCGGTGAAATGGATCTTGTTTTGAATGTAGTGAGGACGCTGGAGCACATCCTCAGCTTTGACGAATTCGGTGTAACTGATCGCTGAACCGAGCTCCCGGCAAAGTGACCGGAACGGCCAATCTGTGTAACCATCCATGGGGGCCAGGACCAGATTCCCCTTGATCTTCAGATCCCCAACCAGAAATTGCTGGTCTGTCATCTTATTTTTTAAGCAGGGCTTCTTTCAGGGCTTGACTGAGGGATCGGACTTCAAGGACATCGATCCCGGAAGGCCAGGGAATTCCCCCACTTCTAATTCTTTTGGGAATGATAGCAGATTGAAAACCGAGTTTGGCTGCTTCTCCCAGGCGATCGCTCATCCGGCTGGCCATGCGCAGTTCTCCCGAGAGACCGATTTCACCGATCAAGATCGTATCCGCCTTAACCGGGGTGTCTTTGATGGAGCTGGCAATCGCGGTAGCGACAGCCAGGTCCGCGGCCGGCTCGCTGATCTTTAATCCCCCCACAACGTTGACAAATACGTCCTGGTCTGTCAGCTTGATCCCTGCCCTGCGGGTGAGGACGGCGCTGATCAGCAGCAGGCGGTTGAACTCGATCCCGTTGGGTGTGCGCCGGGGGTTGCCGAAGGTTGTAGTATTGGTCAACCCCTGGATCTCTACCAGAATCGGGCGGGTGCCCTCCATGGTGACCGCAATAGCTGATCCGGGAGCGTTGACCATCCTCTCGGCCAGGAAGGCTTCGGAAGGGTTGCTGATCTCGATCATCCCTCCCTCCTGCATCTCAAACACGCCCACCTCGGAGGTGGCGCCGAAGCGGTTTTTAACCGACCGGAGTAATCGGTAAGCCTGGTAGCGGTCGCCTTCCAGGTACAGCACGGTGTCAACAATGTGTTCCAGCACCCTGGGTCCGGCTATAGTGCCCTCTTTGGTAACGTGCCCAATCAGGAAAATACTGGTGCCTGTGCGTTTGGCATATTCCCGCAGTCTGGAAGCGCTTTCCCGGACCTGTGATACAGATCCTGCAGAGGATTCAAGTTCGGGGAGGTAACTGGTCTGGATAGAATCCACGATAAGCAGCTCGGGCCGGGTACTGTCCGCGTGATCAAGGATGACGTTCAGGTTTGTTTCCGTAACCAGCAGCAGGTTCTCGGGAAGGGGTAGCGCCTTGCCGCTTGGGTCCCTGTGCAGGCGATCGGCCCGCATTTTGATCTGGCGCTCAGATTCTTCACCCGATACATATAATACCGACTGGCTGGCCGCCAGTTCGAGCGCGATTTGCAGCAGCAGGGTGGACTTGCCTATCCCTGGGTCGCCGCCGATCAGGTTGATGGAACCGGGGACCAGACCGCCGCCGAGCACCCGGGAGAACTCCAGGTGTTCAAGCTGGATCCTTTTTCCTTCATCAGATTGAATAAGCTGGATGGGTCGCGGCACGGATGTTGCATTAAAACGAGCAGAGGATTGAGACGCCAGCGGGCTGCTTTTGGAGACAATTTCTTCTGCCATCGTATTCCAGGCACCGCAGTTGGGACAACGCCCCAGATAACGGGGGTTGATATAGCCACAATCCTGACAGACGTATTGAGTAAATGATTTTGCCATGCACCCATTATAAACGGTTTGGGATTGTGAGTCGGGAAGGGAAGAAATTACTTTGGCCCCTGCTTGCAAAAAAAGGCTAAATCCGCTATAATAATACAGAACAGATGTTCTACTATTGATCTGGGCGGGCTGGCGGTCCGTTCAGCCAGACAAATGGAATAGGGAGTCCCTCATGGAAATTGGCATGTTGTGGTTTGATAATGATAAGAAGGCCAGCATACCCAGCAAAGTCGAAAAGGCTGCCAGATACTATCAACAAAAATATGGTGTGAACCCGGATTTATGCTATGTGCACCCCAAGACGGTCAAGGGGGAAATTGGCGGGAGTAAACGGACTCAGAAAACAGCTGAGCAAGAGCCTATGAAAATAGGGAAAATACTGGTACTTAAGAATGAGAAGGTCCTTCCGGACCATTTTTGGATTGGAAAAGGTTCCGAAACAATTAATTCGGGTGGGTGATATATATTTCCCAGCCGCCCCAGTAAGAGTCTTCTGTATCTGTTGAACAGATCGGCACTTCAATATCCGAGACCACCAGTCCGCTCTCGGGGACTTCAAACGTGTAGGTTAAGCCCGGTTCGGCTAAAAAATCCGCATAACCCAGCCCCATTTCAGGTTTCAATCCCGTATAAAAGACTTCCTTGAGATCTGGCCCCAGGGAAATTTCCAGGGCTACACCCGGAACCCCTTCGCCCTCTCCGGTGGTGGCGATGATTTGAATCAGGGATTCTCCCAGGGTTGGGTCGCAAATCGGCGATGAATCCTGCAGAATGAAGGGAGGAGACTCGGTGGGCGTGAGCGTGGGGGCAGATGGCTCTTCAACTTCAGAGGTGGGAGTGCTCTGAGCAGCTTCTTCCCCGTTATCACCCACTGTAGGGGTGATTTGTGTGCCCGTTTGCTGGTCCTGGGAATTTTCCTCCGTTGAGGGAGCGAGCGGTGTCTCCGCAGGTATGGCAGCTGACTGCAAGGCGGCCGAAAGATTAGCCAGGACTTTTGCCGTTCCTACATCTCCGCCTTCTGCCAGGTAGCGCTGGGCTTGGGCCGCCAGGGCCAGGGCTGGATCTTCGTCGGCGATCAATTCCAGGCGGGCTTCAGCCCGGGGCAGGTTGTTGTTGGCCTGATAGGCGCGGGAGATCAGAGCCCGGTAGATATCTTGATAATCTTCTCTGAGCAAATGGGGATGGGAGTCAACTTCCTCGATAGGGGAAATCACCCAGGCGTAAACCAGGCCCATGATCAGGCCAAGCACAAGGCCGGTTAGGAGATACCAGTTGCCGCGGTTTTGATCCATAAGGCTAGTTGGCCCCCTCTATCGCATTATGAAGATCCCTGAGCAGGAACATATCCGGGAGGGTGTATTCAGCCTGGGAGGCAAAACGGAGAGCATTTTCGACACTGGTCAGGGGAGTGGGGTCTTCTAGCAGAGTCAAACGGTTAAGAGCCCATACCAGGTCATTGTCCTGGTGGTATACTTCCGCCACCATCAGGGTATAGTCGGTTTTATAATCAATTCTCAGGTTGCTGAGTGTTGTGTCCTGGAAGCTGACCGGGTTGATCAACCAGCCATAGACTAAACCCAATCCCAACCCCAGCAGTATAACCAGGAAAAATAGTGTCCAGCGTGACATGGCAGTCCTTAAGTAAAAAAAAGTCCTTTCTAATTGTGCCACAGAGGGAACCTGCGGACAAGTCCTCCCTTCTGAAAGGCCAGGGAACTACGCCTTTCAGGCTAATTTTACCCCCTTATTATGCTTTTATTAATCCAAACTTGTGTTTCTTGACGGGGCATTAGGCAGGTGATATAGTTGTCGCGGAGGATTCGATCAATGGAAGAAAATCAGACTGAGGAACAGGAAGAATTACCCCAGAATAGTAATTCAAGGGATTTTTTCTCGCGAATCAGGGATTCTATATCAGAAATTACGGCAGGTGAAAGAGGTCGGAGATCCATCACTATCGCTGGTGTGATCCTGCTGGTTCTGGTTGTGATCCTGGCGATAAAGTTCTTCCTGCCTGAATTGCAGGGGAGACAGGCTTCATCGCCCGTGTTTGGCTTGCAAACCTCAGAGGACGAGGAGGGAGAGAACCCCCCAGCCCAGGGAGAGATCCTGGCGATGCCCAGTTTTGTTATAGATCGATCCACTCTCAACCGCGGAATTCATAGAGCTGCAGTCATTCACACAATCATTCCGACACGGGCCAGGGTTGAAGTGATCACCTACACTGTAGAATACGGCGATTCCCTTTTTGCTATCGCAGAAAACTTTGGATTAAAACCGGAAACCATTTTATGGGGGAATTTTGAAACCCTGGCGGATAACCCTCATATGCTCCAACCCGACCAGAAGCTTAATATTCTGCCAGTAAATGGGACTTATCATAAGTGGCGAGAAGGTGAAAGCCTTTATAAAGTCGCTGAATATTACGGCGTCGATCCGCTGGATATTGTCCAGTATCCCGGCAATCATCTTGATATCTATGATTTTGACCTGGATAATCCATCCTTTGAGAACGGACAAATGTTAATTGTCCCGGGCGGCGAGCGAGAACTGGTGGATTATGGCCCCCCGGCTATCACCCGAGACAACCCGGCCATTGCGGCGACCTATGGTCCCGGTCATTGTGGAACCATTTATACCGGGTCAGTGGGTGTGGGAATCTTCCTCTGGCCAACTACTGAACGCTGGTTATCCGGCTATCCATATAACCCGCCTATTCATCCAGCAATCGATATTGCTGGCAGCCTTGGAAACCCGGTCTGGGCATCCGATAATGGGGTTGTGGTGTATTCGGGCTGGAGCAATTATGGATATGGAAACCTGGTGGTCATTGACCATGGAGGGGGTTGGCAGACGCTCTATGCCCACTTGAACACAATTAATGTGGGCTGCGGTCAGAGCGTAAACCAGGGCGAGTTGATCGGTGGACTGGGCACAACAGGCAGATCATCCGGTCCGCACCTGCACTTTGAAATGATATATATGGGGGTCAAAGTGAATCCCTGGGATTTCCTCCAGTAAGTAAAAACCAATTTGAAAAATTTCCCGCAAGGTACAGGAATGTACCTTGCTTTTTGTTACAATAGGGATGTTGCTCTCAGAGATTATGAAATTCATCCGCTCCAGGTTTCCTCTTGTCTTCCTTATTTGTCTGCTTGCTCTGATCCTTTCAGCTTGCGGAGAGTTCCCGCAGCTCAAAGGAACACTCGAGCCTACCTCTTTGTTCGCAAAGACCATCCCCCCCGCGACGCTAACGGCCCTTAGTGAAATGGAAGCTTCCAGCCAGACACCCGAACCTGACCCCCTGGGGATAGACTGGTTGGATCTGGAAGGACAGGAGGTCGAGTTCTGGTATGCTTGCGACCGGGATGAACCCGGGGCGGGGATGAACGCCATTGTGGATCGTTTCAATCGCGAAAACCAGTGGGGAATTACCGTGATTCCCCAGGATCGAGGCCTTGTTTTGGATCCATTGGCTTCCGTGGAATCCGCGCTTGAGGAAGGGCAGATGCCCCACATAATGGTGGGAGAATCCTCTGTGATCACGGAATGGTATCAATCTGGCTTAACTGTGGATTTGAATCCTTTTCTGAATGACCCGGCAGCGGGGATGAAAAAGGCAGACCAGAAGGCATTTTATCCTGGCGTTTTCAGCGAATTTATCCTGGATGGATCTGTGCGTGCTGGCATACCTTTCTCTCAATCCATTCAGGTGGTCTATTACAACGAGAGCTGGGCACAGGAGTTGGATATTCAATCTCTCCCGGTTACGGTGGAGGATTATTGGGAGCAAAGCTGCAGCCCGGCAGGGAATGGTGAGCCCGCAGGGTTGATATTGTCTCCCCAGGCAGCGAATATTCTCTCGTTTATTTATGCCTATGGGGGGGATCCGTATATTTCGGTTGATGAGGGGTACCGCTTCTCCTCGCGGGAGATCAGGGAGTTCGCCAGAGATTGGAGGGAGTTATCCCTGGATGGATGCGGCCAGCTGATCTCTAATTATCCCAACCCCATGGCAATCGAAGAAGAATTTGAGCGGTTTAATCAGCGCGAAGCCCTGATGATCATGGGATCCTCCTTGATGCAAGAGCACATCCAAACTGGGTGGGCAGACGATTGGCAAATGCTCCCTTTCCTGGGCCCTGGCGGGACCAAGGTGGTAACTTCAGATCAGCAGTCAGTGGTAATTTTTGAAACCACACCCAAAGCTGAATTGGCTTCCTGGTTATTTCTCAAGTACCTGACCTCACCAGAGGTACAGGCAGAATGGTCGCAGTACAGCGGTTATTATCCGACCAGAAAGGACAGCCTCCAGTTCCTGCAGGAGTTCAGAAAGGAGAATCCTGCCTGGGCGAGCGGGTTGAATTTGTTAAAATACAGCCGATCAAAACCGCCGCATCCTTCCTGGCAGATCGTGAAGCTAGCAGTGGAGGACGCATTCGAAGAAATTTTAGCCAGCCCAAATATTGACCTGGACGATCAGCTTGACGTCCTTGACCTGGTAGCGTCAGAGCTGCTGGAATGGGGCCGGGAATAGAGATATCTCCTGCATTGGAGGAACTAAATGACAAAAAAACCCCGGGTGAAAATTTATACGGATGGCGCCTGTTCAGGAAATCCCGGTCCGGGTGGATGGGGGGCATTGCTGCAATTTGGAAAATACGAACAGGAACTCTCGGGGGCAGAGAGAAAAACGACCAACAATCGGATGGAAATCACTGCCGCCGTGATGGCTGTGCGGGCACTTAAAGAACCCTGCCAGATCGATCTGTATACCGATTCCGAGTACCTGAAAAAGGGGATTACGGAATGGATTGCGAATTGGAAGAAGCTGGGCTGGCGGCGGGGGGCTCCGGGAAAAACAAGGCCTCTCGCAAACGCGGATCTCTGGAAGGAGCTCGACCGGGCTATCGATGCTCATGAGATTAACTGGCACTGGGTGAAGGGACATGCTGGCCAATCAGGGAATGAGCGAGCTGACCGTCTGGCGGTCAGTGCCATGAAACAACTCTAAATCAAGGAAAACCGAACCTCTCCCGTACCCCTCCTCTACGGTATAATCCATTCCATGGAAGGACACAGGCTGCAGATTCAAGAGGAATTATTACTGGCTAAGCAGTCCCGCATCGAGGGAAATGAGGGCCGGGCCCGGGTTTGTGCCCGGAGGGCAGCCGGTGCGGCCGCCCAGGGCTATTTCCAGAAAGTTGGTTATGGCGATCACACCGGTAATACCCTGGAGTCACTGGCCACCTTGAAAAGTGAGCTGGATCTACCCGAACGAGTGCTGAGGGCTATAGAATTTCTGTTGCAGAGAGTTGACCTGGATCATAATCTTCCTTGTGATGTGGATCTGATCGATGAGGCTGCAATAGTTATTCAATATCTTGAAAACGGCCTAAAGGATCAACTTTCTCCTGACTCATGAATAAATATGATTTCCAAAAACCTACCTGGCTGATAATAATCGGATTGGTTATTCTTGGTATGTGGATAACTCCCGGATGTAGTAAGGTTGAGGAGACAGCCGTGATTAATCCCACCTTACCCCTTTTGCCGGAAGTCACACCCAGCGCCACTCTCCAGTTGGTTTCCACCCCGGAAGCGACCTTCACCGAGGAAGCGACCCCCATCCCAACTCCAGTACCCCTGGAGAGGCCCCAGTATGAGATCTCAGCCTACCTGGATTATCCGAATCAGCAGGTGATAGTGGAGGAAAGGATCCTGTTCTCTAATCCAGCGGGGAAAGTCCTCCAGGAGATCGATTTGGTTGTACCGCCCAATAACTGGTGGGGAGTTTTTTCGATCCAGGAGATCACTGCCGGGGATTTGCCTCTGGAGAGATACAGTCTAACCGGGGTCAAATTAAATCTGGTTTTAGGTGACCCGGGCTGGCAGCCTGGCGAGAACCTCGAACTCAGAATTCAATATACACTGAACCTGCCACAACAGAATGCTCTGGCAGGTTATGGCCCTTCTCCATTTGGATATACTTCCCTGCAGACAAATTTGGTGGATTGGTACCCTATGGTGCCCCCTTACCAGGAGGATACCGGCTGGCTGATCCACGACCCCTGGATTTTTGGTGAATACCTCGTTTATCCAGCCGCTGATTTTGAGGTTTCTCTGAAGCTGGGAACACCAGGGTTGATCGTAGCTGCCAGTGCCGCCCCAACGGCTGAAGGTGATCCACTTCATTATTCGCTCACGGCAGCGAGGAACTTCGTTTTTTCTATTAGTCCAGAGTACCAGGTGCTGGAGGAAGACTTGAATGGCGTCAAGGTTCTCGGATACATCTTCCCTTATTACCAGGGGCCGGGACAGGCTGCTTTCGAGGCCACGCTGCAGGCTTTAGCCCTTTACCAGGATCTCTATGGTCCTTACCAGCAGCCCAGCTTAACCATGGTCCAGGCTGATTTTAACCACGGGATGGAATATGAAGGCCTGTATTTCCAGAGTCGGGGATTCTTTGACTTGTATGCCGGCTCTGAAAAGAGCTACCTGGTGTCGATTGCTGTCCATGAGACGGCTCACCAGTGGTGGTATGGGCAGGTCGCGAACGACCAGGCTCTTGAGCCATGGCTCGATGAAGCACTCTGCACGTTTAGCGAGCTGGCTTATTATGAGCATGCCTATCCCCAGAGCGTGGATTGGTGGTGGTCCACTCGGGTCAACATTTACCAGCCAACTGGCAGGATCGATCGTTCCATTTATGGTTTCCAAGAGTATGATGACCAGTATTTGAATTACAGAAATGCGACCTATCTCCAGGGCGCGAAATTCCTGGCTGCTCTCAAGGATCAGATGGGAGACGAGGCATTTTACCTCTTCCTTAAGGAATATGGGACCCGGAACCAGGACCAGATCGCCACTGGTGAGGATTTCTTCCAATTGCTAGGGGAATACCTGGATTTCAATGAAATGGACTGGCTGGAGGAATACTTCCTGCTGGATTGAGGTCCAATCCAGGCTTCTCCCAGGTGGACAGGGAAGAACCTCACCCCCGGTAACGATTCCTCAATTGATAAGATCCCTAACGAAACTGATAACTGGACCCGGGAAGAATTAAGCTACACTGAAATCAAGACAGAAAGCACTGCTCCAATTCTTCTCCTCCTTGGATAAGCGTACACCTCACCGAGGGCAGCCGGTGAGGTGTACGCCTTTAAAAGAACAGAGGCGACGATGGGAATCGAACCCATGATAAAGGTTTTGCAGACCTCTGCCTTACCACTTGGCTACGTCGCCTTGATAACAAGAAGCTGATGGTTTCCGGCTGTTTTGTGTCAGCCTTCTGCCACCAGCCGAAAAAGGGGGACCAGAGCGGGCGACGGGATTCGAACCCGTGACCTTCTCCTTGGCAAGGAGACGTTCTACCACTAAACTACGCCCGCTTGAAAGTGCCGAGAGCCAGACTCGAACTGGCGACACCTTGATTTTCAGTCAAGTGCTCTACCAACTGAGCTATCTCGGCCTGATTTTGTTCCTCAGTAACGCTCCGCCAATTTTACTAGTTCGATATTGGCTTGTCAAGCTTCAGGCCTTATCGTTGGAAAAAAACGGCATGTAGAGCAGGAAACCTATCGCAATAATTAACTCACCAGCAGCCACGCCGGTAGCCTGCGTAGGGCCAAAAAAAGGCAGGTCTGGCCAGGCCTGGGTGCCGAAACCGAATATATCCGCCATGCCAGAAATCAGGGCAACCAGGTAGCCAGTTGCTACCAGCCGAATGCCAATGTCCTGCGCCAGCGACTGATAGCGGTCTGACCGCTGGCAGATTTTGAGACTGATAAATCCGCCCAGGCAGAGAAGTGCCAACCCGGTTGAAAAAGTGGCTGTTTGGACGAATCCAATCAAGGGGTTGCGATCCAGGCTAAATAAGCCGGGATCGGCGCCCAGAAGAAAGATCAAAAAGCCGACCAGAGACAGACCAACGCTAAAATTCAGGCGCCGTTTAAACGATTTATGATTGTTTTTATTACTGTTCGCTTCCATAATAGGGAATTAGATTATAACTGAAAACCTGTCCGGGCGGGGATTACTTTGTATGAAAAGTTATCCACATATTGCATCAGGCTCTCAATCAATCGCTGCCATTCTTTCGATGCCATGGCAACATTGAGGGCTGCCTGGCTCTGGGTCTTTGCGGCAACCATGATCTGAGGTTGATTTCCGTACATTGTATACCAGGCGTCCACGGGACTGATGCCTAAACCCTTGATCTCCGGGATAAAATCGCTGATCACAAATTCAAAGTATTCCTGTTCCCGATTGGGCAGGATATCCCAGGTCATGAGTAGTTTTACAGTCATGCAGGACCTCTTTAATCGGCTTCCCGGGCATATTCCAGGAGGATTACTTTGGTTTCGCTGCTGGAACGGCTGCTGGTGATTTTCAGTTCTGGGAGCGGCTCCACAGTGTCAAGGCCCATTTCCTTGATGAATTTATCGAGGGGATCCAGCTCAACCTTACATTCTTCGGTCTGGTAGTACATGGGGATCGCATAACTGGGTTCAAGGATGCGGATTGCTTCCACTGCCTTGGAGGCGTTCAGGCTGCTCCCGCCGCCAATGGGCACCAGGGCTACATGAACGTCACCGGCGATGGATTTGACATCTGACTGGCTTGGAACCCGGTTTAGATTCCCCAGATGAGCGACCAAAATACCATTGTAATCAAAGATGTACATCACATTCCAGGGGTCATCCTTTTTCTTTTTGTGGTTCGTGCGTATGCCTGTGATAAACACTTCCCCTATTTCGTACTCGCCGGGCCCGGTGAGGATGTGCTGGCCGTTTTTCCTTTTTCGGATCACTTTGGTGTAATTATGTCCCGGGTCATCATGGCTGACTGTCACAATATCAGCCGACAGGTTGAGTTCCCCATAACCGATCTTTTTATGGTTATACGGGTCTGTCACCACTGTCGCCATACCGCGTTCTGTCAGTCGAAAACATGAATGCCCGTGCCAAGTAATGTTCATTAAGCCTCCTGCTGGCTTTTCTCTCTTTTAGGTTCATTCCTGCAAAATGTGATTATACTTCAATCTTACAAATTCTCATAGTTCCTGGCCTGCAAGCCTTCGGGGAACGGCAGCGAGGAACCCCGAATGGAGTTTGGTTCTTCCTCCTCTTTAGGGGTAGATGGGGGGGGGATTTGATTGACTTTGCTTTTCAAAAAACGGTTTGTTTTTTTGAAGAGGTATAATTGGGGACACTTGTGTGAAATCAAATTCAGCTCAATTCCCAGGCAGTTTATCTTTGGCATTGAAAGTTATTTATGGAAAAGAAGATCAAAGTAGTAGGTGCAAGGGTTCACAACCTGAAAAATATCACCGTTGAGATTCCCCGCGATAAATTTGTGGTCATCACTGGTTTATCTGGGTCGGGAAAATCTTCCTTGGCTTTTGATACCATCTTTGCAGAGGGCCAGCGGCGTTATGTTGAATCCCTCTCGTCCTATGCCCGGCAGTTTTTAGGGCAGATGGCTAAACCAGACGTGGATTATATCGAAGGCCTCTCGCCCGCAGTATCGATCGATCAGAAAGGGACCTCTCAGAACCCCCGCTCAACAGTGGGGACAGTGACGGAAATTTACGATTACCTCCGTCTGTTATTTGCCCGAGCGGGAATTCCTCACTGCCCGGAGTGCGGACGGGAAGTTACCACCCAATCGGCCCAGGAAATTGTTGAGCTGTTGTCCTCCTTTCCGGCCGGCACCCGTTTTCAAATCCTGGCGCCAGTGATACGGGGGAGGAAAGGGGAACACCAGGGCATCCTGGATGAAATCAGTAAATCCGGTTTTGTGCGGGCCAGGATTGATGGCAAAATCCGCCGTCTGGAGGAAGAGATCAAGCTGGAACGGTACCAGCAGCATACAATTGAAGCCGTTGTAGACCGCTTGGTGATTCCGGAGTTAATCACTGGAGCGGAGAAGGATAATTTCCTTTCCCGCTTGACTGATTCGGTAGAAACGGCCTTAAAATTTGGCGATGGCTATATCACCATTTATGATGTGACCGATCCGGAAAACCCTGTCAACACCAGCTACTCGGAGCACCTGGCCTGCCCGGTATGTGAAATCAGCTTCCCGGAAATCGAGCCCCGGACTTTTTCTTTTAACACGCCCCACGGTGCCTGCCCGACCTGCGAAGGGATCGGCACCAAGCTGGAAGTGGATGTCAACCTGCTGATTCCGAACAAGACGCTTTCCATTAATGAAGGCGCGATAGATGCCCAGGAATGGGGAGGCCCCAGGGCCCAGGGGGGATATTACTGGCGGGCCCTGGTAGGCGCTGCCGATGCGTTTGAAATCGATCTGAACCAAGCCTATCAGGAGCTGTCAGCAGAATATCAAAATATCATCCTTTATGGCACCCAGGGCGAGGAGGTGCCAATGACCTATGTGGATAAAGAAGGCAGGGAATATGAGTTTTACCGTAAATTTGAGGGAGTGATTAACAACCTCGAAAGGCGTTTCAAGGAGACTCGGTCCGAGTATATGCGGACCCGCATCATGGGTTATATGAATGATCATCCCTGTCCCTCTTGCCAGGGCGCCAGGCTCAGGCCTGAAGCGCTGGCAGTTACCATCGCCGATGCCAATATCGTTGAGGTCTCAACCTGGCCTATTCAAAAAGTCCTGCAATGGATTGAGGGTCTGAAAGGGAAAAAGTCTCCCCTCTCGGAACGCCAACAGATCATCGCTGACCGGGTGCTCCGGGAGCTGACTGAACGGTTGGGTTTCCTGGTTAATGTTGGCCTGGATTATCTGACCCTCAGTCGATCAGCCGGGACTTTGTCTGGCGGGGAAGCACAGCGCATCAGGCTGGCAACCCAGATTGGTTCTCACCTGATAGGGGTGCTCTACGTGCTTGATGAACCGTCCATCGGCCTGCACCCCCGTGATAATGGAAGGTTGCTGCGCACCCTGGAAGGACTTAGAGACCTGGGCAATACGGTGATGGTTGTGGAGCACGACGCAGAGACCATTGAAACCGCCGATTGGGTCCTGGATTTAGGTCCGGGAGCAGGTGAACATGGCGGTGAGGTGGTTGTAGCGGGAACGATCAAGGAGATCCTTGAACACCCGGATTCGCTCACCGGGGCTTATCTATCTGGAAGGCTGAAAGTTCCCATGCCTGAGAAGAGGCGGAAAGGAAATGGCAAGTCGCTCCAGATCCTGGGGGCCAGGGAGCATAACCTGAAAAACATAGACGTGACCATCCCGCTCGGCAAACTGGTCTGCATCACGGGAGTCTCTGGATCCGGGAAATCCACCCTGATGATCGAAATCCTCTACAAGGCCCTGGCAAGAGAGCTGAACCGGGCCAAGACCAAGCCGGGAGCACATGATGGGATCAAGGGATTGGAGCATATCGACAAGATTGTCAATATCGATCAATCGCCGATCGGACGTACCCCCCGCTCCAATCCGGGAACCTATACCAAGCTTTTTGACCACATTCGCGACTTGTTTGCAGACCTGCCGGAAAGCAAAATCCGCGGTTACGACAAAGGCCGATTCTCATTTAACGTCAAAGGGGGGCGCTGTGAAGCCTGCCGCGGCCACGGGCAGCTGGAAATCGAGATGCAGTTCTTGCCCGACGTATTTGTGCCCTGCGACGTCTGCCATGGCGCGCGTTACAACCGGGAAACCCTCCAGGTCCGCTATAAAGGGAAATTCAATATCGCGGATGTGCTGGAATTGACGGTAGACCAGGCGGCCGAGGTTTTTGAACCCTTCCCGGCGATGATGAGCCGCCTCAAAACCCTCCAGGATGTAGGGCTGGGCTATATCCGGATCGGGCAGGCTTCTACCACGCTTTCTGGGGGCGAAGCCCAGCGCATAAAACTATCCCGTGAGCTTGCCAAACGCTCCACTGGATCTACGCTCTATGTGCTGGATGAGCCTTCGGTGGGCTTGCATGCTGCCGATGTTCACAAGCTGATTGAAGTGCTGCAGCGGCTGGTAGATGACGGCAATACAGTTTTGATCATCGAACATAATCTTGACATCATCAAAGTTGCCGATTACATCATAGACCTGGGCCCAGAAGGTGGAGATGCGGGCGGCGAGGTGATAGCTGCCGGGCTTCCGGAGGAGATTTGCGCTAATCCCCACTCTTATACCGGACAGTACCTCAAGTCTTATGTCCAGGAAAATCATTCTTAAAGGCGAAGGAAGCGGGGTCCTGAAAGGACCCCGCTTCCTGTTTGTTCAAGGGCTGTTTTTCTACGGAATGTAAATCCGTATCCTGCATCACATCATCCTGAACCAAAATTGTGCCTGAAATGCAGGCTGCCATTTTTGTCCAGGGTTGGTTTAACCCCGAATTAGGATCCGATCAGAACTGGTTCGCTCCATTCCCTCTTGACCTGACAAGAATCGAAGACAGCTGGATAACCCTGATAGGTCTATGGTAGCGACAAGCCCTGCCTGAATATTGATGTGTGCCGCAGATCATCAGACCGGGATTAATCTCATCCGAACGTCTATCGCTGCGGCTCCTTGTCCATCCGGGAACACGCGCAGGGGATTGATCTCAATTTCAGCCAGCTCGGGGAAGTCCCAGGCCAGCTGGGCCAGCCGGATCAGCACCTCTTCCACTTCCGGGATATCGGCTGGCAGGATATTTCTATAGCCGCCTAACTTGCGCCCAGCCCAGGTTCTCTTAAGCATGGTTGCAATCTCAAGTTCTGTCAAAGGTGCCAGACCAAAGGCGAGGTCTTTGAGCCCTTCGACCTCCGTCCCGCCTGAACCAAACATCATGATTGGACCAAATTGGGGGTCTTGCACAGCCCCGATGATGACTTCCTGGCCCGGGGGGGCCATTTCCTGGACGTAGACACCTGTCAGCTTTGCATCCGGCAGGGCTGCCTGGGCCTGAGCCAGGATATTTTGGTAACCGCCCCGAACGGATTTGACGTCTGCCAGGTTTAACAAGACCCCTCCCACATCAGTCTTGTGGCTGATGTCAGCGGAAGCCACTTTCAGCACAACCGGTAATCCGATCTCTTCTGCCAGGGAAGCAGCCTCATCTTCTGTTGTTGCCAGCTTCAGATTGGCGGATTGAATGCCGTAAGCAGTCAAAATTCTGGCTGTTTCAATGGCTGTAAGATGATTGTCCTTCTGTCCTGTCTTGATGATCTCCCTGACAAGCTCAGTCTTTACATCATCCCTCATCAAGGGTTTTTCCGCGGCATGCTTCAGCAGCTCCACTCGCTCAACCAGGGCGGCCAATGCTGCCGCGGCCCGTTCGGGAAAACGGTATTCAGGAATGCGGGCAGCCCGCAAGTGCTCAACGGCCTCCTGGATCAGCCTTTCTCCCATCACGCTAACAACTACTGGCTTTTCTGCCTGGTGGATGATGGGGATGAGGGCTTTAGCGACTGCGCCCGCTGAATGCATGGGGGGTGTGGGGTAGATCACCATCACGCTGTCTGTGCCGGGGTCAGCGAGCATAGCCTTAAGGCAAGCCGCAAATTGCTCCGGTCCAGCGGAAGCCAGCATGTCTACCGGATTGTGCAAACTGGCAGCTGGAGGCAGGGATTCAGCCAGAGTTTTCAACGTCTCTGGGCTGAAAACCGCCATTTTCAGCCCCCGGGCCTCCAGTGCATCTGCCGCGGTGACACCAGGACCACCGGCGTTGGTCAGCACGCCGACTCTATTTCCTTTGGGTAAGGGGCACCAGGCTAAGGCCCGGGCCTGGTCAAACATCTCTTCGCTGGTCTCAGCGCGCAAAACACCAGCCCTTCGAAAAGCGGCATTATAGGCGCTTTCTTCCCCTGCCAGGGCACCTGTATGCGAGGCGGCCGCTTTACGGCCGGATTCAAACCGCCCGACTTTAAGGGCAATGATTGGTTTGGATTTGATCACCCCCCGGGCCTGCTTGATAAATTCGCGTCCGGACCGGATTCCCTCCAGATAAAGGGCAATCACCCGTGTATGTTCGTCAGCGGCCGTAGGACCGATCAGGTCCGTCTCAGACACATCGGCCTGGTTTCCCAGGCTGATCAGTCGGGAAATGCCGTACCCCTGGCCCCGGGCCCAATCAATCGCCGCGGCGCAAATCGCTCCCGAATGAGACAAAAAGGCCACATCACCTGGTGTAGGGCCGGGAGGAGGAAGGAAGGTTGTGTCTAGCGGCAGATGGGTGTCCAGCAGCCCGATGCAGTTAGGCCCGAGCAACCGGATCCCTTCCGCTGCGGCAACCTTCAGCATATCTTGTTCGAGCTCCAGCCCAACGGGACCGATTTCACGGAAGCCACCAGCACCAATGATCGCCGCCTGGATGCCCCTTTGGCCGCAATCCCTCAAGGCAGGCGCGACAAATTGGGCAGGGATCAATATAGCAGCGAGATCTACAGGGTCCGGAACATCAAGCACAGATGTATATACGGGTTTTCCCAGCAAGGTGCCGCCTTTCAGATTTACATAATGGATGGCGCCTTTAAAGCCGCTTCTATGCAGGTTGGTTGCCAATAAGTAACCCAGTTTAGTTGGATCATGGGAGGCACCGATGACAACCACACCTCTTGGATTAAAAAAAGGCACGAGGGATTCAGGTTTTGTCATAATTCAGATTGTAACCTACAGGGATTTATTTCGGGATTGACTGTTGGAAGGGTTGCCTGGGTCCTGGATTAAAAAATCACTCCGTGATTGTTTTACAGAAAATATCCACGATTTCCGGGTCAAATTGTCCCCCGCTGCACCTTCTTATTTCAGCGATGGCTTCTTCGTGGGTATGGCTTTGGCTGTAAACCCTCTCATCACGGATGGCAATGTACGCGTCAACCACAGCGAGTATGCGGGCGCCCAGGGGGATTTCCTCACCGCTCAGTCCGTCCGGATACCCGGAGCCATCATACTTTTCGTGGTGAGACCTGATGATGGGAGATACCGGCTCCAGATATTTGATGGGTGCGACAATCTGGGCGCCAGTCAGCGGGTGTTCTTTCATGGTTATCCATTCTTCTTTATTCAGGGGACCTTTTTTGTTTAATATTCCATCTGGCACACCGATTTTGCCAATATCGTGCAAGATAGATGCCCAATGGAGGGCTTCGATTTGATCCTTGGGCAGCCCCATTTTCATGCCAATCTTTGTGCTCAAATCTGCCATGCGCTGGCTGTGATCACCCGTGTAGGTGTCCCGTGCATCCACCGCATTGGCGAGGGCAATGATGGTTTCCAGGAAAGTTTCCTCTAGGCGTTCGTGAAGCTGTGCTCGCTGGATGGCGCTGGTAGCGTAATCTGAGATGACCTCGATCAGCCGCAGCTTAGTGCTTGAAAAGGCTTGGTGGTTGCTGCTGCTGTGATCATCCCCCAGGATTAAGAGGCCAATACACTCATCCACTCCTTTCAGTGGGGAGATGCAAATTTCCTGGATGTCATCCAGAAAGAGCGCGGATCTTTCCTCTTCATGAAGATCCAGGTCGTCCCTGCGCAGGACAACACTCCGGTCTTCCTGAAGGATCCAGTTAAAAAAGTGCTCCGCGACCAGGGGTTCTTTCTTCCCAACCAGATCCTCAGCGTTGGATTCATTTCGCGAGTGGACAGCCCGGATTATGAAATCCCCATTTTCCTCCCGGGTGCTGATCTGGGCATAGCAGATTTGAACGCTGTTCACAGTATGTTCTGCTACCGTAGCGACCACTTCCTCCAGGTTGTCCGTTGTGACCAGCTGCCGGGCCATGGCGTAGAGTGTGTCCATTTCCTGCAGGCGGGTTTGTTCGGATGTGTACAGGCGGGCGTTTTCAATGGCGACAGCGGTCTGGTTGGCGACCGTGGTTAGCGTGAGGATATCCTCCATAGTGTAGGCCTGTTCCGAGCGCTTGGCCCCGACCAGGAAAATGCCAACCAGTATATCCAGCACCTTGATAGGAATGAAAAGCTCTGCATTGAGGCTGTCCAGGTCCTGACGCTCGCTGCGCCAGAGGGATTGGAATTGAGGCAAGACTTCCAGATCATGCCGGGTGAGTGGCTGGTCATGGGAGGAAAGCCACAACACCAAGGGGTGGCCCTGGCGGAATTCGATTTGCTGAGTGCCTTCCTGCCCGATCTGGGCAGTGAGCTGGAAGCGGTTGTTGATCTCATCCCGCAGGAAAAAAGCGGCCGTGGGAATATGCAGCGTGAAGGAAACCTTTTCAAGAATCATGTTGGTGATCTTATAGAGATCCAGCACGGTGGCGACACTGCCGGAAAGCGCCTGGAGCATGAGGGTTGAGTCGTATTTTTCACGGAAGAAAAGGCGATCAATGAAAGATTGTGCTCTATCCCTGAATGGCTCTGCCAGCAGGGCAGAGACAATTGACACGGCCAGGGAAAGCAGGAATATTTCCAGTCCTGAATATTGTTTGAATAAATTCAGGGCAAGTGTGAGGATCAAGAAATAGGCCGCACCGATGATTACCGTAGGGATGGAATAAATCAGACCCTGGCGAATGACAACCTTAATGTCAAGCAGCTGATAGCGAAGGATCGAATAGGCTATCAGCAGGGCGGACAAGCCATTTGCAGCAATATCCAGGGGATATTTTCCCAGGGGGGTGAAGTTGATTGGTGAGACGAGGATGATCAGGGAGAGGGCCGCTGTCAAATATATCAAACGGTTTCTTTGATTGGCGTCCGTAGATTTTCTGTAGCTCCTAATCAGCCGGAATATGCTGTATATTAGCAGGAGATAGCTGGGACCTGAAATGAAATAAACGAAGTCATTTAACTTGTAGTCGAGCTCACCATTGACAACATTTGCCTCAATCATTACCAGATTTGTGAACAAACTTAAAATGATGCTGATAACCCCGTAGAAGATCACATAACGGGAAAATGCAGTTCTTTCCTCGAGGATGGTATCGATGAAGTAGTACGCGCTTACCATGAACGCAATAGCGCTGGCCGAGAGCATCCGCATCCAGAGGATGCTATTTCGGGTTTCCACCAGCACCAAGAATGCACTCAAAGACCACAAAGTCATGGTGAGGATTACCCACCTGAATCTGCGGCGCGGTTCAGTTTGCGGCCTGGCTACTATCACTAGGGCTAGTAACGCCGCATAGAGGAAGAAAGTAATGAAAGGTACTACTATGTTGATGTTCCAGAACATGTTAATCCGATTTGATCTTCCTCTCTTTAATTAACACACCAAGCTGTTCTTTGGAGGGGTTTATGTGGGGCGGTTTGGTATGTGCCAGGTCTGCTCCCTTACTCTTTTGGTACTCCATATAGGAATTGAAAGCACCTGGATTCAGAATATTGAGTTTTAAGGGATCATATCCCAGAAATTCTTCCATATCTTGGAAGTCAGAATTGGTTCTCATCAGGCTCTTCTTGACCCGATCGCGGAATTCATCCTCATCAAGTTTGTTGTTCGGATCTGCTTCCACGAAGAGGTGCAGAAATGTTTTTTCATCTGCTATTTCTTTGCGGGCGATCCATTCGTTATACTCCACATCAGCCCCTTCCATGGCCAGCCAGATATCTTTTTCAGTCAGGAAGACAAAGTTGGCCAGGTTGATCACGTCCGAACTCCGGGCGTAATATTGGACCTGGGGGAGTCCGACACCGATCTCATCATCTTTTAGGGCGGTGACCTCAAACAGGTCGCCTACCCTGTAGCGGGTGAATATACCTCCATGGAAATTGGTGAACACCAGTTCGTAGACACCTGGCTGAAGTTCGTTGTACAGCACTGTTTTGGGAACATAGCCGGGATTGTCTCGTTCCTTGATCCTTTCTTCATCGGGTATGAATTCCAGGAAGTCATTTTCGGGGAAGAAGGTCATCCCCTTAAGATTCCAGCCCTGGATGGCCAGCATGCCGCCCTCGGTGCAGGCATACCCTTCAACCGGTTCGCGTCCCCAGTACTTTACCACCAGGTTCCTGTATACTGACGAGTCAGCTCCGCCGATCATAATGCCCTTAAGGTTCCAGATGTCCTTGGGAAGCATGGGCCGGCCCTGGAGTTTGGCTTTGATCAGGCCGCCCAGCATTCTAAAGATGAAGCTGAGGTTGAGCATATCTCTGGAAAAACTGACTCCGCCTCCCCCAGATTCAAATTGTTGTCCGATGCGCACCAGCACGCTGGAAATACCGTAAAAATAATCCAGCCCCTTCACCATGGCCTGCTTGAAGCCTGATTGAACCCTCTCCACGTAACCCATTTTTTCGCCCTCGTCGAGGGGGGGCAGGAAGCGCACGTCAGCATGGTCGTCAGTTGCTCTTGTTACCAGGGCTGAGAAATATGGAGGGGGAGCAGTTGTGAGCAGGATGGTATCTTTGTTCTCCAGGTTGATGTCTCCTCTGCGATTTGCGGAGGCGAGGATCATGGCTCCAACGACGACTTCCGCCAGGCGCTCGTACATTTTCTGGGTATAAGGGACCCATTTGAATTTGTATTCCTCGGTCCGTCCGGAGGTGTGGCACCACATCAGCGGTTTCCGGGGCAGAACGTCCTCACGCTGGATATCCAGATACCCCAGATAGTCCTGGTAGGTTGTCAGGGGAACAACTTCCCGGAATTCCTCAATGCTGGTGGGGATCACATCGCCCATCAACATCCGCCCCATCATGCTCTTGCCCAGCAGATCGATCTGTTCCATTAACAGGCGTTCCTGGATTTCCATGAACTCATCAATACTCAGATCAAGGAACCCACAGTATTTGTTCCAGATTTCTTCTTTTCTGCCCTGTTTTATGAGTGTTGCTAGATTAGTCATTGGTCTCTCTCCAGTTGATAAGAGGATTGTATGGAAAGGGGCTCTGGGACCCACTTGTATTTTGATTTTAATTTGGTGATCTGGATATTCTTAAACCCGGCCTGCGACAAATCGTTCTGCCAGCCCTCTGGCGTGCGCAGGTTGTCAACCGCGGCTGCCTCGGCCCAGGCCCGGGTGGAATTTTCCCGGATAAGGAAGAACAGGAAGGCTATTATCCTGGCAAAAAATTGAAAAAATTTCGTTTCCCAGATGGGAGACGTGCCCACGTCAATGATGGAGAGCAGGCCGCCAGGCTTAAGGACCCGCTTCATTTCCGAGAGCATCAAGGGGATGTCCATGTGGTGGGAAGCCAATCCGGACACGACCACATCAAAGGACCCATCGGCGCAGGGAAGGGCCATGGCATTCCCGCAAACCAGGCGGATATCTGACTGGTAGCCAGACGTGGCAACCTTGTGCTGGGCCTGGCGCAGCATGGATTCCGTGATATCCAGCCCGGTTATTCGTACCCCGGGGATTTCCTGCTCCATTAATTTGCGGGGAATGACCGAGGTGCCGGTCGCGATATCCAGGATCTTCTGGTTTTTCTTGATGTGGGTATGTTTCACGAGTTCTGTGACAAAATTATCGTAAGACCAGCCCCAAAACAGATTTAATTCCCCATCCACCACTTTTTCGTAGTGGGTTGACATCTCTGTAAATGCTTCCCGGACGGCCTGTTTTTC
This sequence comes from Chloroflexota bacterium, assembly GCA_011039385.1. Taxonomy (GTDB): domain Bacteria; phylum Chloroflexota; class Anaerolineae; order Anaerolineales; family UBA11858; genus B10-G9. Next base: position 19,530 of record DRBO01000099.1, on the reverse strand, counting down.
TTTCATGGTTTCTTGAGCTGCATCATCGCACTCAGGTGGTGAGTTAATCGCATTAAACCCCGAACTGTGGCAAATTATACACCTGAATAGTTTGTGATTATGAATCTGTGTTCCTAGATATAGTACCTGTCTTTATCGACCTCCTCCCGCAATATGGTTAATTCCTGTGCACTGGGCGGCGAGTTTTGGGTAATTTCGTCTGCCAGCAGCAGTTCAAAGCCTGTGTTTTCCAGCACCTGGTCCACTTCAGCGCCTGGTTGAAGGGAGAGCAGCTTCATCCTTTTGCTTTTTTCGTCATATCCGAGGATACCCAGAGTTGTCACAACTCGATAGGGCCCAGTCCCTGGCGGCAGCCCCGCCCGTTCCCGGGCGCCGGGTCCTTCAAGATATCCCGGGGTGGTGATGAAATCCACCTTCTCCACAAAGCGCAGTTTATCATGTTTCATGATGGCGATTGTGCGCCAGCAATGGGATCCCACGTCATTGCCGCCCCCACTGCCCGGGAGGCGGACTTTGGGATGATCGTGGTCACCGATGACAGTTGAGTTGAGGTTGCCGTAGGGATCGATCTGGGCGCCGCCCAGGAATCCGTAATCGACAAATCCGCGCTGGGCGGTTTCCACAATGTCCAGGATGCCTGAGGCCGCCAGGGCTTTGTGAAAAGTACGCCGCTCGCCAACGGCCAGGGGAAGTTCTTCCAGCACTGCACCTGTTCCTCCAAACTCAAAAATACTGATCAAATTAGGAGCATGCATTTTTTGTGCCAAAGCGCCAGCTAACATGGGAATTCCTGTCCCGATGAAGACGGTTGAATTATCTTCCATCAGCCGGGATGCGCTGCAGATCATTAATTCGTTGGGGTTATAGGGAGCTTCTGCCATTTTAAACCTCCGGGACCATGTCCTTCAATGCCTGCAGTCTGTCTTTCCCGATCAAATCCAGGTAAGCCTGGTGATCCTGTAGATCATAGATATATTTTTGGAGATACCCCCGGGTGGTTTCAGGGTCCCGGGATGCTTCCACCCAGGCTTTGATCTGGGGCTCATCCCGCTCGTAAACGTAGCACATTTCACCGGGATGAGAGCCGAAAGGCGCCTCAACGACAGCGTCCACCAAGTAATAAGGAATTATTGTCCGGTCAGGCTGTGCCCGGATTTCCGCGGTAGAGATGATTTCTTCTGTGCTGATAATCAGGTTCTTGGACGCCCGCGCCAGTTCAAAGGCGAACCCGCTGATGCCGTCAATCTGGGCATTGCCGTAGCGGTCTGCCCTGTGGACGTGAATTAAGCCGACGTCCAGGATCAGGGCTGGGAGCAGCGCAATGGGTCCGTTGCCAAATGGATCTTCGATCACTTTGGCGGCGCTATAAGCCAGGGTGTCTGTGCCCAGCATGGAGCGCGTGGGAATGAACGGCACGCCCATGGCTGCAGCCTTAAAACGCCAGGCAATGGCTGCATTGCTCCATTCCACACAGTGTTCTACCCGGCCGCTTTCCACTTCCCGGCGCAGGCAGTTGGAAATCCCATAAACTTCCATGCCGATGTAGGTATGGTCGAGGGCTTTGACCAGACCGGCTCCCAGCAGGAGATCAAGTTCGTACACACCCTGTCCGGCAACCCGGAGTTCTTTTTTCCCCTGGCGGACGATCTCATTGATTAAAGACTGCGGGCAGCGGACAGTTCCGTAGAGCTCGGTGCCGATGTAATCCCCGTCTTGAACGAACTTGCTGATCGCTTCCGCTTCGCTCATGCGCTTATCAATCAATCCCCGGGGCTTGTTCCTGTTATGCTCGCGGAACGCGTTCATGTCGGGGGCCTGCAGCATGGGCCCCTTGCCGGATTGGATGACATTCATAGTTGCCTCCCACAGTTTAATATACTGATCGGATAGGCTGTTCACGATCAGGGATTTCATGATGGGGCGGGATGGAATGGTCTCGTTTTCCCACCACAGCGGTTCCCTGCTCAACAGGCATACAACCCCGTTGAGTTCGCTCCGCTCTGTCAGGCCAATTACTTATGCAGGTTGGGCGCGGCCAGGAAGGACAGCCCATTTTCTGTTAACGCCCTGGCAGTTTCATTGAGAGCTATAAATTTGTCCCTGAAGTTACCGGTAAGGAAATCCATGTGTCCCGCGGTAATGATCTCGGATTTGTCCCGGAAATAATCCAGGATATCCGAGGGGTGTTCCCTGGTCAGGTCTATTTCCGGATCGGCACCCTCGTGTTTGGCGGAGATATTGGCTACATGGTCGGCAATTTCAACCAGTTCATCCCTGCGGTTATAGGGTTGAATAACGATGCTTTTATAGGTCTCGGTGATGTGGTGCTCAAAGCGGATGATGTCCTCAAACCCCAGGTCCTTCCTGAACTGGGCGGTCAACTCCATGGTCTGGTTGTTTACCGAGTTGCTCCAGTTAAACCCGATCAGGGGCGTGGTGCCGTCATCGCGGGCGAAAAGTTTGGCTCCCAGCAGCGTCCACAGTGCTGCATAGGGGTTGTCATTTCCCATATAGACAGAGATCTTGAACTCGTTATCCACACCCAGCCGGTGCAGCATATAGGCCAGCAGAACTGTGCCGGGATTGATATTCAAGACCTGGCGGACACCATACTTTGTATAGTAATAGAGGTACTCATCAAGCCATTTGAGGGCGTGTCTATTAGGCTGGCCGACGCCGCCGAAATATCCGGTGATGGTCTCTGGCCCCCCGAGATGGATGTTCGAGCCATCCGTTCCCTTGGTGTCGAGGGTTTCCACATAACTGGATCCCAGGATCTGCATGGCCGCCGCGAAGGCTGGCAGGTCGCCGTCCTCTTCCTGCTCTTTCATCTTCCGGACCCGGATGAACCTGCCGGGCATGAGCAGGCCCATTTCAAGGGCTCTTTCAGCGATCATGCGCACCCAGGGGAAATACTGGCAGGCGCTGATTTCCAGGGTGACCGCGAAATCATCTGTGAAGGTCATCTGATCCGCCTTTTCTCCCAGGATTTTTCTGCGGTAATCAGCCACGCTGATGAAGGCCCCCCTTTCTTTTTGCTCTTCCAGCCATTCCAGATCTTGCAGGTATTCTGGCCTGGTTTCCTTCACCTTGGCGAGCAAGACCTCCATTTTCCTGGCTTCATTGGCCTTGGCGTTGATTTCCTCCGGAGAACCGTATTTCCGGACCACATCCAGGAAGTCGTTAATAATTTCCATCTCCGGATTGAGGAGGATTTCGTTGATGGCGTCAAGGCGGGCCGGGGTGATTTTTAATCGAGAACGTAGATCGGTCATGTTTTTCTCCATTTTGATGATTTGTAGGGAGTAAGGTGTAAACTGTAAACAGATCTAATGTATGGATGTTGATTGCACGGATTCTTCATTTACAGAATTTATTAGCTTTTGATATCATTCCACCATTTAATTGGCTGAGTTGACCACGTGCCACTAATAAATAATTGAATTCTTCTGTATCGATGTATCCACAACGGCAAACCATTAATTACCAATGTTCAGTCTTGTATGTTTCTGCGTATGCATCAGTGACTTTGCTGGCGAAGCGTTTTTTGTATCTTCGTTTTCCCCAGGCCTCTGCAATCTGAGCGCCAATTGGTCTTGAAGACCTCCTGATTTGATCAGTTAATGAATACGTTTCCTCCTTCGGAAATATTAGCGAAGCATGAAATCTTCCATCTGCAAGGTTTATGGCGTATTTGTAAGATGTCACCGTTCGAAAACTCGTGACATATGATAATTTTTCACCCAGGTGTCCCCCTTGATTTCACTCGAGCCAAATTACCTTACTCTGTCCACCTTACGCCTTACAAAAGGAACCTTGCTATTTCAAGGATCTGGAAAGCTGAAATATCTTATATAAGCCCCAGCAGTTCCTCATGCTCCTCATCACTCATGGTAAACCAGTTTTCTCTCTTGGGGAAAGTTTGGTCTTTGACTTCCTTGTTGTACTGGATCAAGCCCTTCTGAAGGACTTCCCCGGCATTGCCGTAGACCTTGGCCATTTTGGGCGTGAACTTGGGGTAGAGGCCGAACATGTCATGGAAGATCAGCAGCTGGCCGTGGGCATCTGGTCCGGACCCCAGACTCATGATCAAGCAATTCTCAGCCCTTTCAGTGATGATCTTGGTGACTCTGTCTGGCACCATTTCCAGCAAGATGCAAAATGCGCCCGCTTCTTCCAGCGCTTTGGCATCGTCGATGATTTCCTTGGCCCGGGCAGCGCCCCTGCCCTGGACCTTGAAACCTCCCAGGGCAGCCACGCTCTGCGGCGTTAATCCCAGGTGGCCCACCGCCGGGATTCCTGCGTTGACAATAGCTCTCATGCGATCTGCCATTTCGTGGCCGCCTTCCAGCTTGATGGCATCACAGCTGGCCTCTGCCATAAAACGGCCGGCATTCAACACGGCGGATTCTGTGCTGGCCTGGTAGGACATGTAGGGCATGTCTCCCACCAGAAATGCTGTTGGTGCTCCACGGCGGACTGCCTGGGTATGCCGAAGCATATCCTCCATGGTAACCGGGAGGGTGCCGTCGTATCCCAGCATGGTCATGCCCAGGCTGTCCCCCACCAGCAGCATATCGATCTCAGCCTGTTCTTGAAAATAGGCGGTGGGGTAGTCATAACTGGTTAACCAGGAAATTGGTTCTTTCTGGGCAGCCTTTTTAAAAAGAGTGCTGATGGTAACTTTTTTTCTGTCAGTCATTTAATTCACTCCTTGGAGTCATAGATAGATCATGCCCGAGTTGGCACCTGATTGGTTTGATGGTAGCGTTGAGGTATGCTAAAGGATAATGTTGCCCCGCGCTTTTTAGGCAGTCAATAACAGATTGGTTAGGGAGGGAACAGGAGCCGGATTTTGTCTGAACCAGGATAACCTCGCAGTGCCGATCATACAAAAATAGATGGAGTACAATCTATTGTAAGTCAATCTTATTCCTCTCGCAACTTCTTTGCAGGCCCATTCGCGGTTCGGAAACAGCAGGATCGACCTAAACGCTCCCGAAAACGGGCCCTTTGATGATATATTTGTTGTATATCAATCGACAGCAATATGGTGATAAAAATAACTTGCTAAGCAATTCTTTTTTCATGATAATGTTTTTTAATCTGGCGCAATAGGCCAGCGAGTGATTTCCACCCGTCTTATACAATCGAAAACGATGTAATTTCTCATTATCAAGGGAGTAATTTATGACTGCAAAAATCATAGATGGCCGTGCGGTTGCACAAGAGGTTCGCGATGCAGTGGCCGCTGACGTAGCTGCCATGGTTGCGGAAGGGAAAAATCCACCTGGACTGGCAACGGTCCTGGTAGGAGAGAATCCAGCTTCAGAGGTTTATGTCAGCATGAAACATAAAGCTTGCGAAAAAGCAGGCATCACCTCCATTGGGCATGTGCTTCCTGCCACGGCAACCCAGGAAGAGGTGGAAAATCTGGTGAAACAGCTGAATGACGATCCCGAAGTGCATGGTATTCTGGTGCAGCTGCCTCTGCCTGATGGATTGGATGACGAAAGCGTGCTGCGGACCATCAGCATTGAGAAGGATGTGGATGGTTTTCATCCTCTCAATATCGGCCGCCTGGCCCAGAAAGGCCGGGAACCCATGTTCGTTCCTGCTACCCCGGATGGGGTTCTATACTTGCTGAAACACGCCGGCGTTGAGCTTGAAGGCGCTAACGCTGTTGTCCTGGGCCGCTCTTTCATCGTTGGCATGCCGGCTGCTCTGCTTCTGATCAAGGAAAATGCCACTGTGACCATCTGCCATTCCCGTACCAAGAACCTGAAGGAAAAATGCGCTGAAGCGGATGTGCTGATCGCCGCTGTGGGTCGAGCAGAGATGGTGAAAGGTGACTGGATCAAACCCGGCGCAGCTGTTATCGATGTGGGGACCAATCGCGTTGATGATGAAACCGCAAAGAGAGGTTACCGCCTGACAGGTGACGTAGACTATAATGAGGCTCTGGAAGTGGCCGGGTATCTTACCCCGGTCCCGGGCGGTGTGGGACCGATGACCATTGCCATGCTCTTGCGGAACACCGTCAGGGCAGCCAAATTAGCCTATGAAAAGTAAGCAAGTATCTTTTGTTATCGATAGATCAAAAGGAGTGAACGATGAAATTTAACAAGAAACCCGTTACCCCATCCCCATTGAAGTTGCTGGATCCTGTTCCTTCCGACATTGATATCGCTCATGGTGCAACAATAAAACCGATAAAAGACCTCGCGGATGAGATCGGCCTGCTAGAGGACGAGCTGGAGCTGCACGGTAAATTTAAGGCCAAGATCAAGCTCGATGTGCTCAACCGGCTGAAAGACGTTCCCGATGGAAAGTATATCGATGTGACTGCCATCACGCCCACTCCGCTCGGTGAAGGAAAAACCACCACCACGGTAGGGTTGAGCCAGGCCCTGGGCGCCCACCTGGGCAAGAGTGTATTCACCTGCATCCGCCAGCCCAGCCAGGGTCCGACCTTTGGCATCAAAGGCGGCGCGGCAGGCGGCGGCTACAGCCAGATCATCCCCATGGAGGATTTTAACCTGCACCTGACCGGGGATATCCATGCCATCACGGCAGCTAATAACTTGGTGGCAGCAGCAATTGACGCCCGGATGTACCATGAGAGCCGCCAGAGTGATGAAGCCCTCTTCAGGCGCCTTTGCCCACCTGACAAGAACGGGAAGCGGGAATTCACCCCCATCATGATTCGACGCCTGAAAAAGTTAGGCATTGATAAAACTAACCCAGATGATTTAACTGATGAAGAAGTCAGCAAATTCGTTCGACTGGATATCGATCCAGAGACCATTACCTGGCGCAGGATCGTCGATACCAATGACCGCATGCTGAGAGAGATCGAGATCGGTCTGGGACCGAAAGAGGGTGGATTCACCCGACGGACCGGATTTGACATCTCCGTTGCCAGTGAGATCATGGCCATTCTGGCCTTGACCACCGACCTGGCAGATATGCGGGAACGCCTTGGCCGGGTAGTGGTAGCTACTAACAAGATGGGCGAAGCTGTCACCATGGAGGACATCGGTGTGGCTGGCGCGGCAACCGTGCTGATGAAAGATGCCATCAAGCCCACCCTGATGCAGACGCTGGAAGGGACCCCCGCATTTGTTCATGCCGGTCCCTTTGCCAACATAGCCCACGGCAACAGCTCGATCATTGCTGACAGGATCGCCCTTAAGCTGGCGGATTTTGTGCTGACAGAATCCGGGTTTGGCGCCGATATCGGCATGGAAAAATTCTTCAACATCAAATGCCGCTACTCAGGACTGATCCCTGACGCAGTGGTACTGGTTGCCACGGTGCGGGCTTTGAAGATGCACGGCGGCGGCCCCAAAGTCACTGCTGGCGCTCCCCTCGATCCGGCCTATGTTACTGAGAACCTTGAGCTGCTGGAAGAGGGCATCGCCAACCTGGAAGCCCACATCCAAAACGCCTTGAAGTTCGGCATCCCAACAGTGGTAGCGGTCAATAGCTTCAAGGATGACACCCAGGCTGAAGTAGAGTTGGTCCGAGACAGGGCCATCAAGGCTGGCGCCTACAATGCGGTTGTCACCCGCCACTGGATGGAAGGCGGCAAGGGCGCGGTGGATCTGGCTAAAGCGGTAGTGGAAGCCACTGAACAGCCCAGCGATTTTAAATTCCTCTATCCCCTGGAAGGGACCTCCATCAAGGAAAAGATCGAGATCATCTGCAAGGAGATCTACGGCGCTGATGGGGTGGTGTTTGAGCCGCTGGCAGAGAAGAAGGTGGAGCTTTATACCAAGCTTGGATTTGACGAGCTGCCCATGTGCATGGCCAAGACCCACCTGAGCCTGAGTCATGATGGGACCCTGAAAGGCCGCCCCACTGGGTTCACCGTCCCGATCCGGGATATTCGCGCTTCAGTCGGGGCAGGATTCCTGTATCCGCTACTGGGGACCATGAGTACCATGCCTGGTCTTCCGACCCGACCGGTGTTCTACGATATTGATATCGATGTGGAAACTGGAGATGTGCTGGGCTTGATGTAAACCAACTCCAGCTTGGTTTGTGTAATAAGCGAATGGATCATTCCGGGGCAGTTTGCCCGGTCGGCAGCTGCTCCGGAATGACTTTATTGGTGGATTGAGATTATTGAATTGAAGGTTGCGATGGCAAATCGCGGATCAGAGACTACCCGATGGTGGGAATTTCATCATGACTGGCAGGAAGGCGGCGGGGAGGTCATTGAAGAAGTTACCCTGACAATTTACCTGAATGGTGTGGAGTTCGTCTCCATCATGGGCACGCCGCTGAACCAGGATTGGTTGGCGGTTGGTTTCTTAAAGAACGAAGGGATCATTGACAGCCTGGATGAAATCAGTGATCTCAAGGTCACCCCGGACGGCTGCTGCATAGATATCTGGTTGAAGAAAGAAGTACAGCTTCCCGAAAAGATGGTCATCACCTCGGGCTGCGGAAGCGGTGTCGCCCGTGATGATCTGGAAGAGGAAAGAAAACCCTTCCCGGCTCAGCTCTTAACAGAACCGGGGGCTCTGCTGGAAGCCTTTACCAGGCTGCAGACCAAAGACAGCCTTTATGCCAGATCCAGGGGTGTCCATGCGGCGGGATTATTGGATCTCGATTCGGGCGATCTTCTGAAGGTTGCGGAAGATGTTGGCCGCCATAATACTATCGATAAACTTCAGGGCGCCTGCCTGATTGAGAGCATACCCACCCAGGGGATGGGGCTGCTGTCTACTGGGAGAATATCCTCGGAAATGCTCCGCAAAGGAGCGGCGATGGGGTGCCCGGTGATCGCTTCCCGGACATCCCCGACAACTACCGCAGTCAAGCTGGCCAAGGAGTGGGGCATCACCCTGGTGGGATATGCCCGGCACGGCAAACTGCGGGTGTACTCTTTCCCGGAGCGATTGGGTCTGGATTCGGGAAAAGAGCATTCTTGAGGAATAGAAATGGATGGATCCGTATTTAGCAGGACAAATCAGGGAGTAGAGAGATGACGGTTACAGATATCGATATTGGATTAATTGAGCCAATTCTGCAGGAATTCAGGGAGCAAAAGGGGGCAGTGATCCCCATCCTGCAGCGCACACAAGATATATACGGCTATTTGCCAGAAGATGCCATGGTGGAAATCTCCAAGAAGAGCGGGATCTCTATCAGCCAGCTGTACGGCGTGGCCACTTTCTATGCCCAGTTTAACCTAGAGCCCCGCGGACGGCACCTGATCCAGATTTGTGATGGAACTGCCTGTCATGTTAAAGGAGCGCAAAAATTGGTTGAGGCTGTGGAGAATGGATTTGATCTTGAAGCTGGCGGCAGCGATCCAGACTTTGAATATACCCTGGAAATCGTCTACTGCCTTGGATCCTGCGGCCTGGCCCCGATCGCGCTGGTAGACGGACAGGTGTATGGGAATACGACGGCGGATTCAATCGTGAAGAACATCAAAGAGTTGGATTGATTTACGAATAAGGAGAACCCCCATGCCGGTGTTAAAGAACATCAACGAACTGGAAGCGGTTCGCGAAAAAGCCCGGGCACATAAAAAAGATCGTGAGAACAATAAATTATCTATCATCCTGGGCATGGGAACCTGCGGCATCGCTGCCGGAGCAAACGAGGTGGCTGCAGCAGTCCGGGAGGAGCTGGACAAATTTGATCTGGAAGCGGAAATCATTCATGTGGGCTGCATCGGCATGTGCCACAATGAACCCCTGCTGGATATCCAGCAGCCAGGTGGAGCTCGGATCACCTACACCAAGGTAACGCCCGCCCTGGTGGGAAAAATCTTTGAAAAGCACCTGATCAAGGGGGAGTATAGCAAACGCTGGATTTTCGGGCAGATTCCCGGAGCGAATGGTGAAATAGTGGAAGGGCTGCCTACTTATGATGAACTGCCGTTTTATGGCAAGCAGGTCCGCATTGCACTGCGAAATTGCGGACTCATCGATCCCGAAAATATTGAGGATTACCTGGCTTCGGGAGGATATGGCGGATTGGCCAAAGCCCTCTTTAAGATGAGTCCGGATGATGTCATTGAGGAAGTTAAGGATTCTGGCCTGCGGGGACGTGGCGGGGCAGGATTTTTAACGGGCTTGAAATGGGAGTTCTGCCGGAAAGCCAAAGGGTATCCCAAATATGTGATCTGCAATGCGGACGAGGGCGACCCTGGCGCTTTTATGGATAGATCGGTCCTGGAAGGTGATCCTCACGCTTTGCTGGAAGGGATGATCATTGCCGCATATGCCATCGGGGCCCCAGAAGGGTATATCTATTGTCGGGCAGAATACCCCCTGGCCATAGAGCGATTGAAGATCGCTATTCGGCAAGCATATGAGATGGGCTTGATGGGGAAAAATATCCTGGGATCTGATTTTTCATTTGATTTAAAGATCAAGGAAGGCGCTGGCGCCTTCGTCTGCGGCGAAGAAACAGCGTTAATTGCGTCTATTGAAGGCAAACGTGGAGAACCCAGGCCCCGCCCCCCTTACCCCGCGGTAGCTGGTTTGTGGGGGAAACCCACCAATGTCAATAATGTCAAATCCTATGCGATCACCAGCCAGATCCTTACCAAAGGAGCGGATTGGTTCAGTGAAATTGGTACGGATAAATCGCCAGGAACGGCTGTTTTTGCGCTGACAGGAAAGATCAAGAACACCGGATTGATTGAGGTGCCCATGGGTATTTCCCTGCGCGAGATCATTTATGATATTGGCGGAGGCATACCTGATAAAAAGGAATTCAAAGCCGTTCAGACCGGAGGGCCCCTGGGTGGGTGCCTGCCGGTGGAGGCGCTAGACACACCTGTTGATTTTGATTCCCTCACAGCTGCCGGTGCAACCATGGGATCCGGGGGCATGATTGTGGTCGATCAAGAAACCTGCATGGTAGAATTTGCCCGCTATTTCTTGACCTTCGCGTCGGCCGAGTCCTGCGGGAAATGTGTCCCCTGTAGGCTGGGAGGGCAGCGCCTGCTCGAAGTCCTCACCCGTATCACCAGTGGTGACGGGACACTTGAGGACCTGGATGAGATTGAGCGCATCTCCAAATATATGCGGGAAGGTTCCCTGTGTGCCCTCGGTCAGCTGACCCCTGGCCCGGTGATGGCTTCGCTGCGTTTCTTCAGAGCGGAATATGAAGCCCATGTAACTGAAAAGTTTTGTGAGGCGGGCGTCTGCGCCGGCATGTTCACGTACGAGATTGACGCAGACCGCTGCACGGGCTGCGGCCTGTGCATGAAAGCCTGTCCAACCAAGGCGATCATTGGCGAAAAGAAAGTAGTCCATGTCATCGATCAGTCGCAATGCATCCAATGCGGCGCCTGTTATGATGTCTGCAACCTCGGCGCGGTTCTTGTGAAGAGAAAACATGAATTGCCAGTGATTGAGGCTGCCCAGGGAGAAGGAGTGATCTGAATTATGGGAAAGGTAAACTTGATCATTGATGGAAAAGAAATCCAGGCTGAACAGGGAGATACCATCCTGCAGGCAGCCCGTCGACACAATCACTATATTCCAATTTTGTGCGATCACCCTGCTCTACCCCCGGAAGGAGCCTGCCGGATCTGCCTGGTTGAAATCGAAGGCCAGCGCGCCCTGCACCCATCCTGCACATACCCGGTAACAGAAGGCATGGTTGTGGAGACCAACACCGAGCGCGTCCGGGCTGCCAGGAAGTTCAATCTGGAACTGCTGATCTCTGATCACCCCTTGGATTGTATGACCTGTGAGGCAACGGGGAATTGTTTGCTTCAGGATTTAGCGTACGAGTATGAGGTCAAAGAAGATGTTTTCCACGGCACCCGCCATCATTTCTCTGTAAATGATCCCAACCCCTTTATCCAGGTAGACCGCAATAAATGCATACTCTGCAGGCGCTGCGTGCGAGCCTGCCGGGAGATCAATGGGGTAGAGGCGATCAGTGTGTTTTACCGCGGATTCAACGCTTATATTGGCTTTGGCGCGGACAGCTCCATGGATAACAGCCCCTGCGAGTTCTGCGGCAGCTGTGTGGAAGTATGCCCTACCGGAGCACTTTGGCCGAAATTATCTCTGGGGCAAGGAAGATCCTGGGAGGTTGAAAAGGTCCAGACCACCTGTCCCTACTGCGGGGTGGGATGTCAGTTGGTCCTTGAAGTTAAAGACAACAAAATTATCAAAGTGGATTCTGCCTGGGAGGGACCATCCAATCATGGCTGGACCTGCGTTAAAGGGCGCTTCGGATATGACTTTATTCAGCACGCCGACCGCTTGGACAAACCCCGGGTCAGAAAATATTTACTGGATGGAAAACAGAAACCGGCTGCCAGTAAACGTGATCATGAAAAGGAAGGTAATCCCTGGCAGTGGGTCGAAGTTGATTGGGAAGTAGCTCTGGGAATTACTGCCGAGAAAATGAATCAGACTCGCGACACCTACGGTGCGGACAGCATGGGCTTCTTAACTTCAGCGAAATGCCTCAATGAAGAGAACTACTTGATGAACAAATTAACCCGGCAGGTGATTGGGACAAACAGCATAGATCACTGTGCTCGTCTTTGACACTCTTCCACTGTGGTCGGTCTGGCCACCGCTTTTGGTTCGGGAGCAATGACAAATTCAATCGACGATATCGCTGATGATGCTCAGGCGTTCTTTGTGATAGGCACAAACACCACTGAGAATCATCCGGTGATTGGTATGCGCATCCGGCAAGCAGTCAGACAGCGCGGCGCCAAGTTGATTGTTGCTGATCCCCGGAAAATTAAATTAACGGATTTCGCAACCCTTCATCTGCGTCATCAGCCAGGCACGGATATCGCCCTTATAAACGGGTTAATGCATATCATCCTGGCCAATGGTTGGGAGGACAAAGGTTTTATTCAGGAGCGCTCGGAAGGCTTTGAGGATTTCAAAGTAGTCGTTGATCAATATTCTCCTGAAAAAACTTCCCAGATCACAGGCGTATCCATTGACGATCTCGAGACAGCGGCTGAAATTCTATCCCAGAACAAACCCGCTTCTGTACTGTGGGCAATGGGAATCACCCAGCACACCACGGGAGTGGGCAACGTTATGAGTCTGGCCAACCTGCAAATGCTGCTGGGCAATATGGGCGTACTGGGGGGCGGGACAAATCCCCTGCGAGGTCAAAACAATGTTCAGGGCGCGTGTGACCTGGGTGGACTGCCAGATGTTTATCCTGGATATCAAAAAGTAACTGATGCAGCTCACAGAGAAAAGTTTGCCCAGGCCTGGGGGCTTACCGAAGAACAGCTTTCTTTAAATATTGGCTTAACGGCAACAGAGATGATGCCTTTAGCAGTAGAAGGTAAGCTGAAAGCCATTTATATCATGGGAGAGGATCCCGTGATGAGTGAACCTGATACCAACCATATCCGCAAGGCGTTGGAAACTTGCGATTTGGTTGTGCTGCAGGAAATCTTCCCTTCAGAAACAGCCCCTTATGCCGATGTGCTGCTGCCCGGAGCAAGTTTTGCCGAGAAGGACGGCACCTTTACGAATACTGAGCGCAGGATCCAGATGGTGCATAAAGCTATTACCTCCCCCGGCGAAGCCAAACCAGACTGGTGGATCATCTCCGAGCTGGCGAAAAAGATCCTCGCTGGCGGGAAACGCCAGGTGAAGGAAGCTGATTTCAGCGCCTGGGAGTACCAGGACACTGATCAGATCATGGCTGAGATCGCAGCCCTGACTCCAATCTATGGCGGTGTATCCCACCAGCGGCTTATCAACGGCGAGACGCTGCAGTGGCCGGTGAAAGATGCTGAACATCCTGGAACGCCGATCCTGCATGTTGGTCAGTTCTCGCGTGGCAAGGGCCAGTTCAATCCCATTGAGCACATCCCGCCAGTGGAGCTCCCTGACAAGGACTTCCCCATGATCCTCAGCACCGGCAGGGTGCTGTACCACTGGCACGGTGGACAAATGACCCGGCGTTCCAAGGGCTTGCTGGATATCTACCCCGAAGCCCTGATTGAGGTGAACGATCTGGATGCGGAAAAACTGGGGCTGAACGGCAATAAACGAGTGCGAGTCTCCTCCCGCCGGGGAACCATAGAAGCGCAAGCCCTGGTCACGGACCGGGTTCCGCCGGGGATGGTGTATGCCAATTTCCATTTCCCGGAAGCCTCGGCCAATGAGCTGACGATCGCCGCCCTGGATCCGGTAGCCAAGATCCCGGAGTACAAGGTCTGTGCAGTCAAAGTCGAATCTGTATGAGCATAAGTTAGATCAACGAAAAAACGCTATCTCCGGATAGCGTTTTTTTATAATGCGAATCTATCCTGGAGACAATAGTTGCTCCTAAATCCCTTTGTAACGGACACATGGGGGATGATTTGGCTATAATTAAACTACCTGAGTTCACCAGGGCAGATAATTATGACAGCTAATAAAAACTCATCCGGAAAATATCGCCGAGTGGATCCTGACGAATATTTCAACTTTGAAGAGCAGTTTCGGGAGAAAAACACGGCAGGGAGTGGGGGAAAAGGCTCTGCAGGCAAAGGGAGGAAAACGCTCCAGGACCTGAAACGGCAGCAGCAGGTTGGCTCGCTCAAACAGCGCAGGGAGGAATTGGAGGATGCCTTGCTCAGTGTGGTTGACGGCTTCCCGGAATTTGATAGCGATGACAAAGAAACCCAGTTCCTTGAGGAATATGTTGCCTGGGTTGCGGCCAATCTCTCCCAGATCAACCCTCTCGACCCGTCCCAGGTCGAGATAACCTTCAGTAAATCTGGAGGCCCTGGGGGGCAAAACGTTAATAAGCGGGAAACCAAGGTAGCCCTTCGACATAAGCCAACCCGGCTCAGAGTGGTTAATGACCAGACCAGGAGCCAGGTTGATAACCGCAAGCTGGCAGAGAAGCAGCTGCAGAAACAACTGGAGAATCACCTCAGGGATTGGAAAATGTATCTGGGTTCCGGCCAGCAGGTGAATATCTGGCTGATAAAAGAGCTTCTGAAAAGGGAGATCTGATTTCAGCAGTCCAAAAACCCAGGGCTAATTCCATTGAGGGATCGGATCCTGTCCGGAACAGGAATAGCTGGTATGGAGTTAAAAAAGGACTCATACGGCCCAATGGCTGTATGAGTCCTTTTTTGAGTCTCAGGTGAATTATGCGGGAGATCGTTTAAACCAGGTTTTCCATTCTTTGTTCTCCCATACCACCAAAATCGGTGAGGCGTTGAAGATTGAAGAGTAGGTTCCTGAAAAGACACCGATGAGCAGGATCAAGACAAAGTGGCGGATCGTATTACCTCCAAATAATACCAGAGAGAGCAGCGTGAGCATCACCGTCAGCTGGGTATTGATCGATCGAGCAAAGGTTTGGACGATCGAGAGGTTCACAACAGTCTCATAGGGCTGGCGGCGATGGAGCTTTTCGTTCTCGCGGATTCGATCAAAAACCACGATCGAATCATGGACTGAAAAACCAATCACGGTCAGCAAAGCTGTCAGGAACAAGGAATCAACTTCCCAGCCCAGATAATGCCCCAGGATCGCTTCTGCGCCTATGACCACAATGACATCATGAAGCATTGCCAGAATAGCGGCGACCCCATAGCGGAAAGCATGTTTCACTCCCCGGAAAGCATAGGTTATATACAGCAGAATGCCCAGGGCGGCAAATCCAACTGCACCGGCAGCTCGCTGGGCAACTTCTTTCCCGATCGTAGGCCCGACGCTTTCAAATCTATCCAGCTCAACACTTACATTAAATCGAGTTTCGAACTCAGCCAGGATCGCTGTTAAAGTCTCTTCATCCATGGCCTTGGACCGGATGATCAATTTATCGTTGCCAGAGCGCTGGATCTTGGTATCTGTGAACCCGTATTCGGACAGGAGGGCAACCATATCATCAGTGGATGGGAGGGCATTGTTCACGCGGATTTCAAGATAACTGCCCCCTGAGAAGTCGATCCCGGTTGGGAGCCCCCAGACCAGCAGGGCAGCTAACCCGGGCAGGATCACGACAAGAGAGATGGCAAAATATAGATAGCGGTGTTTGATGACGTTTTTCATAGAAACCTCATTTCACTCCAAACAACTTTGTCTGACGCGAAGCTTTGATATTATCCAGCGTCAGGTGGAGGAATGTCCTGGTGGCGGTGACAGCAGTAAATAAACTGACCATTACACCGATTGCTAGAGTCAGCGAGAATCCTTTCACGATGCTGGCGCCATAAGTGGAACCAAACCAGAAGAGAATGGCTGAAGTTATCAAGGTTGAGATATTTGAGTCCCGAATCGATGGCCATGCCCTATCCCAGCCCAATGAGATAGCCGAATGAATAGAGATCCCTGCTTTCAGCTCTTCTTTCATTCTCTCAAAGATAAGCACATTGGCATCCACGGCGACCCCTATGCTCAGGACAAACCCTGCGATTCCAGGCAAGGTCAGTGTGACAGGAATCAACCGATAGATGGCGAAGGTCAGCAGGGCATACATCAATAACGCCAGGTCTGCAATCAATCCCGGCAGGCGATAATAGACAGCCATGAACAACATTACTGCCGCCAGTCCGATGATCCCTGCCACCAGGCTCTTATGCAGGGAATCGCCACCCAGGGATGGTCCGATGGTTTCAGATTGGATGACTTTGAGGGGGATGGGCAGGGCACCATATCTCAGCTGAATTGACAAATTGCTTGCGGTTTCATAGGTGAAATTTCCGCTGATAGTTCCTCGTCCAGCCGTGATCGGTTGGTGGATCCTGGGGACAGAGATGACTTCTTTGTCCAGAATGATTGCCAGGAATTCACCAACGTTATTGGTTGTATAGTCTTTGAATATTACCGACCCTTCTGGTGTCAATTCAAAACCAACCAGATAATTCCCGGCAGCATCAGTCGTTACGCCTACCTGTTTGATCGCTGCCCCTGTCATGACGGTGTGATAAACTGGTTCTTCTGAAGTAGAACTGTCAACTTCAGTTCCAGCACTTCCTGTCTGGTAGTCAGTCTTGATTTTTGTATGCATCAGCCGGCTGATCTCTTGCTCTGGGAGATCCCCAAATTCAACAAATTCCAACAAAGCCGTCTCCTTGATAGTAGAGAGGGCTTCTTCTGGATCTCGTTGACCCGGCAGCTCCACCAAAATACGGCGGTCCCCGGCGATCTGGACGACAGCTTCGCTGACACCCAGGCTATTCACGCGATCTTCGATGATCTTCCGGGAGGTCTGCATGTTTTCTGAGGTCACCTCGGCATCAGCTGGCAGGTCCGCTTCTAAGAGGGCCTGTACGCCGCCAACAAGATCCAAACCCAGCTGGGTTTTAATTTCCTTCTTAATACCCGGGTGTGTGGGCAGATCAACGTAGATTGAAAAGCCAATTATGAGTAGGATCGGAATGATCCAGCGCTGGTGATTTTTCATGTGTGAAGGTCTGCCTCCAGTGCATTAATGAGTAAATCTCTCTCTACCGTTAATTTGTGATATGGACAACAGGCCAATTTATACTGCTATTCTATTTGGTTGTCAAATTAAAAGGGGGTTGAATTAACTGGATTGGCAGCATAACCCACCTTCAGCACAATACAAAACGAGGAGGCTGCCGGGATCGGTCTCTATGCTGCCAGGACGATTTTGCGGAGCCAATCAGCCGGATCGGGCCAGTATCAAACCCCGGCGATCCGGCCAGGTTTACAATTCCCCTCTTGGTTGATACTGCAACGCTTCCGCCAGATGGACTGTCGCGATATCTTCCGCGCCCGCCAGATCGGCAATCGTCCGCGACAGCTTCAGGACTCGATGGTAGGCCCTGGCCGAGAGCCCCAGCTGCTGGAGGGCGTTTCGCATCAGGTTGAGGGATTCCTGATCGAGGGAGCAGAACTGGCGGATCTCATGGGGGATCATGTCCCCATTTGCGGATCGCGGTGATCCGGCCAGCCTTTCCCGCTGGATTTGCCGTGCTTTTTCCACCCGCTCACGCACTGCCCGGGAGGGCTCCCCTAACCGGTCTGAGGTCAACTTATCAAATTCCACCCGAGGAACGGAAACCTGGATATCGACCCGGTCCAGGATGGGTCCGGAAAGGCGTTTTTGGTAGCGGGTGATGGCTGCAGCAGAGCAGGTGCAGGTCTTGACCGGGTCTCCATAGTAGCCGCAAGGGCAGGGATTCATGGCGGCGACCAGCATAAAATTGGCCGGGAAGGTCAAAGAGCCCTGGGCGCGGCTGATGGTGACAGCTTTGTCTTCCAGGGGTTGGCGGAGCACTTCCAGCACCCGCCGGCCGAATTCGGGGAACTCATCCAGGAAGAGCACCCCTCGGTGGGCTAGCGATATTTCTCCCGGCTGCGGCCAGGTGCCGCCTCCGACCAGCCCCGCGTGCGAGATTGTGTGGTGAGGAGCTCGAAAAGGGCGGTGCTGGATGAGCGGCGTATGGGATGGGAGGCGATCCAGGATGGAATAGATCCGGGTCACGTCCAGGGCCTCATCAATCGACATCCTGGGCATGATCCCGGGCAGGGAGCGGGCCAGCAGGGTTTTGCCTGCCCCGGGCGGCCCGTTCATGAGCATGTTGTGATTCCCGGCTGCGGCCACTTCCAGGGCCCGTTTGACGTGTTCCTGTCCTTTAATTTCCCGGAAATCAGTTTGCGCTTTGATTGCCGGCAGTTCCCGGGGGCTGGACTGCTGATAAGGTGAGATCGGCTGATCACCGGTCAGATGCCAGAAAAGATCTGTCAAAGATCGTACGGGCAGTACTTCTAGATCAGGGATCAGCGCAGCCTCGGCGGCGTCTGGTGCCGGAACGCAGATGCCCCGAAAACCCTTTTCCCTGGCCATGGCTGCCATGGGAAGCAATCCAGGTGTGTGGCGGATCGAGCCGTCCAGGGAAAGCTCACCTACGATGACCAGGTCTTCAACCGCTGAGGATGGGATCAGGCCGGCGGTGATCAGAATCCCCACAGCCATGGGCAGGTCGTAGGCCGGTCCTTCTTTGCGCACATTGGCGGGAGCCAGATTGATGATCAGTGATTTGCGGGGGAAAGGTACCGGGATGTTCTTGATGGCAGCCCGGACCCGCTCGCGGCTTTCCTTGACAGCAGTATCCGGGAGGCCAACTACGATGATGTACCCAAAACCGTGGGTGGTATCTACCTCAACTTCAACTAAGACCCCCTCCAGCCCCAGCACGGCGCAGGAGTGAACGCGTGCAGGCATGGTTCCAGTGTAAAGAACTCAACTGTAAAAGTCAACACAGTCCCTTTTTTGGCTTATTTTAGATCCTCATTTAAGGTAGCAGTTGTTATCCGATATGCGCTGGTTTTTTTGCGATACCCACTTTTCCCATTCCCCCTGAAGTTGTCATCCCCCCAGATGATGTAATTTCCACCAGTTATGTTATTGTCGATCGCCGAATCGGTATAATCTAAAACACCATAGATGATGACACCGCCTCCATCCGCTGGTGTGCTGTTCTTGGTGATTTGACTGTTGATCAAAATCAAAGTTCCCTTGAGGAAGACTCCTCCACCGTTCCGTCCTGCTCTGTTATCGCTGATGATTGTGTTAACCAGGGTG